>CAZSPP010000030.1:0-50125 GCA_964608845.1 uncultured archaeon | reverse complement strand
TTTCACAAGCTTATTATGAATTTTTTTATTCGAAATTATCAAATCGCTTTCTGAAAATATATTCCATTCTCTGTTCTTAAAATCCGTTATTTTTCCTCCAGCCTCTTTAACTAATAATACTCCTCCTGCAACATCCCAAGGAGAAATCTTTGTTACAATAAAAGCATCACTTCTTCCAGAAGCAATCCAAGCACATTCTAATGCTCCTGAACCTAATTTCCTGAAATCTAAAACTTTTGATCTTATTTTGTAATAAATTTTTGCAATTCTTTTTCTATTCTTTTCTCCTCCTTCGCAAGAAACAATATAAGAATTTTTTATGTCTTTTGTATTGGAAACTTTTAGCTTGGTCTTTTTATTTCTCATCATATCAAGCAAAAAAGCCCCTTTACCTTTTTCAGCATAATACAACTCTTTTAAAAATGGTGCATAAACTACAGATTTAATTATTTCTTTTTTATAAGCAAATGCTATTGAAATAGAAAAGAATGGATTTGAATTCATGAAATTTGATGTTCCATCTAATGGATCTACAATCCAAATAAAATCTTTATTTTTTTCTAAAAAACCCGTTTCCTCTGCAAGAATGCTATGATCTTTATAAATTTTTTGTATCTTATTTTTTATCAATTTTTCTGACATTATATCATAAATTGTTTTTAAATCCTTTCCTTGCTTTCTTATTTCTTTATAATCCTTTCTAAAATTTTTAATTAGAAAAGATCCTGCGTCTATTGCAATTTTCTTTATTTCATTTATGTTTGGGATCTTTTTCATAAAATCAATAATGTCCAAGTTTTTTTCTTTTTTCAATATAATTGATATGATTATTTCTTATTTTGTTTATAATTTTTATATCCTTAAAAATGTTTTGAAGTAAAGATTTAACTTTTTCTCCTCCTAGGAAGTGAGGCAATATTACATAATCTGCTCCTGCATTATAAAGCTCTTTTGCATCCATTAAATGATTTGCTGTAACTATTATATACTTTCCCAAGGATTTTGCCTTATTTACGATAAAAATATTTTCTTCTAAGTTTGGTATTGTAGAAACTATTAGAATGCTCTTCTTAATATTTGCTTTATCTAAAATTTCTGTATCTGTAGCATCTCCATAAATATAAGATACGTTATTTTTTTCTAACATCTTTATTATTTCTGGATTAAAATCTATAACAATAAATCTTTTCTTTGCTTCTTTAAGATATTCTAAAATAGAATATCCTAATCTATGACATCCTATCAAAATTATATGATTCTTTAAATTTTTCGGAACTTTGAATTTTTCTACAGTTATTTTTCTTTCAAAAAGAAATGAGGAAAATATTTTGTATAATTTTTCGCTAAAAATTATCATATAACTTGAAATTGCTATCGTTATTGCTCCTACAGTTGCTATTATTGAAAAAGTTTCTTGAGAAATATGACCTAAAGAAACTCCTAAATTTGCTAGTATTAAAGAAAATTCACTTATTTGCGCAGTAGCTAAGCTTGCAAAAAAGCTTGTCCTTTTTCTATATCTCAAGAGTATCATTAAAAGATAAACAATCAAAGGATTTCCTATCAAAACAAATAATGAAAGAATAATAACTGAAAAATTTATTTTTAGAGATAATTGAGTACCTAATAAAACAAAAAATAGAACAACAAAAAAATCTCTTAAAGGTTTTATCTTTGCGCTTATCTCATAAGAAAAAGGTAATGATGCAAGAGAAATTCCTGCTAAGAATGCGCCAATTTGAACAGAAAAATTCATTATATAAGCAATATACATAAAAAACAAGCACCAAGAAATTGATGAAAGAAAAAGTAGTTCTTGGGATTTTGAGATTGAGTTAAATATTTTAGGTAGAATATATTTTCCAAACAAAAAAGAGAGAGCAAACAATTCTATCCCACTAAAAATTGCTCTTAATATTGCTGAAAGGCTTTGAGAAGAAGGAGCTCCTATACCTAAAAATAGCAAAGCTATTACGGCAAAAAAATCTTGAACCAATAAAAATCCAACAGCAATTCTACCATATAAAGTATCCAAATCATTTTTTTCTGATAATAATTTTATGATTATTATTGTTGAACTGAATGTTAAAGCTATTGAAATATAGAGCGAACTAATATGAGAAAATCCTAATAAAAAACATAGCAAATAACCAAAAAATCCAGTGAAAATTATTTGGCCTATACCTATAACAGTTGAAACTACTCCTAAGTTTTTTATTTTATTTAAACTAAGCTCTATTCCTACTAAAAATAAAAGAAATGCTACTCCTAAGTCTGAAAAAAGATAAAAATATTCTTTAATTAAACCCTTTCCAATTAAAGCCCCAGCAATAATATATGCTAAAATTGGGGGTTGCTTAAATTTCCAAAGTATTATTGCTAAGGATGTTGAAAGAATTATTATTAAAGATAAATCGTATATCATCATTAAAAATATTATTTCATCGCTTTAATATTTCAATCTTTTGATTTAATAATATGAAGAATGTAGGAATTGCTGAGCTTCCTTTACATTATGGCGAATGCCCTAAATGGCTTTTTGATAGAATGAAAAAATTGGGAAAATGTATATCAGAAGCTATAATACTTGAATATTCTAAAGATGAATTTTTGAATAGAATTTCTGATCCGTTTTTCTTTCAGTCATTTGCCTGTGTTTTAGGATTTGATTGGCATAGCTCTGGTACCACAACAACATTATGTGGAGCTTTAAAGGAAGCGTTGAATAATGAAAATATTGGAATTTATATTGCTGGTGGAAAAGGTAAAGTCTCTAGAAAAACTCCAGAAGAAATTGAAAAAATATGTGAAAAAATTAATTTGAGCACAAAAAATGTTGAAAGACTTATATATTCATCAAGAATGGCTGCTAAGATAGATAATGTTGCTGTACAAGATGGTTATAATTTATATCATCATTGCTTTATATTTTCTGAAGATGGTAAATGGGTTGTAATTCAGCAGGGCATGAATGTTAAAAACAGATATGCGAGAAGATATCATTGGATATCAACAAAAATAGAAAAATTTACAGAAGAGCCACACAATGCAATATGTTGTGATAAAAAAGAGGATTTTGTGCTTAATATGACATCTAAGGAAAATAAAGAAATTAGAAAGATTAGTGTTGAATTGGTTAAAGATAATATTGGAAAAAAACTTATGAGACAATCAACATTAAATGATTTTTTTAATGAAACTAAAAATCTAAAAATGCCTTTTCATCATGAAATTAAAATAGATAGAAATGTAATAAATTCGTTAATAAAAGCTTATGAAATAAATCCTAAGGATTATGAAGAATTGTTAGAAATAAATGGTATTGGACAAAAAACAATAAGAGCTTTGGCTTTGGTTTCACAAATTATTTATGGTAAAGAAATATCTTGGAAGGATCCTGTAAAATTTTCATTTGCTCATGGAGGAAAGGACGGTGTACCATATAAAATAAATAAAAATCATTATGATACTACAATAGAAATTTTAACTAAAGCAATAGAAGAAGCTAAAATTGGGGAAAAAGAAAAATTGTTTGCATTAAAAAGGTTAAACGAATTTTTGGAAACTTGAAGGAGGAAACAAAAATGAAAATAGCTATATTTTCAGAATTATTTTGGCCTTATGTTTTGGGTGGAGGAGAAAATAGATATTATCAAATAGCAAAAAGGCTTGCTAAAAATCATGAAGTGCATATCTATACAATGAAATTAAAAGAAACTAAAAATTATGAGGTTTTTGAAAATATTCATATTCATAGAATTGGTTTATTAAAACATCCATTAGATAAAAGGAATTTAAAACCCCTTCCATTTTATTTTTTTTCAAGCATTTTTCAAGAATTAAAAAATTTTGATGTTTTGGATTGTAATACATATTTTCCTTGCATCTCAGGTTTTTTAAAATCAAAAATAGAAAAAATTCCAATAATCGCAACTATACATGACGTTTATCTTAATATGTGGGGCGAAAGTCTTGGGAAAAAAATTTTTAACCCAATCGGAAAATTTATTGAAAGGGTTGTTTGCTCTTTACCTTATGATAAAATAATAACAGTAAGCTCTGCTACAAAAGACTTAATAATAAAAAATTTCTCTGTTGATGAAAAAAGGATAGAAATAGTGCCGAATGGAATTGACATAAAGCTCATTGACAAAATAAAAGCAAAAAAGAAAGAGAATCAGATATGCTTTGTTGGTAGGCTTGTACCACATAAGCATATTGAAGATTTAATATGTGCGATAGAAATTGTGAAAAAGGATATACCTAATATAAAATGCAAAATTGTTGGAGGCGGAATTTTAAAAGAGAGTTTAGAAAAAATGATAAAAAGAAAGAAATTAGAAAATAACATAGAAATTTTAGGTTATAAGAAAAATTATGAGGATGTTATTAAGATAATGAAGGAAAGTGAAATTCTTGTTCTTCCATCTACAAGAGAAGGTTTTGGTATTGTAATGATAGAAGCGATGAGATGCAAAACAGTACCAATAGCTTATAAACAAGAAGCATATAAAGATTTTTGTGATAATAAGAATTCGATTTTGGTTGAAGAAAGAAATGTTAAAGAGCTAGCCAAAAATATAAAATATTTATTAGAGAATGAGAGAATAAGAAAAGAAATGGCAAAAAATGGAATAAAAACATCTGAAAGATTTGATTGGAACAAGATTACAAAAGATGTTGAAAGGATTTATGAAAATGTTGTGAATTAAAATTTGATTAGGTTATATTTAGATATGGTAACTAAAAAATTATATAAAGAAATTATGACTAGAGTTCTATATTCAGATAGAATAAGAAGCTTTGGAAAGTTTGTAATGGAAAAATTTAACATAATACCATATCCAACACAAATAGAGATAGAACCTACAACAAGATGCTCTTTAAGATGTATAATGTGTGAACATACTTATTGGAATGAAAAACCTATTGATATGAATTTTGAGCAATTCAAATATATTATAGATCAGTTTCCAAATCTTTTCTGGGTCGGATTAACAGGAATAGGAGAAAGCTTTCTCAACAAAGATTTTATGAAAATGTTATATTATGCTAAAGAAAAGGGTATAAGTGTTGAGTTATATGATCCATTCATATACTTAACAAAAGAAATATCTAAAAATATAATAAAGGATGAGTTGATTACAAGGTTGTACATTTCTCTAGATGCCTGTACAAAAGAAACATATGAAAAGATAAGAGTTGGTGCAAATTTTGATGTTGTGATTAACAATTTAAGAAATTTTATAAAGATTAAAAACAAACTTAAATCAAAATATCCTAAAATTTCTTTTCATTTCATTGTTAATAAAATAAATGTGAAAGAGATACCTGATTATGTAGATTTTGTTTATGAACTTATAAAAAAAGGTGAAGAAAAAATTTTACCTACAGAAACAATTCTTTTCACTAACATATTACACCCTTTCAAAGAGATAAGAAAATATTATGTAAAAAATGTTCCTGAAAAGATAATAAAAGAAGCTGAAATGAGAGCAGAAAAGCATGGAATAAAAATAAAATTTGCTGTGAATATTTCAAAAGACTTGCCTTCTTGTAGAAAATGTTTTGCTTGGTTAGAGCCTTTTATATTTTCAGATGGAACTGTAATACCTTGTTGTGAACAAAATGAATATAATAGAAGATGGTATCAAAGAAAATATTCGATGGGAAACATTTTTGAAAAACCTTTCAAAGATATTTGGAACGGAGAAAGATTTAAAGAGCTTAGAGAAACTTTAAGAAAAGGGAGGTTTCCACCTGCCTGCAAAGGTTGTGTAATTTATAAAGAGGATTATTGAAGATTTTTGTCTACACATTTTTCAAATAGAGATATCATTTTCTGAGAAAAATTTTTCCACGTGAGATTTTTCTTTATCCAAAATTTTGCTCTTTCTACTTCATTTTCAAAATATTCTTTATTTTCATAAACTTTTAGAACAGCTCTTTCAAAATTGTTTGTAACTATACCTAATTTATATTTCTTGATTATATCCTTACATGTTATTTGATTTGATACTATAACAAAAACTCCTGCAGACAATGCTTCGAAAGGAGAAAGCCAACTTCCTTGAGATTTTACTGGAAATAATGCTATATCAGACATTTTATAAAATTTTCTAACTTCTTCTCTACTTACATTACCTGTAAAAATAACATTATCTTCCAATTTTTTCATCTTTACATAATCCTTTAAAAATTTTGTATAATTTTCTTCTCCCCACCCGACTAAAAAAAGTTTTATTCCTGGTATTTTTTCTTTGAGATTTTCAACAACCTTTATGCTTCTTATTTGATTTTTTAATGGAGTTAATGTTGCGACTTGAATTAAAACAAAATCTTTTCTATTTTTCTTTTTCTTACCTTTAGAAAAAAATTCATAATCTATTCCATAATGTATTATTTCTGGTCTTATCCCGTATATCTTTTCAAACCTTTTTGCATTAAATTCATCTGCAACTGCTGAAAATTTTAAATATTTCCTTACTATAAACCTATCTATTTTTCTTAAAATTTTAGAGAAAATGCTTTTTGAAAAATATATAGGCATAGGTGGTTCGTTACAATACCAAACAACATTCTCGGAAAGAGGTTTTGGAATAAAAGGCACATATTCTGCAGGAAAGTTGTGAACATTTATAACATCATAGTTATTATAAATTTCTTCGAATATTTTTCTCAGCTCAATAAAATTCTCCAAAAATTTTCTTATTTTTATATTATCCTTGTTTTTTGTTTTTGGTGTTATTATTTTTATGTTTTTTAATTCTTTTTTAATCTCTTTTGAAACTGATTTAGTAAGAATTGAAACATCGTGCTCTTTTGAAATAAAATTAACAAACCTAACAATTACAAGCTCTGCCCCACCGTAAAAACTCATATCGGGATGTATTAACAATATTTTCATACGCATCTAGGTACCAATTAATATAAAAATTTAATTGATAAAAAATTAAATTGTGTGATAAAAATGAAAGTATTGGTTACTGGCGGTTGCGGATTTTTAGGTTCTCATATCTGCGAATATTATAAAAAAAATGGTGAAGAAGTTATAGCTTTAGATAATCTAACAAAACACGAACTAATTAGAACTGGTTATAATGTAGATGCTTTGAGAAATTATAATTTAGATTTTTTAAAATCTATTGGAGTTGAAGTTGTTATTGGAGATATAAGAGATAAAGAAATTTTGTTTAAGGTTGCAAAGGATTGTGATTTTATAGCACATACAGCAGCACAACCTGCAATGACTATAAGCATAGAAAATCCTGAGCTAGACATAACGACAAATGTGTTGGGCACATTTAATGTTCTAGAAACTGCAAGGAAGTATGATATTCCCATAGTAAATTCGTCTACAATTCATGTTTATGGAAACAAAATAAATGAAGAATTAAAAGAAGGTGAAACTAGATTCTTTAGAGACCCTGTTGACATAGATGAAGATTCGCCCACACTTCAAGGAAGGATTACTCCTTTGCATGCTTCAAAGATGTCTTCTGAAATTTATGTGAATACATATATAGAAATGTATGGATTAAAGGCGGCTAATTTCAGATTAACTGGATTTTATGGGCCGAGGCAAATTGGTGGAGAGGATCATGGATGGGTAGCTAACTTTGCGATAAGAACTTTACTTGAAATTCCTATAAAAATATTCGGAACTGATAAGCAGGTTAGAGATATTGTTTATGTTAAAGATGTTGTTCATGCATTTGACGCTTTCTTTAAAAAACAAGCACCAGGAACTTATAATATTGGTGGGGGAGAAAGAAATATAATATCGTTAAAGGAATGTCTAGAGCTAATACAAGAAATTACAGGAAAAAAACAAAAAATAATATATGAAAAAGAAAGGCCTGGAGATTTATGGTATTTTGTTTGTAATATAAGTAGAGCTAAAGAAAAACTTGGGTGGGAACCGAAAACAACAAATAGAGAAGGAATAGAAAAGATGATAGAATGGATAGAAAATAATATATCACTTTTTAAGGTGGTTTAAATAAAAGCATTGATTCTTGCAGGAGGAAGAGGAAAAAGATTGGGAGAAATAACTAATGAAACAAATAAATGTATGCTAAATCTAAAAGGAAAGCCTGTTTTGGAATATAACTTAGAAAGAGCCGCTGATATTGAAGATATAAAAGAAATAATTGTCGTAGTTGGTCATAAAGCGGAAGATATAATAAACAATTATGGAATAAAATTTAGAGATAAAAGAATAAAATATGTTATACAAAAAGAGCAAAAAGGGATTGTTCACGCAATTGAATGTGCAAAAGATTATTTAGAAGGTGATGACTTCTTTCTTTTGCTTGGTGATGAGGTTTTAATAAATAGTAAACATAAAGAGATGGTTGAAGAATTTAAAGAAAATGATTTATTTGGTATTTGTGGAGTTTGTTTTGTAGATGATAAAAGTAAAATTAGCAGAACATATAGTGTTATGGTAGATGAAAAAGGAAGAATATTCCGACTTATAGAAAAACCTAAAAATCCTTTAAATAATATTCAGGGTACAGGACATTGTATCTTCAAAAATGAAATTATTAATTACATAGAAAGAACACCAATTCATCCTGAAAGAGGGGAGAAAGAGCTTCCTGACCTGATACAATGCGCGATAGATGATGGAAAAATTGTAAAAATATTTCCAATATGTGAAAAATATACAAACATAAATACAATCGAAGATTTGGAGGAGGCTAAAGAAATCTTGAAGTGAGAAAATGAAAATAAAAATTAGTATAATTTTATTTTTTTCATTAATATTTGTTTTCCTTTTTCTTAATTATGATTTAATATCAAAATTTAAACAATTACCCAGCCCAATATATGGGGGAGATCTATATTATCATCTCGGGATGATGTATCATATTTTAGATGGCGGCTCAATATTTGAAAATTCTCAGCTTTTAGGAGAGACTCCTTGGGCTCCATTCTTTTATCAATTGATTATTGTAATAATTTCAAAGATTTTTGGAATTTCATTAATAATTGCTAATCTTTATTCGAGTTTGTTTTTTATGATAATTTCTTCAATAATAGTTTATTTTCTTTCTAAAGAATTTTTTAAAGATGATGTTATTTCTTTAATTCCTGTTTGTCTAATTTTATCAAATTTTCCAGTCTTCAAATATTCTTATTTTACAGAAGTTGTAGTAATGCCGCTATTCTTTTATCTTTTATATAAAGCTTTGAAAACTAATAAAAAAAGATATTACATTCTTGCAGGAATTTCTTTTGGATTAATAGGAATATCTCATGTAATGGCTTTTTTTATGGCTTGTGCTTTTGTTTTTCTAACATTTTTTTATCTGTTCTTTTTCGGAGAGTTCGAAGAAGGAAAATATGTAGTAAAAGTTTCCAAAAAAGCTTTTACAATAAATTTATCTAACCTAAAAAATAATTTGATTAACAAGAAATACTTTTTTATTACAATAATAATAGGAATTGCAATATCACAACTTTATTGGTTTAAACCAATATTCATTCATCATCTTTCTACAGTAAATAAAATTTCAGAATATGATCAAACAGATTTTTCTTCTGTAAATATTATTGAATACACTATAAAATCATTATATGAAATTTTTGTTAGAAGCGATAATATTTTTTATTTGATATTAAGTATATTCTCTATTTTAGGAATTTTCTATTTAATTGTAAAAAAGAAGGGCTTTGAAGAGAAATATATCTTAATTATTCTTTCTGCATTGCTTCTTTCAAGATTTCATTATCTCATAACATTTCCTCTTTTTGGTACAGATTTTTTCTCAAGGCTTATGGTTAGCTATATATTCATAACATTACAACCTTTGCTTTTTACTTTTGGAATTTTAATGATATTTGAAAAATTAAAAATAAATTCTACAAAATTTTTTGTTTTTGTTGTTATATTTTCTGCAATTCTTTCAATAAAAATTTTTGATGAAAGGATTAATAGCGATATATGGATAAAAACTGGAATGCAACCACTTCCAGAATATATTTATGAATTGTCTAATTGGATAAGGGAAAACACCAAAGTTAATGATGTATTCGCAAGTACAAATGAAATATCATTCATGCTTAATGGTATTTCCGGTAGAAAGGTACTAAATTCAAGAAGAGCACATTCTGGAATGTATGTAGATGTAGATAAAAGATGGGTAGATGCTGCCGTTCTTTTTTATGGAAATAATTCCGAAAAAATTTCTGAGATAATAAAAAAATATAACATAAAATATCTATATTGGCAAGCAAATTGGGTTTCTTTGGATTTTGATATTGATGAAAATGGTAATATAGTAAATATATTCGACCCTCTGTTAATAAGATATAAAAAAGAATATGAAGAATATCTATCAAAAAATGGTGTTAAATATTTGAAAATAAATTTCTGGTTAGATCCTGCGAATAGAAATCCGGATGTAAAAAAGTTTGATGCTCTGCTTGTTTTGCCATATAAAATAGATGATTTCGATCCTTTTTCACCAGAATTTAAAAAGCATTTGAAAGAAATAAAGGATTTTAAATATAACAATATAACAATAGGAAAGATATATGAGGTTGTTGCATAGATGAAAAGGTTTCTCTTATTTATTTTCTCTTTTATAATATTATCAGCAATACTGATCTTTGTAAATCCTCAAGAAACTTTTAAAGAAATAAGTAAAGTAAAAATAGAGGTTATTTTAATAACATTTATAATTGCAAATTTAGCAACTTTTATTAGAGTTCTTAAGTGGAGATTTTTATTAGATAATGTAAAAATGAAGGATTTGATTCCTATTCAGTTGCTTGGTATCACTATAAGTAACCTAACCCCAGGAAAAAGTGGCGAACCAACAAAATCTCTTTTATTAAAATTAAAGACTGGAAAATCAATATCTTCAACTTTGCCTAGTGTTATATGGGAAAGGATACTTGATATGTTAGTTCTTCTTCTTTTTGGGTTTATAGGAATTGATATTTTTATGAATAAATTTGGAGAAACCTATAAGCTTTTAGCATTATCATCTTTTTATCTGTTTTTTGCTTTTGTTGTTTTTTTATTATTTGCCTTAAAAAACAAAAAGATTGGGACTTATATATTTAAATTTCTAAAAAAATTCTACATATTCAAAAATGTTGATGATAACTTTGTTAAAAATTTTTACTCTTCTACAAAAATAAAATATTTCAATATTTTTTTATCTTTCATATTAACAATTCTTGTATGGCTCTTGGATGGTGCAGTATTCTTTTTAATCTCCTCTTCTTTAACACAAAATAATTTGAGCGTTATAGATTTTTCTTCCATTCTTTCAATTTCAATTATTATGAGCCTTTTAAGTTTCTTGCCAGGAGGTATTGGTGGAACAGAAGCAATAATGATTTTACTTCTTATTTATCTTGGTTTTTCAAAACCGATAGCTGCTTCTACTGTACTTATCGGTAGAGCCATGACCTTGGGTTATAGTTTCATTTTAGGTTATATTTCATTCATATATCTTTCAAAAACCATGAGAATAAATTCACTAAAAGATTTAAAGAAAAAACTAATTTAGAATAAAAATTAAAGATTTTCGGCCCTAACCTCTAATCATGGTTTATACAACAATAGTAGATAGAGAAGATATATATGAAATAATATCTCATGGACTAAAGGAAGGGATAATTAGCGGAGAAGAAGCATTTAGAATGATTTTGACAACAGCACCATCTTATTATACTCGTCTTTTATGCCCAAAAAGGGTTGGCAACATTCAATATTCTTCTGAAAAAGAAGATCTTATAAGAGAATTGGGAATTCCATACGAAAAAGGAGAAAATGAGATTAGAATATATTCAGATCAACTTTCACAAGAATCGTATGAATTTCTTTCAAGGCATAAAGATCCAGAATCTTTAATAGAAAGAAAGATTATGGAGGGTTTTCCACGATGTTGCGCAAGAGCTTATATAACTACAGAGTTAGAAAGAAAACCACATAAATTTTTTGAAGAGATTAGCCTAAAAATTAGAGGAAAATGTAGAAATTTAAGGGATTTTGCTGATTTGGTAGAAGAAGGGGAAATTTATCCAACAGAATTTTTATACAGAGATGATTTGGTTCCTCATGGAATAGATTGTAAACCAGCTATTCAAGCATCTGTTGAAAGAGAAACAATATTAGAAATTGCAGACACAAAAATAGGAAATATAGGATGGTTAGGATTAAAGGAAGAGATTGAAAAAAGTAGAATATTGAATGATTATATAAAGGTTTTAGAAAGTATTGGCTACTTATCAAATCTAAGAAGTTTAAGAAATGCTTCAAAAATGGATGTAAAATCATTAAATAATAGCAGAGAAATGAGAAACTGAATTTTATTTGCTTGAACAGCTTTTATACTCTATATACTTTTATAAGTCTTTCAGCTCCTCTAGTTTTTACTCCAAACTCTCTTTCAACTTCTCTTAAGAGTTCTCTGGAAGCTTTATAGAGAGAATATAATATTGAATCTTCAACAGGACCTTCTCCAAAATCTTCTCCGATTAAAGATATGTAAATTTGGCCCATTCCGAAAGATGTTTCTGGCATGCCTAATGAAGGTATGACAGAAACTTCTATCATGTTCGGATTTGCGACGAGACTTAACGATTCTCTTATTTGATTTTCCATCTCACTAAACACCTTTTCTTGATATCCTCTTTTTGTTTTTATCCATCTTTCCATATCTTTATCGCTTTTTACTTCCCTTCCTATATAATCTTCCCATAATCCTTTGTATATTCCTCTTAAATCCAACTCTGTAGTATACGTTGTTCTACTAAGATATTTTCCACCAAAAGATTCTTTTTTTAATGAGAACGGTATCTCCCAGCTTTTAATGTATTCCATATCTAAATAAATAACAGTTAAGTATTTAAATTTATCACTTTTTAATAATTTCTTCTATTGGCTTGTCTCCATATTTTACAACCTTACAATTTATTTGTACAATATGCTTTCCTATAGTATTTCCTCTTACTGTTTTTCTTCTTCTCAAGCCTTTAATTTTAACCAATTTTTTCTTTATTCTCTTTTTTCCTCTGAATCCAATGGATTTACCTATAAGAATTCTCTTCTTTCCTATTCCTTCTATATCAGGTCTCATTGGAAACCCATCCTTATCAGTACCTCCTCTTATCTCAAGAATATAGCCGTCCAAACCAATTATAGAGCCTTCGAATTTATCGCCAATCTTTAATCCTATTATTTCCTCACATTCATTCTGATCCTTTTCTATTTGATAGCATTTTCCTTTATCTGCGATAACAAACTTAAACGTTGCCATATTAAATTCAAAATATCTTAAAAGCTTAAAAATTAATTAAAGGTATGAAAAAAGTTTTAGTAGGAGGGTGTTTTAATAAAATTCATTTAGGGCATATAAAATTTTTGAAAGAAGCTAAAAAGCTTGGTGATTATCTGGTTGTTGTTTTAGCTCATGATAAAAATAATAAAAAGCCATATAAAGTTCCTGCAAAAATAAGAAAAGAAAATTTAGAAAGATTGAAAATAGCTGATAAGGTTATAATAGGGCATAAAGATGATTTTAGAAAAACTATAGAAAAGGAGATGCCTGATATCATAGCACTAGGCTATGATCAAAAACTTCCAAAAGACCTAGAAGATTATGTAAAAAAATTAAAAATAAAGATTGTTAGAATTAAAAAATTTGGAAATTATAGCACAAGAAGTATCATCTATACCTTTCTCTTTCCCATTCTCTTCCCTTTCCTCTTTCTGCTGCTCGCTTTCCAATTATAGAGAATCTATCTTCTGGCATAACAAGAAGATCTCTTATAGGATCTAATGCATGCTCTAAAATTGCTGCTCTTTGTCTTGCTTCAAAATCTTTATCTATTCCATAAAATTCTGCGGAAAGATTTTCTGGTTCTGTTTCTTTTAGAAGCTCGTTAACAATTTTCTTTAGAGCAATGGCTGATTGCTCTACACCAAAAGCCCCCATTTCCCAAATTATGTAAGAATCTTTAACACCGGCTTTTCTTAATATGTAGAGGAATTTGTAGATTATAAACATATCATGAGAAATCATTTGTATAGGACCGTGAGCACCGATTATTGGCCTAGGAGCATTTATGTGAAGACATGAAATATATTTTCCATCTCCTGGTTGTTCTTTTAATAATTTTTCTGCCTCTTTAATTGGATCTATAAGATTAGTGAGCAGATGCTCAAAATCTATACAATAATTTATAAGTTCTCCATTATCAATAGCTTTGCATGCATTTATATGATCTAAAACAGACATTATTCTTAATTCACCTTCAGCACCTTTTTCAGGCATTGCTGTTTCTATATATATTCTAACATTTTTTTCTTTACAATATTCATAAACAGAAAAAACTTTTTCTCCAACTCTTATTCCATATTGCTCTGATTTTGCAAATAAATGACCTTCTATATATTTTGCTGCAACAGCAGCAACAATTTTCTTAAGCTTTTCAATATCTTCTTCTTTCAACTCTCCTATTTTTCTGCTCGACTCTCTTGCTATGTTATACGGGCTTTCATTTATTTTTGTCATCATTAACCATATCTTATCTTTTTTTCTAAACATATATTCTGCAACAGAAAGGTATGCAATATATTCTTCACCCTCAGCTCCTTGTCTCACCCAAAAATCGTATATACTATCAAAATCATATTCTATTGTATATCTTGCTACAGCTAAGCATACAGAAGCCTCTTGCTCTGTAATGTTATTTACTAATGCTGTCTTTTTAGTAAGGTATTCTCTAGTGTTTTTTTGCCTATACTCTTCAAGCAGTCTTTCAAATTCCTTTTTTTCTTCCTCGGTTAAGTCTCTCACTCTTGAAAGCCTTTCTAAATCCTCTATTCTAGCTCTTATCCTCATAAGCTCTTCTTCTACTGCTGCCATTCCCTTTTCATAAACATTCTCTGCATATTCTTTCGCTTTCTTAAAAGAATCTTTTGTTTCGAAATAATCAATAACAGCTGGCGTACCAGCAACCCCCATTGCAGAAAACAACACCCTTATGAATTTTGCCATGAACCAATCTTTCATGCCGTTTTTTTCTATCCATATACCAAGATTTGTTCCATCCGGACCAACAAGCTTTCCATATGCTTCTCTTCTTCCTAAGAAAGCTGATGTTATGTTTGGGCGCATATGAGAAGATGAATGAAATAAAATATATTTTGCATTAGATTCTCCTGCTATTTTTGCACAAATTCTTAGCTGATCTTGATTATATCTCCATTCAAATGCATAAGCAAGTGTAAAATCTACTGCGTAATGTAAATGAATTCCTATCTCTATTTTTTGAGCTTCTTTTATTCTTTTTATCTGCTCTACAATTTCTGGTTCTATTGCTTCTCCTAATTCTTCAAAATCTATTTGTACAAATTCAAAGCCTAATCTTGCCGCTTTTGTTATTTTTCTTGCTAATCCCATGTAAACAAGTCTTAAATTTCCTGTTTCAAACTGTGAAAATCCTGGAGTTACTCCTATAATGTATCCAATAGGTTTATTTTTCTTATCCCACATAATACTCTAAACCATTATTTTTCTTTTTAGAAATGCTACCAATGGACCATAAGCTGTTCTTCCTGTTCCAACTAAATAAAACTTAGTTATTCTATTTTCAAAATCCTTTTCATATGGCCCGAACTTAAAAAATCTGAAATCTAAACCAAAAAAGTCTGAAAATCTTTCCCATGCTTTTTTTAATTTATTTATTGATTCGTAAGTTCTTATTTTATATTTTTTTATTTCTTCTAATGGAACATTTTCTCCTATTGCATTCAATTTTGATTTTATTTCTTCGTCGCTTGCTTTAGGAAAATTTCTTTTTAAATAAAGAATTTTTTCTTTTGTTTTCATTTTTGATAATTCTTTTTTTAATTTTTCTATTTTTCTTTTTTCTCCTAATCCTAAAATTTCATCTATATAATTTTCGAACTCTTCTTCCTTTGCTTTTAATTCCAAAAGCTTTACTAATAAAACATTTTGTGACATTAAGTAACATCTCACAGTTATGATTATATCCTCAAACTCGCTTCCTGTTGGAAGTCTCATTGTGTTTTTTTCAAACTCTAATTCCAAAAAACTGTAATATAAATATGTTCTAGGAACTCTTCTTCTTGTTAACATTAAGTCATCCTTTTCCATAATCTCCTTTATTGCATTTTCAACCCATTTTTCTGTTATCCATGGATATTTTTGTTTTAATCCAAGCTCTTGATGGAATATTAGATGCTTTTTAGTCCATTCATCATCTGGTCTAACATTTTTTAAAGCAAGTATCTCTCCCGGAGCTTTGAAAAACTCCTCTGGCTCAAACTGCTTCCAGGCCCAAAGCTTTATTACTTCTCTGCTTGTTTGCTCACCTACTGTATGAAAAATATCTGAAATATAACTTTTTCTTATTCCTTCTCGTGAAAGACCTTCTTCTAATAGCTTATGCCTTGCTATATATGGCTTTATAAATTCTCTTGCCTCTTCAATCATCTTTTTCTTAGATTCTACCAATTCTTTTAATCTAGAATATCTATTTTTCACTTCATTACCAAATAATGATTTCCATTCTTGATACGATCTCCATTTAGTTTTTAGCATGTCTTTTTCAACTTTCGGTAATTTTTTTAATCTTTCATTCTTTTCTAAATCTTCTTCGCTTTTCATTTCAAAAAAATCTTGAATTATTGTTGGAAATATATTGTTTTGTTGCATGAAGCTCATAGAAAGCCTTCCTGGTGCTCCTTCTCCTGCATAAAAATCTACTTGGTCTATAAATATTGCTTTTAAAGAATGCTCATCTTTTTTCTCAATATAATCTAAAAATTCTTTATATCTTCTTAGGTCATGCTCTATCAATTCCAAATCAGAAATATGTCTAATCATATCGTCAATAACAGTCTTTATTTTTATCTCAATCTTTTCCTTCTCTCCTAAAACCATATCATAATATGCTTTATGAGTAGGTGAAATCTCAATCCATTCATCAACCTTTCTTACAATAAATTCCATGTTTGTTAAATATGAAATTGTGCTAAGATAAAGACCTGTAAATGAGCCTATAGGCATTGTTGGATTTAGTGTTACATATTGATCTAAAGGTTGAATAAGCAATGCCTTTCCAAGCCATTTTGCTTTTGCTCCTGGCCATGGATTTATATATCTATCCCAAGGTGTTCTGCCTACTATTCCTCCTCCTGGCTGGGCTACAAAAAGTGGATCTAATATATAAGGCATAATTTAATTTTTATTTTGCTGTTTTTTATTTTTAGATTTCAACTGTTTTGAGTTAAGATATGGAATAAATAAAAATTTATAACCGAAAAAATAAATGAATAATTAAAGTGTTTAAAATGAAAAAAATTATTTTATTTTTAATATTTCTACTATTTATTGTTAATCAAGCATTTTCTTTAGATTTAGAAATAAGAAGTTGTCATTCTGGAACTGAAACATGGAAATGTGAAATAGGGGAGGAATGTAAATGCTTTATAATTGGAAATTGTACAGATGGAAATTTAATTGTCTTTAAAGAGGATATAACAAATGTTCTTTGTGCACCTAAAATAGAAAACGAGATTGCAATAATAGATTGGAGTGTATGCGGAAATTATTATGGAAAATTTGATGTAATTGCTGATTGTGAAGAAGGTCAGAGCTTGAAAAAAACTGTTACATTTGTTACAAAATTAACTACTACAACAACTACTACAACAACAATTTTAATACAACCAACAACTACTACAATCGAAATAACTTGTATTCAAAGTGGAGGATATTGTGGAAGGGAAGGATCGAGATGTTGTCCAGGATTAGAGTGTTGCGAGGATAAAATATGTAAGGAGATTTGCAGACAAGAAACTAAATTAAACATCTGGATAATAGTTATTGGAGTTATTAGTGTTCTCATTGTAATAGGTGTTTTGTTTTTAGTTGGAAATTTACTTTAGTTGTTTATTCAAATGATATAAAATAAAGCCTATCATCACTATACCTATTCCATAAATCCATATTTCTATCCTTGTGTACATAATAAGGAAAAGACAAGATAAAATGCCTAAGAAAGGAATTATAGGAAATCTTTTCAAATTTATTGGTGTCCTAAAAATGTTTTTTAAATGAGCATATTTTTTAACAAATCTTAGTTTTATTACAGATAGATTTATAAGAATAAATGTAAGAAATATTGTAAAATCTGTAAGATATGCATTGAAGGCTATTTTTCCAAAAAATGAAAATAATGAGCTCATTATTGCCACAAAAACAATAGATACCCATGGCACATGAGATTTTTTAGAAATAGAAATAAAAATTTTTGGTAAAGCGTGGTATTCAGATATTCCATAGATTATTCTGCTTGTTCCTAAAAGTATTACAAATGTTGTTGTGAATGTAGCGAAAAGTGCAAATAATGACAACAAAACCATTCCTGTATTTCCTAAATTATAAAGAGCTACTTCACCTAGAGGGTTTTGACTATTAGCTAACCTTTTCCAACCAACAACAGATATAGAAGAAAATGCGACTAATGAATAGAGAATAGCTGAAATTAATATAGAAAGTATTATTGCTTTAGGTATATCTTTTTTTGGGTTTTTTGATTCTTCAGAAAGTCTTGGGATTGTTTCAAATCCTATAAATGCAAAAAATATTAGCGCGCTTGCCTCAAAAATTCCAGAAATGCTTTTTACCTCAAAAATATTAAAGCTTCGAAAATTTGGTATAGAAGAAAAAATTATTATCAAAAGACCTAATATTGAAATTAATGTAGCAACTGCGGTCAAAATTGCTGATTCTCTTACACCCAGCAAAAGAATTGCACCACAAAATAAAATAAGAATAGTTGCAACAATTTGTGAAGAAATATAAATTGAAAACATATCATAAACAAAACTGCTAAAAACATTCCCAAAACCAGAGGCTACGGTTGCTGCACCCAATATTCCACTAAAAATTATTAACCAACCAACAATCCATGCAAGTTTATTATTAAAAGCATTTGATATATAAACATATTCTGCTCCGCTTTTTGGGAATAAAGAAGAAAGCTCTGCATAAGATAAGCCTGTAAATATTGCCGGAAGAGAAGCGATTAAAAAAGAAATCCATAATGCATTTCCAGCTATTTCTGCTCCTTTACCAATAAGAACATATATTCCCACACCGACAATAATTCCTATCCCGATAGCAGTAAGTTTAAATAACCCTAATTCTCTTTTCAGTTTTTCCATACTTTTTATTTTATTAACATAAATAAAAAGGTAAGTGGGTCTGGCCGGATTCGAACCGGCGATCTTTGCCACGTCAAGGCAACGTTTGTTATTTACATCATAACCGCTAGACCACAGACCCGTCTAATCCTTTTTTATTGTTTAACTTTTAAATTTTATTATGATTGTGTTTGCTGACCTTCATATTCATTCTAAGTATTCGAGAGCATCATCTGAAAAAATGAATATAGAAGAGCTTTCATATTATGCAAAAAGAAAAGGTTTAAATCTCTTAGGTACAGGAGATTTTACTCATCCTCTTTGGTTTAAGGAATTGAAAGAAAATCTTGAAGAAATTGAAAAAAATTCTGGAATATATAAATACAATGAAATGCTTTTTGTTCTCTCAACAGAAATTTCTCTTGTTTATTTTCAAGATAAAAAATTGAGAAAAGTTCATCTTTTAATTTTATCTCCTAACTTTGAAATTGTAGAACAAATAAATGATTTTTTGAAAGATAAGACTGATTTAAAATCTGATGGAAGACCTACAATTTCACTTTCATGCCCAGAATTTACAGAAAAGATTATTGAGATTTCAGAAGATAATATGATAATCCCTGCTCATGCATGGACTCCTTGGTTTGGTGTTTTTGGATCAAAATCTGGCTTTGACTCTATAAAAGAATGCTTTCAGGATCAAGAAAAAAATATATATGCAATAGAAACTGGATTATCAAGTGATCCTGAAATGAATTGGAGGCTATCATCTCTTGATAAATTTGCTTTAATTTCAAATTCTGATTCACATTCTCCATGGTCTTCAAGAATAGGAAGAGAGTGCAATGTTTTTAATATGGAAGAAATTTCATATAAAGAATTAAAAAACATAATAAAAACAAAGAATGTAAAAAAATTTCTTTATACAATAGAAGTTGATCCTGCTTATGGAAAATACCATTTTGATGGTCATAGGAAATGTGGTATATTCTTAGAGCCAAGAGAAGCAATGAAAATGAATAATATTTGTCCTATTTGCAAAAAGCATTTAACTATTGGTGTGCTGCATAGAGTGGAAGAGCTTGCTGACAGAGAATATGGTTATGTACCAGAAGGTGCAATACCTTTCAAAAAGATTTTGCCTTTAGCAGAGCTCATTGCAGCAAAATATAAGATTGGCTTATTTTCAAAAAAGGTTTTTGAGATTGAGGAAAAATTTGTAAATAGATTTGGAAGTGAATTAGCAACGTTGCTAAAAGCGGAAAAAGAGGAGATTGAAAAGATTGATGAAAATCTGGCTGAAATTATAATAAAAAATAGGGAAGGAAAGATAAAAATAAAACCAGGATATGATGGCGTATATGGTAGCTTAGATTTGAATGGAAATGATGATTTTGCGAGAAATGAATCGAAAAATGATTTAAAGAGGTTTTTATAGTTCAAATTATTTAAACCCGATTTTTTTCAATATATTTAATCCTCCTCTTCCTGGCTTAATAATATTTATCATTTTTTTAATTTTTTTATATGAAGCCAAAAGCTCTTTTACATCCTCTTCTTTAGTTCCAGAACCTTTTGCTATTCTTTTTATTCTAGAATAGTTTATTATCTCTGGATTTTTTCTCTCTTCTTTAGTCATTGAATTTACTATTACTCTCCATTTTTTCATTTTTTCTTCTTGAATTAAAAGATCGTTTTTTGGTATAGAAACCCTTAAACCTATCATCTCCATTATCTTATCTAGTGGGCCTGCTTTTTGCATCACTTCTATCTGTTCACAAAAATCGTTTAGATCGAAGTCTTCTTCAATTATTTTTTGTGCTAATTCTGGTTTTGCTACTTCTTTAACCTTTTGTAAAAGAGATTCTAGATCAGGAAAACCAAGAAGCCTTGCAACAAATTTCTTAGGATCATAAAATTCAATTTCATCAATCTTTTCTCCTGTTGTTATGAATTTTACTTTTGCTTCTGTTATGTTTGAAGATGTTAACGCTCCACCTCCCTTTGCAGTAGAATCTAATTTTGTTATTACAATGCCTGTTATTTTAACAAGCTTATTAAATTCTTTTGCTTGAATACCAGCTGCTTGACCTAAGTCAGCAGGAATAACAAGTAGGACCTCAGTTGGTTTAACTACATTTATTATATTAATCAACTCATTAGCAAGTTCTTGATCTAAAGCATTTCTTCCAGATGTATCAAAAACTACAACATCATAACCTTTAAATTTTTCTAAAGAGATTTTGGCTATTTCTACAGAATCCTTTATATCGCGCGGGGCGAAATAAGGTATGTTTACATTTTTTGCTAGTTGTTCTAATTGATCCATCGCAGCTGGTCTAAATGTGTCACAAGAAACTACAGCAACCTTATAACCAAGTTTTCTATAAAAATTTGCAATTTTTACGCAAGTTGTTGTTTTTCCACTTCCAAAAAGACCAATTAATATAATATTTCCCAAGGAAAAGTCTTTTGGGCTTTCCTTTCCCATTATGTTTACAAGCTCCTCATAAACAACATTTATAACATGCTCCTTTATTGTTAATCCTGGTTTTGGTTTTTCTTCTAATGCTCTTTTTCTTATTTTTTCAGAAAGTTGTAAAACAAGATTAACATCAACATCGCTTGAAATAAGAGTTCTTTGTATATCTCTTATCATTTCTTCTATTTTTTCTTTATCTGCTCTTAGCATTATTTTATCAATTGCTTTTCTTAATCCATCCTTTAGCTTTTCTAACATTTCAATCAATTAAACTAAGGATATAATTATTAAATTTTTTGTTGATTTTTAATTATATACATAATTAGTGGGCGTGTAGCTCAGCTTGGATTTGAAAACCAAAAAGAGCACCAGCCTTCTATGCGAAATGCACAGAAGCTCTGATAAAAGATGAGGAAAGCTGGGGGTCCGGGGTTCGAATCCTCGCACGCCCATTTTTGGTTTTATTTTTATGATTTCCAACTATTTTACTTTTTCAAGAATTATTGCTGGACAAACCTTTTTTACATATTTGTTTTTTTCTAATTTTTTGATCGTTTTATTAAGTTCAGAAGAACTTTTGAAAATAAGATTACATATTATCATATGATCTCCAGTAGATGTATATAAGTCCAAGACATTTTCATATCTTTTCAGTTTCTCGATTAATTTAATAAAACCTTCGGGATATGTATCTATGCCTAAGATAACGAAATACTGAAATCCTATTTTTCTATAATCGATTTCGATTGTAAATTTTTTGATAACACCTTTCATTAAAAGATTTTTTACCCTTTTTCTAATAGTCGCTTCAGAAACTTTGAATTTTTTTGCTATTTTTAAGAATGGTATTCTTGAATTTTTTCTGAGTTCATTTAATATATCAATATCCGAAATTCGAACCATAAAGTTTATAAATTCGTGAAAATATATAAAATTTATGTTAAATATAGAAAATGAAAATAATAAAATACCTTTAATTGGAGAGAAAGCGCCTTCGTTTAAAGCAACCACAACAAACGGAGAAATAAACTTTCCAGAAGATTATAAGGGCAAATGGATTGTCTTGTTTAGTCATCCAGCAGATTTTACTCCGGTATGTACAACAGAGTTTTATGCATTTCAGAAAAGATATGAAGAATTTAAGAAATTAAATACAGAACTAATTGGATTAAGCGTAGATCAGGTTTTTAGCCACATAAAATGGAAAGAATGGATAAAGGAAAATCTTAAAGAAGAAATAAAGTTTCCAATAATAGCAGATGACTTAGGAACAATTTCAAAAATGTATGGAATGATACATCCAAATAAAGGAACGAACACAGTAAGAGCAGTTTTTATAATAGATCCCGAAGGTATTATAAGAGCGATCTTATATTATCCACAAGAAGTAGGAAGAAATATTGATGAAATTTTAAGGATTATAAAAGCTTTTCAGTTAGCTGACAAGAATGATGTTGCTATTCCAGCTAATTGGCCGAATAATGAGCTAATAGGTTCAAAGGTTATTATACCACCAGCAAAAAATGAAAAAGATGCAAAAGAAAGATTAGAAAAAGCAAATAAAGGAGAAATAGAAGCTTATGATTGGTGGTTCGCCTACAAAGATATAAAAAGTTAAAGTAAAATAAAAATCTGAAATGCTTTAAAATGGGTGTTGATGTATGAATCTAAGTGAAATTATAAGAACCGAAGACTGGAAAAAAGAAAAACATATTCCGGTAATTGAGATAATAGAAAGAAAGGAAAATATTGTTGTTAAAATAACAGTTGGTAAAGAGATTCAGCACCCAAATACAACAGAGCATCATATAAGATTTATCGATCTTTATTTTTTGCCGGAAGGGGAGCAATTTGCATATCACATAGGAAGAGAAGAGTTTAACTCCCATGGAGAATCTACTAAAGGAGCGAACACTAGTGATATTTATACAGAGCCGATAGCTATATTTACATTTAAAACAAACAAAAGAGGAAAACTAATAGCATTTTCTTATTGCAATATACATGGATTATGGTCAAACGAGGAAAATATAGAAATATGAAAAATTTAGAAGAAAAGGTAAATAAGGCTGTGAAAGAGTTTAACAAATACAGATCTCCAGAAGCTGTTGCAAAATTGAATAAAATAAAAAGAAATGAAATTGAGTTAAAATTTACAGGAGGTTTTTGCAGGAGCTGCGGTTTTTATGATTATTTTGAAGATTTTATAATCTTTTTACAAGAAATTGGAGTAAAATCATCAATCAAAGAGATTAAAGAAATTGAAAATGGTGCTATAGTAAAATTTTCTGTCAAATGAAAAGCAAATTTAAATGGATTTAAAAATGCTTAAAAAATATTAAATTATATGACAAGGGTTATCTCAGTAATTTCTGGAAAGGGTGGGGTTGGAAAAACTACTATTGTGGCTAATTTAGGTGTTGTTCTTGCTGAGATGGGAATAGATATAACAGTTGTTGATTGTAATTTAACTACACCAAATCTTGGATTTCATTTAGGTATGCCAATATTTCCAAAAAATCTTCATGATGTCCTTAAAGGAAAAGAAAAAATAAGTGATGTTATATATGAACATGATTCTGGATTGAAGATTATTCCTGCTGGCTTAGGAATTGATGATTTGAAAGGAATTGATCCGAGAAGGCTTTCTAACGCGCTTTTAGGCCTTTATGGAGTCACGGATATTGTAATAATAGATGCTGCAGCTGGTCTCGGAAGAGAGGCAATGGCAGCAATAGAGAATAGTGATGAATTGTTAATTGTTACAAATCCTGAATTGCCTGCTGTTTTAGATGCTGTTAAAGCTTATAAGATAGCTGAGAATATCGGAATAAAAGCGTTTGGTGTTGTTTTGAATAGAATATCTGGAAAAAAGCATGAATTAAATGAAAATGAAATATCTAATTTAATAGAATTACCGATAGTTGCTAAGATAAGAGAAGATGAAAATATAAGAAAATCTATTGCAGTAAAAATTCCTATTGTAAAATATAAACCATACTCAAAAACAAGTTATGAAATAAGGATGCTTGCATCAAAAATAGCTGGAAAGCCATTTGAATTTGAAATTCCTTGGTATAGAAGGATTTTTATGGGTATTTTTGATTAAATTCTTTTTTGAATTTCTTTAAAGATTTCTTCTATATTTATTTCAAAGCATGCAACAGGCATTTCTATATTAAAGTTTTCTAATACTGCTGGATTTATTTCACCAATAATTCCGACTTTATTATTATTTACCAAAATATTTGCAACTCTACCTTTTATAAAGCTTTCATTTTCTGTTTTAATTAGTTTATATTTTATTTCTAAGGCTCGCATAAAAGCATCGAGATATGAAGAAATATCCTCATAACCAACTTTACTATCACTTACTGCTACACATAAAATCCTCTTATCTTTTGGTTCTTCATTTTCAATAATTACACAATCACCTATCTCAAAAATCTTTTGAGGATATTCAACATTCTTGTTATGAGAAAGAAAATCTAATAAAGATGGTAAAAGTTTATTTCTAAAAACACTCCATCTTTCGCTTAAAGGATTTTCTATTTCTACTATCTTTTCCTCTTTTAAATTCATTTTTTCAAAAAGATTTTTCTTACTTGTTAGCATGTATGAGATTATTTCTTGAAATCCAAGTCCTATAAAAATTTCAGCTATGTGATTTGAAAATCTTTCAATCTCGTTTTCTTCTCCAAGAGTAAATATCTTTACTTCATTTGGCTCTATTTTGTTATATCCATATGATATTAACAAATCTTCTATAACATCTCTCTGATGCATTATATCTTGGCGATATGCTGGATATATAACCTCTAAAGCATTTTTACCTATTTTCTTAATATCATATCCAGATTTTATCAAAAGCTCTTTTATCTCTTTTATTTTTAGTTCAGTTCCAAAAATTTTGTTTATGTAGTTTATATCCAAATTTATGCTTCTTGGCCTTAGATCTGGGGTTATAATCTTGAATTTTTTATTTTCTTCTGAAATTACGAAATTTGACCTAAAACCACAATTATGGCACTCAAAGATATTTCCTAGCCACGGAAGAAATGTCAAATCTTTATTTTTGCATTTTGGGCATATGAGATAATCTTTACCTTTTTCATATTCTATTAATACGCTTTTTATTTTTCCTCCTCTTTCTGCTATTGACGTTACTATTGTGTTTAGTGCTATATTTAATTTTTTAAAATCAAATCCTGAGCACTCTATAAAAATGTTTTTTGTATTCTCAGTAATTTTTCCAACATCTTCTGAATTTATTATTGGTGGCATAGAAAGGATTTTTCCATCATTATCAATAAAGATTGGATATTCTTTCTTTTCTTTTAGTAAACTAGAGTATTTTATTCCTTTAGGATGCTTTTTTAATATTTCTATTGCATTCATCTCGTTATTAAAATCTAAAGGAACAAATCTTATTTTTTCTGGTTTTTCTGCTTTAAATCTTATTGGAAATTTTATTTTGTCTCTATCATATAAACCTATAGCTATTTCTTTTCTTTCTCTTCCCAAGTTTTCAGAAATCTTTTCTTGTAACTGAATAATTTGTTCCAAAGCATCTTTATTTAATTTTATATCTTCTATTACACAACAAACTGTTTTTCTATCCAAATTTGAATCAACAATTACAACATAATTTGATTTATATACCTTATATTTACTCATCTTTTTCTCTAATCCTAATCTTTTCCTAAGCTCTCTTGCGATACCTTCTGTGCTCCATAAGTCTGGTCGGTTTGTATCTTTAATTTCAACTTTTATTTTATCTTCTTTTATTTCATCAATCTCTCCTTTAACAAACTGCAAATATTCTTCAAACTTTTTTAAATCAAAACTATTTTTTGTGAGCGAAATCAAATCATTTAAGCTTATTTCTATTTTCGGCATTTCATCACACAAATAAAACCTCTTTTTCTCTGAGCCATTTTAAATTTTTTGTAAAAAGTTCTCTTATATCATTTACCCCAAGCTTTATCATTGCAAGTCTATCAATTCCTATTCCCCACGCTAATACAGTAGCATTAATACCTAAAGGTATAGTAACCTCTTCCCTAAAAATTCCTGCACCTGCTATTTCTATCCAACCTAACTTAGGATGCTTTCCTGAAACCTCTACTGAAGGCTCTGTAAATGGATAATAATCTGGCTTAAATCTGAATTCTTTTATTCCTGTTATTTCTGATATAATTGTTTTTAAAATTCCTAACATATCTCTAAAAGATAAATTTTCATCAATAATTATTCCTTCACATTGACTAAACTCTACGCAATGAGTAGCATCTATGACATCTGGTCTAAAACATCTTTTTATTGCAAAATATTTTCCTGGAATTTCTATTCCATATGCAAGTTGCCTTGCAGAGCATGCAGTTGTATGGGCTCTTGGTATAAATCTTGAAGCCTTTTTCTCATCCCATTTATACCCCCATCCTAAAGATCCTGTAATCCAGCCGTTTTCATGAGTCTTTTTCACATTTTCTACAATATTTTTTTCAGGCAATTTTCCTAATTTTGGATATTTTAAAGAAAATGTTTGGGTCCAATCTCTCGATGGATGATCTTGGGCTTGAAATAATGCATCAAAATTCCAAAACTCAAGCTCTATTGTTGGTCCAGACATTTCTTTAAATCCAAGGCTTATTAGCTTTCTTCTTACAAAATCCAAAAATTTTTGATATGGATGTCTCTTTCCTCTATAAATTATATTGCCTACTATACTAACATCATATTCATTAAACTCTATTTTTCTCCATAAGCCTGATTGAAGAAGCTCTGGTGTAAGAGTTTTTACTCCGTATTTAATTTGATTTTCTGCTTTTGAATAGATATCTTCCCTAACCTCTTTTATAAGATTTCTTGAAAGTAAAACCTTTATTAAATTTTCATTTATTTCTTCTCCTTCTGCTATTTTTTTAAGAGCAATTTTGTGCTCATAATATTCTGGAATTTTTTGTAAAACGATTTTATCTTTATCTATTTTTATCCATCCATTTTTCTTTGCCCAGTTTATTCCTATATTTACTTTTTCTTTGAGAATATCTTTTGCATCATTTAGAGAGATTTCATTTTTACTTTTTAACAACTCAATAAGTATCTCTTCAGGCATTCCTTTTTGTAAATATTCTTTACCTTCTTCTGTAAGAATATATCTCATAATTAAAATCTATGAAATTAAAAATATAAGAGTGCTTTTAATTGCTAGTTTTTATTTTTTCATATCCTTAAAATATTAAATATCAAAAAGAAACAATAATATAATTAAACTAATTTTTCGTTGAGATAAAAATGGGAAGAAGAAAAGTTAAAAAAGATGAAACAAAGGCTGTAAAAACTGGAAGAAGAGGGCGTCCGAAAAAAATAAAAGTTTCAGAAGAAGTAAAAGAACTGAGAGATGTTTATTTAAAAAAAGCCTCAATCCTTTCTAGATTTGAGGGAAATCCGATAATTTCACCAAATCCTAAAAATGATTGGGAATCTTGGCAAACTTTTAATCCTGGAGCTATAATTTTAAATAATAAAGTGCATCTTCTTTATCGAGCAATTGGAAATGATGGAATATCTAGATTTGGTTATGCTAACTCAAAGGATGGTTTTCATATAGATGAAAGACTTTCATATCCTGTATATGAACATCTATCAAACAATCAAAACCAAGGCTTTATAATTTATTCCTATACATCTGGAGGAAGCTGGAATGGAGCAGAAGATCCGAGAATTACTAGAGTTGAGGATGAAGATAAATTATATGTAACATATACTGCTTGCGATAATGGATTAAGGGTTGCATTAACCTCTATAAGAATATCAGATTTTTTAAATAAAAAATGGAATTGGGCAAAACCTGTAATGATATCTCCTCCGGGAGAGGTTAATAAAAATTGGGTAATTTTTCCAAAAAAGATTAATGGAAAATATGCAATATTACATAGCATTACACCAAAAATTTTAGTTAGTTATTTTGACAGTCTTGATTTTGATGGTAAAACTTTTATAAGTAGCAACTTTGATTCGAAGTTACTTCTTCCTAAAATATCTTGCGGAAAAAGAAGATATGAAAAAGAAATTCCTGAGATTTGGATAAAAGGGGCTGGCCCAACACCAATAAAAACTAAATATGGTTGGCTAATTTTTTTCCATACAATTGAAGATGGAAAGTATGCAATAAGAGCTATGATCACAAAGCTTAACCAACCTGAAAGTATAGTTTGTATATCTAAGGCAGCAGTCTTAAAACCAGAATATCCTTATGAAAATCAGGGATTTAAGCCTGGAGTTGTTTATACTTCTGGTGCAATTGTTAAAAATAATTTAATAATGCTTTATTATGGTGCTTCAGACAATTATGTTTGCGTAGCTACTGTACCTCTTGAAGAATTTCTAGAAGATTTGGTTTCTGGGAGAATTTAGATATGTTTATTCAAAGATATGAAAAAAATCCAATATTGAAACCAAAAAGTATTCATTCATGGGAAGCAGAGGCAACATTTAATCCTTGTCCTATAAGAAAAGGTAATAAGATTTATCTTTTATACAGAGCGCTTTCTTTACCACACTATAGAAAATTAACAAAAACTGTACAAGCGGTTTCTAGTATCGGGATTGGCGTAAGTGATGATGGAATAGATTTTCATGATAGGAAAAGACTTATTCTTGCAGAAGAAGAATGGGAAAGGTATGGATGCGAAGATCCAAGAGTAACAAAGCTTGATGATAAATATTTTATTTTTTATACTGCATTGTCTACATACCCTTTCACAGCAGATGGTATAAGAGTTGGGGTTGCTATTTCAAAAGATTTGGAGAAGATTGAAGAAAAACATTTAGTTACTCCTTTCAATGCAAAAGCCATGGCGCTTTTTCCTGAAAGAATAAATGGAAAGATTTTTGCTATATTTTCAATTCATACTGACAAACCGCCAACAAGAATTTGTTTGGCTTCTTTTAATAAAGAAGAGGAAATATGGGATCAAAATTATTGGAAATCTTGGTATAAAAATTATGAAAAGTTTGTGTTGCAAATTCCATTAAAGCCTCAAGATCATATGGAAGTGGGTGCTCCTCCAATAAAAACTCCTTATGGCTGGATTATAATATATTCTTATATAAAAAATTATTTCTCTTCTAACAGACTTTTCACAGTTCAAGCAGCATTGCTTGATTTAAAAAATCCTTTTAAGATAATTGGTCATACAAAAAATCCATTATTAGTTCCGGAAGAATATTATGAAAGAATAGGATATGTACCGAATGTAGTTTTTCCTTCGGGAGCACTAATAGAGAAAAATAAAATTTATCTTTACTATGGTGCAGCTGATACTGTTTGTTGTTTAGCTTTCATTGATTTGAATATACTACTAGAAATTTTATTAGAAAAAAGAAAGCCAATAAGTTTCGAAAGAGCAAAAGAAAATCCGATAATTTCACCAAATCCTAAAAATGAATGGGAAGCGAAAGCAACATTTAATCCTGGAGCAATATATCTTGACGGAAAGATTCATATCATTTATAGGGCAATGTCTTGGGATAATACTTCTGTCTTAGGATATGCGAACAGCAAAGATGGTATACATATTGATTATCGTTGTGAAAAGCCTATTTATGTTCCTCGCGAACCTTTTGAGCAAAAGCTTGAACCTGGTGCTAATTCTGGCTGTGAAGATCCTAGGTTAACATTAATTGAAGATAAAATTTACATGTGTTATACTGCATTTGATGGAAGAAATCCGCCTAGAGTAGCTTTAACTTCTATTAAAGTGGATGATTTCCTAGAACAAAAATGGAATTGGGCAAAGCCTGTTTTAATTTCAGCTCCTGGAATAGATGATAAAGATGCTTTCATATTTCCAGAAAAAGTAGAAGGAAAATATTTCATAGTTCATAGAAGCGGAGAAGATATAGATTCTGCTTTAGTTTCTAACTTAAATTTTGGTGGAAAAACTTGGATAGAAGAATATAGATGGATTAGACCGAGAAAAGGATGGTGGGATAGTAAAAAGATAGGAGCTGCTTGTCCGCCGATTAAAACTGAAAAAGGATGGATAATGCTTTATCATGGAATATCTGATGATAATGTTTATAGAGTTGGGGCAATTCTTCTAGATTTAGATAATCCTCTGAAAGTTGTTGCAAGAACTCCTGAGCCAATATTTGAGCCACAAATGCAATATGAGAAAGAAGGCCAAGTTCCAAATGTTGTTTTTCCTTGCGGGGCTGTTAAATTAGGAGATAAGATATTCATGTATTATGGAGGTGCGGATAAAGTTGTTGGGGTTGCAACAATTAAAATTAATAATTTACTAAAAGCATTTGAACCTGTATAAGAATTTTTAGGAAATGGGAGAATTATGAAACCTGTCGTAATAATAAATTTTAAGGCATATGAAGAAGCGATAGGAAAAAATGCATTAAAACTTGCGAAGATTTGCGATTATGTAGCTAAAAAAAGAAATGTTGAAATAATGATCTGTGTTCAAGCTTCAGATATTTATCAAATAGCAAAAAATGTTAAAATAAAAGTTCTTTCTCAACATGTTGATTACCAATATGGAAAATTTACTGGTTGTATTTCACCAATTTCTATAAAAGAAAATGGAGCATATGGTTCCTTAATAAATCACTCTGAAAAGCCATTAGATTTTGAAACTATAGAAAAAACAATAAAAGAATGTAAAAAGGTTGGTTTAAAAATTGTTGCATGTGCTTCAAATCTGGATGAAGCTAAAAAAATCTCTAACCTAAAACCAGAATATATTGCATTTGAAGTTCCGGAATTAATAGGTACTGGAAATTCAATAACAAAAGAAAAACCCGAATCAATAAAAAATTTTATAAAAATTGTTAAAGGGAGATCTATTCCTTTATGTGGTGCTGGTATATCAACAAAAGAAGATTTTAAAACTGCGCTAGAGCTTGGAACAAAAGGAATTTTAATATCTTCTGCAATAACAAAATCTCCGAATCCAAAAAAAGCCCTTATGGATATAACTTCTATTTTTTGATATTTTGAGCTTATTCTTTATTATTCCAAACCTTTGGAATATAATCTAGCAAATCGCTTGCTGTTAACGAATGCTTTAAATCTCTTGCTGCCATATCTCCTGCTTTTCCATTTATATAAGCTGCTGCACAAGCTGAATAAAATGGTTCAATGCCCTGAGCTAATAAGGCTCCGCATATTCCTGCTAATGTATCTCCTGTTCCTCCTTTTGTCATATAAGGATTTCCGGTTCTGTTAATAGCTACTCTATACCCATCAGAAATTATGTCAATATTTCCTTTCAATAAAATTGTGCACCTTAAATAGTTTGCAACTTTCTTAACACTCTCTATCTTTTCTTTTAGACTCATTTCTTTAATTTCTATTCCACTTAAAACAAAAAACTCATAAGAGTGAGGAGTAATCACAAAATTGTTTTTTAAAACATTTTTGCTTTTAGAAACAGCATAAATAGCATCTGCATCAATAACACAAGGTATCTTTATTTTTCTTAGAAAATTGTTTATTGTGGAAAGCGTCTCTTTTCTTCTTCCTGTACCTCCTCCTATAACTACTGCATCTTTTCTATCTAAGAACTTAAACATTGTTTTTAGGTGAGATTTTCTTATAAAATCTCCTTTTAATGGATAGGTTATTAAATCAGGAGAAAGACTTGCTACAATATTTGCAGCCCTTTCTGGAGCTAAAATGGTTACTAAATCTGAACCTGCTCTATAAGCAGCTAAAGCATTAAAAGCTATTGAACCATGATAAAGCTTTGATCCACCAATAACAAGCAAATGACCAAAATCTCCTTTGTGTGAATCTTTTTTTCTTTTTTTAAAGACTTTTTTATTATCTCTTTTTCAATCTCCATAAAATTTATTTTACAAAAATCCATTAATAATAAATGTTTTTAAATTTTTACTACTATATAATTATTAAAGGTGAGGACAATGAGTAGGCATTGTAAATATTGTAAAGACGGAAGGATTATTATGAATAAACAAAAACATATCGTATTCTGCACGCTTTGTGGACGTGAATATAGAAAATAAAATTAAAAACTTCTTTTTTAGTAATTACAAGTAAATTGTAAATTTTAAAAGGTTTAAAAATTTAATTTATAAAAATCAATAAAGCAAAGATCAGTAGCTCTAAATAAAACAAAAAGAGGTGAAAAATATGGTAGAGAGAGGAGATAACACAATATTAGTTGGAAAAAAGCCGCCAATGGCTTATGTGCTAGCAGCTATAACACAATTTAGCGATGGACAAGATGAGATCCACATAAAAGCAAGAGGAAGATGCATCAGCAACGCAGTAGATGTATCACAAATAATAAAAAATAAATTTATAAAGGATGCAAAGATTGCAAACGTTGAGATTGGCACAGAAACAATAGAGTCAGAAGGAAAGCAAATGAATGTTTCAACAATAGACATAACAATAAGAAGAGGCTAAAAAAGCTGCTGGCATCTCTTTTTTAAATCTTTTTTCTATTTTTTATTTCATCTAAAATAGTTATCTCATTATCTGAAAGTATGTGCTTATGCTCCATTAAAATCTTATAACTATTTTCATCTACATTGGTATAGAGAATATCATTTTCAAAAATATTTCTATTAAATATTGCATCAGTTATAGAAATTGCAACTCTATCTCCTTTCTTTGCTTGCTCTAAGGATTTTCCTTGATCTTGAATTTCTTTTATTTTTCCTAAGGGGATTATTTTTTCATTTTCAATTTTTATTAATTCATATTCTGGCTTTATAGTCCCTTCTAAAATTTCACACCCAACTATAGCAGGCTTACTTGCTCTGAAAATATAACCTGGCAAAATTTTTATTTTTGCTGGAAATACAACATTTTTCAAAGCTTCTCTTTCTTTCTGTTCTTCCTTTTCTTTTCTCCATTTAAGATAATTTTCTAAAAGCTCATAAATTATCTCAGAAGAAAATATTTCTACTCCCTTTTCCTTTGCTAATATTTTAATTTCATCAGGAACTTTTATGTTAAATGAAATTATTGCTTTTAATAAATCATCTTCATTTATACTTGCTGCTAAAACATCCTCTTTTGTTATTTGACCAACCTCGCAATATTTTATTTTAAAATTCTTAAAGACATTTCTTAAAGCATCCAATGATCCGAGAGCATCTGCTTTTAGTATTAATCCTTCTTTACATCTATTTTCTTCCATAGAAAATTCTTCTGTCTTACATTGAGCTAATTTTAAAGCTTCTTCATATGTCCTCGCTATGAAAAAATTAGAGCCAGGTATTATTTTTTCGACGTCTTGGCAAACTATTTTTACCCCTCTTGAAGCTTCTAGAGATTTAATACCTTCAAACCTCTTTTCTGCTCTAATATCTTGTATGCCTTTTGGAACAAATAATGCCTTTACTTTTACTATATTAACATCTTTACCAAAAACTACGAGATAGTTTCCAACTTCTATCTTACCATCTTGTATTATAGCGTCTAATGTTTTTCCTATTCCCTTTGTTTCTTTTACTTCAAGTATTATTCCTTTAGAATTTTCTGTTTTTAACAAAAAACTTTTTAGAAATTTTTCACACAATCCAACTAAAACATAAAGAAGCTCTGGTATTCCTTCTCCAGTTTTTGCACTTATCGGAACAACAGCAACCTCTTTTGTAAAATCTGTTACCCTATCAATCCTTTCTCCTTTTAATCCAAAGTTCTCTAGTTTGCTTATTACTTCATAAAATCTTTTCTCAAACTCTATTTTAACATTTTCTAATTGCTTTTCATAATTTCTTAGAAAGCTTTTTTCCTCGCTTTTCCATCCTGGAATTTTATCTATTTTATTCAAAGCTATAACAAAAGGTGTTTTGCATCTTCTTAAAATCTCTATGCATTCAATTGTTTGGGGCATGAATCCTTCAATAATATCAACAACCAATATAGAAATGTCAGCAATATAACAACCTCTTTCTCTCATTGAGATAAATGCTTCATGTCCTGGCGTATCTATAAACAATAATCCAGGGAGAGATGATTTAAAATCTTTAAATTCCTTACAAACCTCTTTTATTAAAGAGATGGGAACAAATGTTGATCCTATAGATTGGGTTATTCCGCCAGCTTCTTTTTCTGTTACTTTTGTATTCCTTATTCTATCTAATAAAGTTGTTTTTCCATGATCTATATGCCCTAATACTGTTATTATTGGCGCTCTGTACATAACAATCACTACAGAATTTTATCTATCAAACATTTATAAAAGAAATAAAAAATAGCGGGGAGTGGATTTGAACCACTGACCTCCGGGTTATGGGCCCGGCGAGCACTCCAGGCTGCTCTACCCCGCTATAACTTGGCTTTTAATTATTTATTTAAAAATTATTTAAAAGGACTTAAATTTCTTAAAAATAATCTCTTATTGTTTTCTGTTTTTTGCTGTTTTCATTTTTTATTTGCTCAATAGTCAGCCAACTCTTTCTAACAAATTTTGGAAATTCTTTATGAGTTTTTAACCAATCTTTTAAAAATTTTATTGTTCTTTCATCACTAGGATATCCTGAACCAAAATCAATTTTATATTCTTTTTTTATTCTATCTATTTCTTTATCTCTTGCAACCTTTGCTAATATGGAAGCTGCGCTTACTATAGGATATTTTGAATCAGCATAATTTTCGCATATTATTTCAATTTTTTTGTTCTTTAAACCTTTTCGTATCTTTTCTTCAAATTTTTTTACATTATTTTCAGGAGAATCTATGATAACTTTATCTGGCTTCAAAAGATTTATCATTTTCTGCATTTCTTTAATTTCTATTTTATTTAGATTTGAAACTTCTCTAAGCTTATCTATTTCTTCAGCAGATAAAAATACCAAAGCATAATCTTTTGCAATCTTTTTTAATTTTTTCTCAAGCTCTTCTCTTTGTTTTGAAGAGAGAACCTTAGAGTCTTTTGCATCTTTTAATAAATTTAGTTTTGATTCTTCTATCAAATATCCACATATAACCATTGGACCAATTACAGGACCTTTTGGCAGGCCTTGAAAAGCTCAAAGCCTTCTACCAGCTTCGTCTATCCCCATTATTAATTTTTCTTTCATTTTTTCACCTGAAAGGTTTTCCATAAAATTCTGAAAATGCTATTTTTTCTATTGGCATTCTTACACTTTTAGGATTTTCTGCAGGATATCCTAAGCATATTATTGCATGCACACTTACATTTTCAGGAATTTTTAAAATATTTTTTATTTTCTTTTCCTCAAAAGCTCCTACCCAGCATGAACCAATTCCTAATGCATTTGCTGCCAAAAGCATATTCTCTATAGCTGCTGCAACATTTTGGATCGAATATAATTTAAGGCCTCTTATTCCATAAGGCATAATAGCATTATTATCAGAGCATGCTATTATCAAAACATTCGCATTTTTTATTACATCTTGATTTAAAGATGCTTTGAAAATTTCGTTTTTGATTTTTTCATTTTTAACAACGATAAATCTCCAATTCTGAAGATTTCCGGATGATGGAGCATGTCTTCCTGCTTCTAAAATCTTTCTTACATCTTCATTACTTATTTCCTTATTCAAAAATTTTCTTATTGATCTTCTTGAATAAATGCAATCAAAAACATCCATATCAATCATAAAAATTAATTGAATTTTAGTTGTTTATATTCCCTTGTTGAAAGGTCTATGAGTATAGGTCTAAATTCTGTTAATAAAGAGCCTGCATTTGCTATTGTAACAGATTTGTAATTAAAAATCTCTGGTTCATGTGTATGGCCGCACGCTATTATATCCGGAATTTCCTCCAAAGACAAATAATCTTCTTCTAATATCAATTTCGAAGGTCCTAAATATCTTTTCTTTAGCATGCTCATATTAAAATTATGTATGATAAGAATCTTTACGTCATTTATCTCAATTAATGATGGGTTGCTAAGCGAAACTATAGGCTCTAAATCAATATTTAAAGGTAATGAAGGATAACTTGGAAAATCTTTTTCTCCTGGTATTAAGAATATTGTTTTTCTTGTTTTGCCAACAATTTCCTTTAAAGCATCTATATCTCCTATATCTCCTGCTATGATAAGAAATTTTATATCACTATTTTCAAAAAAGTTATAAAAGTTCTTTAAAGCTTCTTTTGGCGCCTCATCAAGATGTAAATCTGATATTATTAATATCTTTCCGTAGGACTTTTTAGGCTGTCTTAAAGGAATATCAGGATATATTATTTCTTTTCCTATTAGTATATCTTCTTTATAAACAGAAGAGCTGACCTCTGCTGCAACAATATCTCCTATCAATAAATCATTTGGAACAAACTTATTATCAAATATAAAATTTTTTGCACCGGTAATATCTTCAAGTTCGATTATCTTTTTATCATCTTCAGAAACTATTTCCCTTACTCTTCCTATTACATATCCAATCTTTCTTTGCCTTATGTTCTCAATAGATATAAACTCCTTATTTATTCTCGAGAGAATGATAGATCTCATTTTTTCAAACATTGAATTATAAAATCTGGTGAATTTTTCAGTTGTTAGGTTTTCTGGCTTTGATAAAAGGTTTTTTATAATCCTTACCTTATCTTTATATTCAAATTTCTCAATATCTTCTTTATCTAAAAAAAGCTTATCTATGTTTTTTACATTTTCTAGGATAGATTGCCAATCAGAATTTAATAAGAAATCTAGAGCTTCTGGTGTAAGTAAATGCTCATACTGAAAAAATTTATCTACTATTTCCTTCTTCTTTTCCTCATACATTATATCACTTAAAATTTGGGTAGATATTCTTTTTTATGTATTCTAGAATTTGAGATTCTAAGCTTATTGTTATTTCTCTTGTTCTTCCATATCTTCCTCTAGATATAAGCTTTGCATTAATAATTCCAAACATCTCAAGCTCGTTCAAAATATCACTTATTCTTCTATTAGTAAGGACTCTTAGTCCGTTTTTTAAACACGTTTCTCTATATTTATCAAATATATCTCCTGTTAATACCTTTCCTTTTGTTTCATATATCTTAAGAATCGAATAAAGTACAGCTTGGGATTGTTTAGGTAATGACTTTATTGCTTCAATAGCGCAATCTATATTTATCTTTTCCTCTGCCATATCTATATGCTCTTCTTTAACTTGCGTATCACCTCTTCTTTCTGCTATTTCACCTGCAACCCTTAATAGATCTATTGCTCTTCTTGCATCACCGTGCTCTTGTGCTGCTAAGGCAGCGCATTTTGATATTGCCTCTTCTGTTATCTTATCAGGATAAAATGCTAAGGATGCTCTTTGTTTTAATATATCTTTTAATTGGATTGCATTGTACGATTTGAATATTATTTCTTCTTCCCCTAAGCTTGATTTTACTCTAGCATCCAATTCATTGCTAAAGGTTAGGCTATTTGTAATTCCTATGATAGATATTCTTGCCTTTTCAAGCTCTGCTCTTGTAAGATTATATAAAAATTCGTCACCTATCTTTCTAACTAGTGCATCTATCTCATCAAGTACAATTATTATAGTTTGATCCTTTTTATCTGCTTCATAAAAGAATTTTTTATATAGAACATCTGTAGGAAGACCTGTATCAGGAACTATAACTCCAAAACTTTCTAAGATCTGGGAGAGAAGTCTATATTCTGTATCAGAGACCTTTTTTAGCTTACAGTTTATATAAATTATCTTAACAGGAACATTATTTTTTTCAGCAACCTCCTCGAGCTGTTTTAATACTTGCCTTATGCAAACTGTTTTTCCTGTCCCTACGCCACCGTATATAAATATATTGCTAGGCTTATAGCCTTTTAGTGTAGGAGCCAATATAGATGAAAGTTGCATAATCTCATAATCTCTATGAAGAATCTTTTCTGGAATATAAGAAGGTGAAAGAACGCTCTTATCTTTAAATATAGATATTTTGCTAAGATAAGATTCGAATATGTTTGAAATATTTTTTTCAGCTTCTTCTCCGTTGTAAAATATTAAGGTTGATTGCTTCATTTTTTCACCTCTAATTTCTTAAATTTTTCACTTTAATAGAGTTAAAATACAGAACAAAAAATTTTCCATAGGAAAAGTTGGTCATGAATATATATTGGTTTCTTTTTATTTAAACTTTTCTTTTTTAGAAAATATTTTCACTGAAATATTGTTAAAAAAATATCAAACTCACCCCTTTATTTCTCATGGAAGTTTTGTTTTTCGTTTTATTATTCTTTTAACATTGTTATAAGAAATATAGGTTTTCAAATTTTATAAAAATCAAACCCAAAAAGATATTCAAAAGAAATAAAGGGGTAGCTCTCTATCTATTCACAAACCTCAAATTTCAAACCATAATTTATTAGTCCATTATCATCCCTAAATATCCTTCTAAATACAGATCTTACCTTTCGACCTATTTTAATTTCTTTACCATTATTTATAATTTGGCTGCTAATAAAAGGTCCTTCTTTCAATTTTATAATTCCTATAACATAAGGAGTATTAATCTCAAAACCTTCTGGAGCTGTTTTTATTATGGTATAAGAATATATTTCACCCTCTCCAGAAAGTTCTATCTCCTCTATTTTACCACTCCTTCTACAATTCGGGCACATGCTCCTAGGAGGCATAAAAACCTCATTACAGTTCAAGCATTTTGTTCCTATAAGCCTATACCTATTTTTCATAGTTCTTTTTGCTATAGGCGCGGTTAACATTCTTTCTCACCTTATTCTTTTCCAAATATTGTTACAACACAAGTTGCTCCACTTCCACCTACATTTTGTGTTAATCCATATTTTCCACTATTTCTCAAAAGCTTTACAATATCACAAATTTGTCTTATGCCAGTAGCTCCAACAGGATGACCTATTGCTTTTAGTCCACCAGTGGAATTTATTTTTACTATATCATTTATTCCATTATTTTCTACAAATTTACCGCCTTCCCCTTTTCTACAAAAGCCTAAATCTTCTATAGCTAGAATTTCATTTATAGAAAAGCAATCATGAACCTCAGCATAATCAATATCTTCTGGTTTTATATCAGCTTGTGAATAAGCTTTTCTTGCTGCAATTATTGTAGAATCAAATCTTGTTAGGCTTTTCCTATCATGTAAAGCCAAAGGAGCAGTAGCATGACCTATTCCCAAAATCCATATAGGATTTTCTATCCTAAGCTTTTTTACCGCATCTTCACTTGCTAAAATAACTGCTGCTGCACCATCTGTTATAGGAGAGCAGTCAAGAAGATGAAGAGGATCAGAAATTATAGGAGAATTCAATACATCTTCAATAGTAATTTCGTACCTAAATTGTGCATACTCATTTTTCAAAGCATTTCTATGATTATTCACACTTACCATAGCCAATTGCTCTCTTGTAGTTCCAAATTCATGCATATGCCTTCTTGCTATTAATGCATATAATCCGGTAAAGGTAAGGCCTATAGAACCTTCCCATTCTTGGTCTCCAGCCCCCATTAAAGCATTTAAAGCATTGTTTCCATGAATATCAGTCATTTTTTCAGCTCCGGCAGCCATTACAATATCGTATTGGCCAGAAGCTATGGATAACCAAGCCTGTTTAAATGCAACTGCACCAGAAGCACAAGCAGCCTCGCATCTTGTGCTCGGTATTGGGTTTAACCCAGCTATATCAGCAGCTAATGCTCCAAGATGCTCTTGTGAAGTAAACATTCCAGACATATTTCCTATATATAAAGCCTCTATATCCTTACCTTCGATTTTCGCATCCTCTATTGCTTTTATACCTGCTTCTAATGCTAAATGCTTTATAGATTTATTCCAATGTTCTCCAAAAGGTGTTTGTCCGACTCCTATTACAGCAACTCTTTTCATATTTATCAAAACTTTATTTTAAAACTAAGCTTATAAATATTTTATAAAAAATACGACAATTGTTTATTTTTATTCCATATTTTGTTGTTTACATATCTAGATTAAACTCCGAGAAAAGCGCGGTTAAATTTTAAGTTTATACCTAAAGAATTCAAAATATGGGACCGTAGTCTAGCTTGGTCTAGGACTCCAGCTTGGGGTGCTGGCAACCCCGGTTCAAATCCGGGCGGTCCCATTTTCTGTTTTTATTCTTATGGGAATTAAGATAATTCGAATTACTTAATATAATCATATTAACAAATGATTTGAGAGTTCCAGCAAATAAAGAAGTTTAACTTTTTCATCAAAAATAAAAATCTTTATGAAAAATCTTTAGGTATGCAGAGAATATCAAAAGATGAGTACTATCTCGACATAGCAAAATCTGTTTCTAAAAGATCAACTTGCTTAAGAAAAAGATATGGAGCAATTATAGTAAAAAATGATGCTATAGTATCAACTGGCTATAACGGAACAGCTAGAGGCGTAATAAACTGTTATGAAATAGGATGTATAAAAGATGCTTTAAATCTCCCCCATGGCTCTAATTATGATTTATGTCCAGCAGTGCACGCTGAGGAAAATGCTGTTGTGAATGCAGCAAGAAATGGAGCAAATACTTTTGATGGAACATTATATATTTATGGAGAAGATATAAAAACAAATAGCGTAGTTGAAGCAATCCCTTGTAATAGATGCAAGAGAATTATAATAAATGCAGGAATAAGGGAAGTTATTATAAAAACAGAAAATGGAATTAAAAGAATAGATGTAAAAGATTGGATAAAAGAGGATACAGAAAATTATGTAAAAACTTTTGAAAATCTGAATAAAAATGATTAAAGGCATTATATTTGATTTTGATGGTGTGTTGGGAGATACAGAGATTCTTCAATACAAAAAATGGAATATTTTGTTAAAGCCTTTTGGAATATTTATTTCAGAAGAAGAATATATAAAAGAATATTGCGGAAAATCTTCGAGCACAGAAATTCCAAAACTCTTAAAACAAAAATACCCTCAAATCAAAATGAGTGAAAAAGAGATTGCAGAAAATGCAGCAAAAATTTTGAAGGATCTATTCAAAAAAGAAGCAAAATTGATGCCAAATTCTTTGGACGCAATAAAATTTTTTAAAGAAAATGGATTTAAAATTGCAATATGCTCTGGTAAAAATCAGGAAGAGCTTGAAATGAAGCTTTCTTCTGTTGGTTTGTCAGATTTTTTCTCAAAAGAGCATAGAGTAACAGAAAGTGATGCGGGCTTTGCAAAACCACATCCAGCAATGTATGAGCTTGCAGTTAAAAAATTAGGATTAAAACCAAATGAGTGCATCGCATTTGAAGATACCTATGCTGGGATAGTGAGTGCAAAAGGAGCAGGTCTTTTTGTTATAGCGCTTCCGAATAAATTTACAATAAATCAAGACCTTTCAAAAGCAGATATTGTAATAAAAGGAGGTTGGCCAGAATTTCTGAAAGATCCTTTTTCGTTTTTAAGTAAATTTTTCTAGAGCTTGATGATAAAAAATTTTTAAAAGCAATCTCTCCAAATAAAATTTTTAAATATTACTCTTAAGAATTAAAAGTTATACTAATAAGGTGAAAAAATGATTGAGCAAAATATATTTTTGCTTGCACCGTTGTCAGGAATAATAGGCTTTGTTTTTGCTTTGATATTAATAAAAGATGTTTTAAGAAAAGATACTGGAACAGAAAAGATGAAGGAAATAGGGGATACAATATTTACAGCAGCAATGGCTTATCTAAAAAGGCAATATAAAACAATTGCTTTTATTTCATTAATAACAGCAATCCTAATAGGAATAGCAACAGGGTATAATAATCTTGATTTGGGAATAAAAACAGCTTTATCATTTTTGTTAGGAGCATTTTGCTCTTCTGTTTCAGGATTTATAGGGATGTATGTTTCTGTAAAATCTAATGTGAGATGCGCTTCAGCAGCAAGAAGAAGCTTAAACGAAGCAATAAAGGTTGCAATAAGAGGAGGAGCTGTTTCAGGATTTTTGATTGTTAGTCTTTGCATCTTAGGAATAAGTGGAATTTTTATTGCTTATAATGGATTTTCCTATCCAAAAATTGTACCTTATGAGATTGTAGGTTTTAGTTTTGGTGCAAGCTTTGTTGCAATATTTGCTTTATTAGGAGGAGGAATATATACAAAAGCAGCAGATATGGGAGCAGATCTTGTTGGAAAAGTAGAGAAAGGAATTCCAGAGGATGATCCTAGAAATGCTGCTGTAATTGCTGATTTGGTTGGTGATAATGTTGGAGATTGTGCTGGAAGAGGTGCAGATCTATTTGAGTCAACTGCTGCAGGAATAATTGGAACAATGGTTTTAGGTACAATCATATATGCAACAACTCAAAATATATCTTGGATAATATTCTCACTTCTTATTATGGCAGTAGGTTTGTTAGCTTCATTGATTGGAGTGCTTAGTGTAAGAGGTAATGAAACAGAAGATCCAATAAAATCTTTAAACAGAGGATATTTAATTACTTTAATACTTAGCGTAATAGGATTTTATCTTCTTTCAACATATATTCTAAATAGTCTAATTTATTTCTTTGCTGGTTTAGTAGGAATTATTACTAATATTGCATTTGTTTATATTACAAGATATTATACAGAAGGAAGATTTAGGCCTGTAAAAAGTATAGCAGAAGCAAGCAAAACAGGAGCAGCAACAAACATTCTTACAGGAATTTCTGTTGGATTTGAATGTATATTTCCTACTGTAATAACAATAAGCTCAGCTTTATTAATCTCATATTGGTTAGGAAGTTTGGAAGGAAACGGTTTATATGGTACAGCAATGGCCACAATGGGCATGCTAATGACTTGTGCTTATATCCTTGCAATGGATACCTTTGGTCCAATATCTGATAATGCTAATGGAATAATTGAAATGAGTGGAGAAGAAGATGCAAGAAAAAGAACAGAAGGTTTGGATGCGGTAGGAAATACAACAAAGGCATTAACAAAAGGGTATGCAATAGGTTCAGCAGCTTTATCTGCTTTTATATTATTTTCATCTTATATAACAAAAGTAATTGAATTGAGAGGAAGTTTTGATGGAGTAAATATTTTAAAACCAGAAATTTTTGTTGCTTGTTTGTTCGCAGGTTCGATAGTATTTCTATTTTCATCATTAGGTTTTAGAGCTGTAGGAAAAACAGCAAGCAAAATAATAGAAGAGGTGAGAAAGCAGTTTAGAGAGAATCCTCTTATTATGGAAGGAAAGGCAAAACCAGATTATGCAAAGGTTGTAGATATAACAACAAAAGCAGGATTAAAAGAAATGGTTGCTCCATCTTTATTGGCTGTTATTTCACCAATAGCAATAGGAATTTTATTTAAATTATTAGGATTTGATGCAGCAGAAAGTGTTGGAGGCTTTTTAATATCAGGAGCAATTATTGGAACATTATTAGGAACATTTATGAATAATGTAGGAGGAGCGTGGGACAATGCTAAAAAATACATAGAAGCGGGAAATCTTAAGGATGGAAATGAAATTGTAAAAAAGGGTTCTCCAACACATGCGGCAGCTGTTGTAGGAGACACTGTAGGAGATCCATTTAAAGATACTGTTGGTCCTTCATTAAATGTTTTAATGAAAATAATAAGCACAACCACATTAGTTTTATGCGTTTTGTTTATATAATTTTTGGATTACTTCAAAAATTAACTTCTTACATTTTTAAAATTTTATTTAAATTATCGAATATCTTGTTTATTTCTTTTACAACTTTGGAATCAGATATTATAACCGGTTTTAAATTCACAATGCAATCTATAACCTTTTTATCATATGAAATCTTTCCCAAGATTTTTTTCTTATAGGATTTTTCAATTTTTCTCGAAAGCTTTGAATTTATATCCCATTTGTTAATAACAATTCCATAAGGAATTTTAAAAAAATTTACAATATCTAAAATCCTTTTTAAATCAGAAAGTCCAGAATGTGTTGGCTCTGTTATTAAAATAGCAAAATCACTTCCTCTTACAGAAGCTATAACAGGGCAACCAATTCCAGCAGGAGCATCAAAAATTGCTATTTCATAATTAAATTTTTCAACCCTTCTTTTTAGCTCTTCTACTATTTTTCCAGAGCCAGTTTCGCCTGGATAAAGTTTCCCAGATATTACTGGAAAATCGTATTTTGTATTATTAACTCTTATTTCACCGTTTTTTACATTTTTAATTTTAATCGCATTTGCTAAACAAACTAATTTGCAAGCACCACAACCTTCACATAAAAAAGGATTAACTTCAAAAAAATTGTTCTTTTTTTCTATAGCTTTGAAATTGCATACTTTTTCACATTTTCCACATCGAATACATTTTTTCTTATCAATGAAAGCCTTTTTAGAGGTTGAGATTTTTTCAATAAAATTATATTCAGTTATTCCTAACCAAAGGCCCAAATTCGGAGCATCTACATCACAATCGCAAGCAGCAACTTTTCTTTCCTTTGAAAATAGTAGTATAATATTAGATGCAAGCATGCTTTTTCCTACTCCGCCTTTTCCAGAAGCTATTACTATCTTCATATCAAATTCACCATTTTTTCTAATTGATGATTACAATAAGCTTTTATCAAATCTTCTGAATAAGGAATTTCTATTGAAATTTTTTTATTGAATTTTCTTACAATCTTTTCTATTTCTTTTTTATTTCCAATATTTGCTTTGTTTAAAACAACTTCTGTAAAAAGATTCAATTTTTTTGTTAATTCAAGAATTACACTGAGATCATAAGCTCCTAGAGGCGTTGGCTCAGTAACAGCATAAACCTTATTACAATTTAACAAAGCCTGAATTACATTACAATGAGCTCCAGCAGAAGTATCTATTATTAGATAATCTGCATTAATCTTTTTTGCAAATTTTATTGTTTTCTCTTTTACTTCTCTTACTATTGGTCCTGTTTCAGATATTCCAGCTTTGCTTCTTCCAGTAATAAGCCAAAAATTGTTTTTAATTTTATTGATGAAAAATTCTCCAGCGATTTCTTTTTTCTTTTCGATTGCATTATTTGGGCAAGAAATCCAACATGCTCCACAACTAGTGCACAAATCAAGAATAAATTTTGGATAATTGTTTTTAATCCAAAAAATTGCATGCTCACTACAAACCTTAGAGCACAAACCACATTTTTTGCATTTCTTTTCGTTAAGTACAGGAAATTCTTGGTATATTGGCTTAGGATTTTTTAATTTCTGTTTTAAGATCAAGTAATCATTAGGACATTCAACATCACAATCACATAAAACAATTTTTTTATTTTTCTCAAGCATTTTGAAAGCAAAAAGAATTGCAAAAGTAGATTTTCCAACACCACCTTTAACTCCTGTCGATGCTATTATTTTCATTTTCATCTTTTAAAAAATGAAGAAATTGAGAAAATCGCAGCATTTACTAAAATGATTAAAACTCCTGCTGGAATGTTAGATAGCTGAGAAGCAAAAATTCCTAAAACGCAACTTAAAGCTCCAAAAAGAATTGCAAACAAAGAATATTCAAAAAGATTTTTACTTATATTTCTAGAAGCAGCAGCAGGAATAGCAACTATTGCAGCAGTTAATAAACCTCCAACTAATTTTACACCTAAAGCAACAATAATAGCAATTAAACTAAGATAAATAAAATTATATTTCTTGACATCTATTCCTTGAACTTTTGCCAAATCTTCAGAAATATTTATTAGAACAATTTTTGAGTAAGACTTTCTTAACACTGCAAAAATTAAAATCGAAAAAAATAGAGTAACTACCATATCTTCAAAACCAACTCTAGAAATATCTCCAACCAATGCTTCTTCTGCTTGTTCAATTGGAAGAAATAGAAATGCTATTGCTACACCAGAAGCAAAAACAACTGCGGTTAAAGCTTCCATTGGCAATTTTGTTTTCATTTCAAATAACCAAATTATAATTATCCCTAAAACAACAAAAGGAAATGCACCTAAGCTTATATCAAAACCATAAATTAATGCTAAAGCTATTCCAGGCAAAGTTAAATGACCTAATGGGCCAGCTACTAATGACATCCTTCTGCTTAACATTAAAGTTCCTAAATATGCCGCTATACTACTTATCAAAATTCCAGTGATTAAACTAAAAACATTTATCATTTCAATCATGCCCATGTCTATAAATTTTTATCTTTCCTCCATAAAGTTTTATAAGCGTTTGAGGTGTTATTTCCTTAGGTTTTCCAAAGCAAAGAATTCTTTTATTTAAACAAAGACAATTTGAAGCGAATTTATAGACTATGCTTAAGTCATGTGTAACCAATAAAATAGTTAAATTCTTCTCTTTTTTCAATTTTTCTAAAAATGTATAGATAGTTTCTTCAGCTCCAATATCAATTCCAGCAGTAGGTTCGTCAAAAAGCAAAACATTGGGCTCATCAACCAAAGCAAATGCTATTAGTATTCTTTGGAATTGTCCTGATGAAAGATCTCCAATCCTTTTCTTCAATATTTTTAAATCTTTTATTCCAACTGAAAGTAAAACATTTTTAATTTTTTCTTCAGAAACTTCTTTTAGTTTGAAGAATTCTTTAACATTTAGAGGAATATCTTTTATGAAAGGCAATCTTTGTGGAACATAACCTATTTTAACATTTTCTTTCCATTTTATTTTTCCTTCATATGGTATTAGACCTAATAAAGTTTTAAGCAGCACAGTTTTGCCAGCACCATTTGGGCCTAAAATTGTTAATACTTCACCTTCTTTTACTTTAAAATTTAGATTCTCTAGTATTGTTTCACCTTCTAACTTAACATTTAAGTTTTTTACTTCTAAAACAAAGTCTTTTTTCATATAATCACTTTTCATTATTTTTATATTTCAACTTTCTTTTCAAGTTTACCTTCTATATATTTTAATAACATCCTTTTCATTTCCGTTAACATTTGTTATTACCTTAATTTCAAGTGAGTTAAACAATTATAATGCTTTTGGTCCAATTCCTCTATATTATTACATCTAAATTTTTTTCTTTAAGAAATTTCGGAAGAAACCCTGGAATATGGCATGGATTTTTTAAAACTTCTCTATTTTTTATCCTATTTTCTTCAATTTCATAGATAGCAAATTCTTCACAAAATCCAAAGTATTCTGAAACATTTCCTTTATCACAAGCTATAGCTACTTTTACCACCTTAACCACCAAGGATATCTTTTCCTTACTATATAAGGAGCTTCATATTCTGACTTATATTCATTTTGAACTTCAATATATGGTTCTTTCTTAGTAGGTTCAGTTAAAAGCTCTAACTTATCTTTTATAAAATTGTTAACAACATCTTTAACATTTTTTCCTTTAACCTTGTAAACATCAATCAAATTATCTCTTAAAGTATGGAAAGAAATTCCGCCTATTTCTTTTGTAATCAAAATATCAATCTTTTCTTTAATTACAAAGTTGGCAGCAAAATAACCTGCTTTGGCTGATTTTTCCTTGTAAGGATTATTTTTTATGTAGAATGATTCAATCTTTTCCTCCTTCTTATTTACAGTTACGAAAATGAAATAATTGGCTCTTCCAAAATGTTCACTAACTTCTGAATTCAGCCCTTTATTTATTCCAGTAGGTATAGCCAGTTTCAGTTCTTCACTCTCGTAAGGTTCTACATGAATTGTAAAAGAGTCTATTTCTCCTACTTCTTTCTTAATTTTATTTTCTATACTATCAGCTATCTCATGAGCTCTTTTAACATTAACATGTTTTCTTATCTTTACAGTAACTTCACCAAAAATAAAAGGACCAGACTTTCTCAACCTTAAATTTTTAAAATCTTCTACTCCAGCAATGGAACTAATTATTTTTTTAACTTTATTTTCTATATCTTTACTAGGACTAACATCCATCAAAGCAAAAATCGAATCTTTCACGATCAAAATTCCAGCCTTAAAAATTAAAAGAGAAAATATCATAGTGATTATACCTTCTACATATGGAATTCTATAAAACGTTGACAATATTGCTATAAAAATGATGATTGATGAAAATACATGTATTGCTCTTTCTTGGGAATTTGCTATCAGCAATTGAGAATTTATCTCTTTCCCCACTTTTTTCATGTAATTTGCCATAAGGTACGAAACTATTAACGAAATCAAGGCCATACACATTGCTTGAAAGGGCATGTTTATTTCGGACAACATAAAAATTTTTGAATATCCTTCCAACAATAGTTCAAAAGCTGCATACAATATAAATCCTGAAACAAATAGAGTGGCTAGACTTTCTGCTTTGTAATACCCATAAGGAAATTTTTCTGTAGGTCTTTTTTGTGAAATTTTTAAGCCAAACCAAGAAGCAAAATTTGTTAGTGAATCGGTAGCATTATGAAAAGCATCAACCACCAAAATTATGGCTCCTGATAAAAATCCGACTATAGCTTCAACTAAAGCTAATAAAAGAAGAGTTATGGTAGCGATTCCTGCTGTTCTTTCGGCTTTTTTCAATTTACTTATTTTTTCTTCTGAACCCATAATCTCATTCATTCAATTCTGAATAATTCTATTCTTCTCTTACTTCATAATTTCTATTTATAAAAATCTTCTACCTCTTCCGATGCCTCTTCCCATACCAGGACCCATTCCTCTCCCAGGTCCAAAACCTTGTATACTAGATGCTTTTGTTTCTTTTAATTCACCTTTTAAATATCTTTCGATAGCTTCCCTTACCGAAACTCCGCCAACACCAGTTACAATTTTTATGCCTGTCCCAGAAAGAATGCTAAATGCATTCGGCCCTATATTACCAGTGATTAATACTTCAACCCCTTTATTTGCGATTAATTGCGCTGCCTGAATTCCAGCACCACCAATTGAAGTTGCAGCAGGATTTTGTATCGCTTCGAATTTCTTAATTTCATTTTTTTCTACTTCTACTATCACAAAGTAAGCGCACCTACCAAATCTTGGGTCTATTATAGAATCTAAATTATTTCCAACAGTAGATACAGCTATTTTCATTCAATCACCTCAATTTATTCTTGGGATTTCAACTCATTAATCCTTTTCCTAATTGACTCAAGATCTTGTTCCAGTGCCATTTTCTCTTCTTCTAAAGCTTTTAGTTCTTGCTCTAAGTAATGAATTTCTTCCTCTTTTGCCATTTGTGGTTGAAATTGTATTGGTGCTACAGGTATTTGCTTTGCTGAAGATGTTGCAGTTTGTGAAGATAGTTTTTGTGATGTCCATTCTACTGGTCCATACATACCACTCCACCAGCCTCTAGGCATCCAAGGAAACCATCTGCAGAATGGATACGGATTCCTCCTACCAAAAGCTGGCCAAAATCCAACCCTCATCCATTCAGGTATTCCTGTTGCATAATACATCCATCTAAACCCTCTTCCCCAAAACATTTTTTCACCTCATAATATTTTGTGCAAAAGCACATAATATTATGTGCATATGCAAATATTTAAAGCTTTCTATTTCAATAAAAATTATGCCGAGATGGAGATGGTGTTGTAGAAAAGAAGGGCCAGGAAGGCCTTTTAGTTATTTATATCTTT
>CAZSPP010000029.1:0-9036 GCA_964608845.1 uncultured archaeon | reverse complement strand
ACAATATCTATGATTGCATTCGCATATGTTTGGGTTACTAAAATTGCAACAGGTGCTTTAAATCAATCTCAATCACAACAAGAAGCTCTCCAGCAACAAACAGGAAAGAAGATTGTTATTGATAATATTAATGGAAATTTGATAACATTGAGAAATATTGGAACATACTCTGTTACAAAAAGTGAAATAAGTGTTTTTGTTAATGGTGTTGCAACAACTATAACATCTGGCTGTGATACACTAGATCCTCAAGAAGTTGAAACATGCATGTTGGCTGTATCATGCCCCACTGGTGGAAAAATAAGAGTTGTATCACCAGGTATGTCTGACGAATATCAGTGCTGAAATATGCCAAAAAAAGGAAAAAATATATATAAGATAGGAAAAAATGAAGCAATAACATATGTTGAAATTATTTCTATTTTTATTCTTGTTCTGTTGACTGCGTTTGTCCTTGTTTTGGCTGGAATTGGATTTATGCTCCCAGATCAGTATTTTCTGCAGGTATTAACAAATATTATTATGATATTCTTTCTGGCAGAGGGCGTTATAATTATAATGCTTTTGCATAGAATTTATAGAAGAGTGGAAAAATAGTCCCTAGATCTATTCTTTAAACTTATAGTAGGTTTATTAAAGTTTAGAGAATGTGCTTAACTTAAAAATATATTTTTAAGTTTTTAATTTAAAATTAAAGAGTATGACATCAAGATATGGAAAAAGGACTAGAGAACAAAGGCTAAAGACAAAACCAAAAAAGGCTTATTATTGTCCTGTATGCTCAAGAGAAAAGGTGAAGAGAATAGCAGCAGGCATATGGATATGCAAAAAATGTAAAACAAAGTTTGCTTCAGACGCTTATGAATTTAGATGGTGATTTAGGGTGAGTATATGGTAGAATATGAATGTATATATTGTAAAAAAAGATTTGAAATAAGGGATAAGATACAATGCCCTTATTGTGGTTATAGAATTGTTAAAAAACCTAGACCAGAAATTCCGAAAATGGTAAAGGCTGTTTAAGGTGGAAAAAATGGACGAAAAAAATATAAAAAAAGAAGCAGAAGAATTGCTGATCAAATTTCAAACACAAAATCAGCAATTAGAAAACATATCTATTCAAAAGCAGGCCTTGATGATAAAAAAGGCTGAAATAGAAGAGGCTTTAAAGGAGCTTGAGGAAAGCAATGAAGAAAATGTATACAAGATTGTTGGACCAATAATAATAAAATATGATAAAGAAAAGATAAAGGAGGGGCTTAATGAGGAAATGGAAGATATAGAAATGAAGATAAAAATATTTGAAAAGAATGAGGAAATGCTTAAAAAATCAATAAATGAAATAAAAGAAAAGCTGCAAAAGGTTTTGCCTGTTTTGGAATCTGGTGCATAAAAATGGTAATAAAATCTTATGGAATTAGAAGAAAAACTAGGGAAAAACTAAAACAAACTGATATATTAAAGCCTAATACTTTTTTAAAAGAATTTAATATAGGAGATATTGTGCATATAGATATTCAACCCGCATCTCAAAAAATTCCGCATCCGAAATTTCAAGGAAGAACTGGCAAAATAATTGGAAAGAGAGGAAAAGCTTATATTGTTAGCGTTAAAGACTTAAAAAGAACAAAACAAATTATAATAAATCCAGTCCATTTGAAGCCTTTAAAAAAGTGATATTATGGATGTTTTAAAAGAAGAGATTATAACCGCAGCAGAAGCTAAAAATATATTGAGCAAATCAAATAGAGATAAATATGAGCAAAAGATATGTATGGAATATTTTAATAAAATTCCAATCCTTACAAAAGCAAAGGCCGATAAGCTTTATGAAGAGTTAAATAATCTAAATATATTGAACAAAAAACAGATAATAGAAATAATTAATGTGCTTCCTGATACAGAGGAAGAATTTGTGGCACTTTTCAGCAAAGAAAAACTCAAAAAAGAGGAGATAAAAAATATTGTAGAGATTGTGAAAAAATACAAGAAAGATTAATATGTTAAGAAGTGAGATTTATGAATATTCATGGGATTATAATGAGAGAAGAATATGCTATAGTGTTAGATTTCTTACCTCTAGGATATCCTGGAGCAAGGCATCCTGAACCAATAGCTCAATCCATAGGAACAAAATATTTTTCTTTATTGGAGCTTGTAGCAAAAGAAAATGTAAGTATAAAAGCTGGGGAGGAGGTTTATATAGGTTCTGGTGAAAGGGATAAGATAAAGATGATAAAAAGAAGATTAAAGCTTAGCGAACTTACAGGAATTGCTTCTTCTAACTTAGAAGAATTTTTAGATGAGTTGATAAAAAGAAATGAAAAAAGATTTGTGGAATTTTTTAATACTGCTGGAACAATTACCCCAAGGCTTCATAAGCTTGAGCTTCTTTCAGGAATAGGGAAAAAGTATGTGCAAACTATTATAAGCAAAAGACCCTTTGAGTCTTTTGAAGATATAGAAAAAAAGGTTGGGATTTCAAGTATTGTGAAAATTATTAAAAAGAGGATAATGGAAGAGCTTGAAGGTAATGAAAAATATTACATATTTGTTGCTCCTTTAAAGCCCAGAATTTTTTAGATTGTATCAATCTAAAAAAATCTGAGAATTATTGGATATATAACAATAAAAAATAGAAGTGCTGCAAAAATAAAAGATGTTGCCTTTGTTATAGCTATTCCTTTTTTCTTACTTATCTTTTTTGCAATCTCTTCAAAAATTAATCCTCCATCTAAAGGCTTTATTGGCAGGAGATTTATTAATCCTATGTTTAGATTCAAAAAGTATATCCACATGAAAATAGAAGAAATAAAGCTTATGAACGATTCTAAAAATTTAACATCTTTTTTTATTTCCAGAGCGACAAAAGGATCTGCAATCCCTATATAAGAGCGAGTTTCGTCTTTTGGATGCTGTGTTAATATTAAAGAAAAATTTCCTTTTGTTGTTTTTATTATTATCTCTTCTCCAGGAGATATTTTTTCTAAAATGTTAGAAAGGTCTTGTAAAGATTTTATTCTAACTCCATTTATCTCTGTTATAATTCCTGAGAGGTTTGCATGATATGCTGGGGAATTATTTATTAAACCGTAATAAGCTATGCCATATGGCTCATAAAAGGAAAATGTTATAATGATTGCAAAAAGTAATGAAAGAAAGGCAACAAATAAATTTGCAAAAGAGCCTGCTGCATATATCTTTATTTTTGTTAATGGATTTGATTTTTTTAATTGTTTTTCATCTGGTTCACAAAAGGCTCCAGGAAATATTAAAAATAGAAATAAACCAAAAGATTTTACTTTTATATTTTCAATTCTTGAAAATATTCCATGAGAAAGCTCATGAAATATTACTACACTTGCTATACCAATAACCCAAAAATACCATGGTATAATAATTACTCCTGGCAAAACTCTTACTTCACTAATCGGGCCAGGAACTAATAGAGATGCTCCTAATCTTGTTTTTCCAGAAGCAATGTTATAAGCTGTTAAAAGAATAATATAAGATGCATATATCATTCCTAATATTCCTATTATAATAGCTATTTTCGTTATTTTTTTGATTAAACCTATTTTTGCTATAGAATCAACAAAATCCTTTCCTTTTTTTGTTTTTCTCATTAGAAGAAGACCTTGAAATTTTATGTTTTTTCTATCTTTTATAACAAGTATTGCTATTATTCCTAAAAAGATGAAAAATGTTATTAAATCAAGCATGTTAAGATTTGTTTATAAATGTTTTTATTTTTATCTTCTGTCTTCAATTTTAAATTGTTAAAAATTTAAATGTTGAATAAATAATATTTGATTAAGTGATTAAAATGTTTGACTGCATTCTTGAGGATGTATCGATATTTAGAGATTCCTTAGCTACTATATCAGAATTGATAGAAGAAAGCCAATTAAAAATAAAAAAGAATGGAATAGAGCTTCTTGCAAGTGATAGGGCTGTTGTTGCTGTTGTTGATTTTAAATTCTATGCAAAAAATTTTAAAGAATATAATTATAGTTCTGATGTTTCCATTGGAATAAATCTTAGTAATTTGCTACAAGTTCTAAAAAGGGTTAAAGCTAATGAAAGTGTTGAACTTCATGTATCTGAAAGCAATTTGAGCTTATTAATAAAAGGTGAATCTACAAGAAGGTTTACGCTTCCATTAATAGATATAAGGGAAGAGGTTCCTAGTGGTATAGAAAAGCTTAGCTTTCCTGTAAAAGTTGAATTTAGTTCTGAGTTGTTAAATGATGGGATAGAAGATGCTGATTTAGTAAGCGATTCTATTATATTTGAGGTTTCAAAGAATGATTTTATTATTAAAGCAGAAGGTGATTCTAGTTCTACTGAATTGAGGTTAGAGCACGGAAAACAGGCAAAGATAGCTGGAGATAAAAATGCAAAGGCAAGATATTCCTTAGATTATTTGAAAAAGATGATAAAGGCGAGAAAAATTTCTCAAATTGCTGTTTTAGAATTTGATACAAATTATCCATTAAGATTAACATTTGCTCAACCTGAAAAAATAAGTTTATCTTTTATTCTTGCCCCAAGAATTGAGGAATAATTTTTAAAAATTAATTCTTGAAATTCTTTTTATGGCAAGAGAATGGAAGGAATTTGTAAAAGAGATTGCAAAAAAGGCTCAACAAGAAGGACTTGGAATGGCAATATGGGTTGAAGAAAGAGAAGGTACATACGCAATCACAGGAGCAATAGAAAAAATATCTGAAGGAGAGATAAAGCTTCAGGGATCTCATCTTATCCCATATGATAGAATTGTGAGTTTTAGTTTTAATGAGAGGATATACAAAAAAGATGAATTATGCCCTTCCTTTTGATTCACCTGAAAGGCCAGAAGCAATTAAATGAGCTAATCTTATTGGTTCTGGGATATTTGAATGCGTTGCAGTAATTTTTATTAAATCCTCTGCTTCTTTTTTGTTTATTCCTGCCTTCTGATAATATATTTTATTAAACCTATAAATCTTTCCTGCATTTTTTACAATCTCTTTTCTTTTTTCAAAATCTTTGAATATCTTCATTGCATTAATAAATCTCTCTACATCAGGCATTTTTCTTTGTATTGCTAATGTTGGTAAAGAAGTTCCTTCATAAACAGCTTTTATATCCACAAGATTAAAACCTGCAAATGAAATTCCATTCGTCATTACATAACTTAATTGATCTTTATGTTTTGATTTGTTTATTGATTTTATTATATTTTCTGTTGCATCTAATCCATCATATTTAACCTTTGTTGTTAATATTCCGTCCATAAAATTGCCGCCTCTAGTAATTACACCAATTAGCAATATCTTACTTTTTTGTTTTCTTTTAAAGCTTGCATCATCCCATCCTATTACCCTAACTTCCCTTTTCATTTTATCACTTTAGGATTAATTTATTTTTAATAAAAATTCAAAATCCAACAATATAAAAATTTGATTTGTTTTTATTATTAATATGAAAGAAATTCCGAAGTATTATAATTCTAAAGAGGCTGAAATTAAATGGAAGGAATATTGGGAAAAGGAAGGAATATATAGGTTTAATCCATATTCAAAAAAGATTTATTCAATTGATACTCCTCCTCCAACTGTATCAGGAAAGATGCATATTGGGCATGCCTTTTCATATTCTCAAATGGATTTTATTGCAAGATATCAAAGAATGAGAGGAAAAAGCATTTTATATCCTTTCGGAACTGATGACAATGGCTTGCCAACAGAAATGCTTATTGAAAAGATTCATAATATAAGAGCAGAAGATTTGGAAAGGGAAGAATTTGTAAAGCTGTGTAGAGAAACTTTAAAAGAGATCAGACCTTCTTTTATACAGGATTGGAAGGATATAGGAATTTCTGCTGATTGGAATATCTTTTATTCTACAATAGATGAGCATTGCATAAAAATATCTCAGCTTTCTTTTATTGATTTGTATAAAAAGGGGAGAATATATAGGAAAAAAGCGCCTTTTATTTTCTGCCCAAAATGCAAAACCGCTATATCACAAGTTGAAATGGAAGATAGAGAAGAAGAAGCAGATCTTGTTTATATAAAGCTCGACACAACTCTTAATAAAAAAATAACAATAGCAACTACAAGACCAGAATTTCTTGCAGCTTGTGTTGCAATATATGTTAATCCAAATGATGAAAGATATAAAGATTTTGTAGGAAAAGAAGCGATTTTGCCAATATATAATAAAAAGGTTAAAATTCTTGAAAATGAAGATGTGGATATGAATTTTGGTTCTGGTGTTGTTTATCACTGTACTTTCGGTGATTTTAAAGATGTGGAATGGAGTCATAGATTTAATACAGAAATAATTGAGATAATAGACAAAGATGGAAGACTAAATGAAAATGCTGGAAAATATAAAGGTTTGAAAATAGAAGAAGCGAGAGAAAAAATTATAGAAGATTTGCAAAATATTGGGGCTATAGAAAAAATTGAAAAGATAAAGCATTTTGTTAATGTTCATGAGAGATGCGGCACAAAACTAGAAATTCTAACAACAGAGCAATGGTTTATAAAATATTTAGATCTAAAAGATAAGCTTCTTGAATTTGGAAAAAGATTGAAATGGTATCCGAAGCATATGTTTTCAAGATATGAAAATTGGGTTAAGGGATTAAAATGGGATTGGTGCATTTCAAGACAAAGGTATTTTGGTGTGCCATTTCCATTATGGTATTGTAAAAAATGTGGAAGTGTTGTTTTGGCTGATGAAGATCAATTGCCTGTAGATCCATTAAATGATAAACCAAGAAAAAATTGTTTATGTGGAGGGAATGAATTTGAGCCTGAAAAGGATGTTATGGATACTTGGGCAACTTCATCTCTAACTCCAAAAATTGTTGCTGAGCTTTTCAAAAATTATGAAATTTATGAAAAAATAATTCCTATGGATTTGAGAGCGCAAGCTCATGATATAATAACATTCTGGCTTTTTAATACTGTTGTAAAATTTTTGTTGCATGAAAATAAACTTCCTTGGAAAAATGTTATGATAAGTGGATGGGCTTTGGATCCAAAAGGAGAAAAGATGAGTAAATCAAAAGGAAATGTGATAGAGCCGAAAGAGGTTATAGAGAAATATTGTGTGGATTGCTTGCGCTATTGGGCAGCAAGCTCAAAGCTTGGTGAAGATTTGAGATATCAGGAAAAGATTTTTATTGAGGCGAAAAGAACTTTAAATAAGCTTTGGAATGCAGCGCGATTTGTTATTTTAAATATTCCTGAAGATTTTGCGCCTAAAAAAATTAAAAAAATTTCAGAAATAGATAAATGGATGCTTACTAAGCTTAGCAAAACAATAAAAGAATGCACAAAAGCATTTGAGGAATATGAGTATTCAAAAGCTAAAAAATTTTTAGAAGAACTATTTTGGAAGATTTTTACTGACAATTATTTAGAGATTGTAAAAGATAGAATTTATAATAAAGATAAATATGAAGAATGGGAAATAAATTCTGCATATTTCACTCTTTATACCTCATTGCTTTCTATAATAAAATTATTTGCTCCTATTATTCCATTCATTACAGAAGAAATATATCAGCTAAGATTTGCTAAGGATGAAAATATAAAGAGCATTCACATATCAAAATGGCCAAAGGCAAAATGGAATTTTGAAAATGAGGAGAAAATTGGAGATATGTTAATTGAAATAATCGGAAAGATTAGAAAGTTCAAGTCTGAAAAAAATATGGCAATGAATGAAAAGATTAAAAAAATTGCAGTTAATGAAAAAATAAAAATTTTTGAAAGGGAGCTAAAAGAAACTATGAAGATTGAAGAAATAGAATATAAAAATATTGAAGATGTTGAAATTTATGAATGATTAGAATTTTCATAAAAGCAGAAGCTAAAGCTTTTATTTATTTAAAAAGAAAATAATAAGCATGAACGCAGCAGTTAAAATGTTAATAGGGATTTTAATAGCAATTGCTGGGATATATTGGTATTTAGGAGATTTTATTGGAAAGGGATGGACAGCAATAGCAGGAATAAATGCATGGAATGCTTTGGTAACAGTTTTCATAGGAGTATTTGGAGTAATGCTATTCTTTTTAGGTCTATTGATAGCATGGATTGAATATGAAGATCTAAAGTTTGAAAGGGAAGAAAAGAAGAGAAAGAAAAAATAAAGGTTTTAAATTTTTTGCAATATTTTTGTATTTTCTTTGTATTGCTAAATAGTTTTTAATTTTTTTGAGTCAATTTTTCGAATATGAGTAAAGGGAAGATTATAATATATACTGGACCGATGTTTTCTGGAAAAACAACAAGGCTTGTAAGTGATTTAGAAAGGGCTTATATAGCTAAAATGGCTGGTGTAGATATAGATTATGCTGGATTTAAACCTTTGTTAGATAGAAGATATTCTGATTTTGAATTTAGGGATGGATTATATATTGGAAGAATGGATACGCATTCTGGAAATAATATAAAATGCTATGGGGTTGAGAGATTTGAAGATATCTATAGAATTGTAATAGAATTAGAAGAAAAAAACAAAAATATAAAAAGGGTTGGAATAGATGAATTGAATTTATTTCCAGACGATTGGAAGATTATAAGAGATGTAGCAGAAGAGCTTGCATATGGTAGAGGAAAAGAAATTACAATTGCTTGCTTAGATATGGATTTTAGAGGAGAGCCTTTTAAACCTGCTCCTGAAATATTTTCAGTAGCTGATGAGGTTTATAAATGTAAAGCTGTATGCATGATATGTGGAGAAGATGCTAATAGAAGCCAAAGATTGGAACTAAAAGATTTGAAAGATGGCAAGCCTATTTATGTTCCTTCTCCTTATGATGGAGAGCTTATTGTTGTTGGTGCTGGTTTGCCGAAAGAAGCGAAACAATTTCCTCAACATATTTATGAAGCAAGATGTGCAAAGCATCATGAAGTTCCTGGAAAAAGGAGATATAAATGATATAAAATGAATATAAATAATCTACATTTTTTATTTTATGCTAAGAATTATTAAGGTTTTATCAGAAATGTGTTTTTGTGTTAAGTTTTC
>CAZSPP010000028.1:0-7660 GCA_964608845.1 uncultured archaeon | reverse complement strand
ACATTGTGAATCACAATAGCATTCTTCTCCTTGGCTCAAATTTTTCTTTGAAGAGCAACCATATTCGTCTGCGTCAGTTGAAGAAGGGCAACAAACCTTGTCAAAATCTTCACAAGTATTTCCTGAAGGACAATCTTCTTTGCAACTTTCACAAGTTTCATTTTTTCCGCATACTCCATTACCACAACATTCTTCCAATTCATTCCATCCTTTAAAACCATAAGGACAATCTGGATCCTTATCACTTGCTTTGCAAGCTAAAGAGCAAAATCCATTACATATTTTATCACAAACATAGCAATCATCATCTAAATAACCATTAGGATTTCCTTCTGTTATATTTCCATCACAATCCGGATCGCAAATATAATTTCTTTGAGCACAATCCGGATCGCAAATTCCATCTCTTATGCCATTAGAATCCGGATCGCAAAATCCTAAAATTCCATAAGAAGATGCTAAACCTGGATTAACAACTTTTATTTTTACACAATCCGGATCATACGCTCTTTCTGGATTTGTAAAGTTGTTATAACAATCAAGATCACATATATTATCAAGATCTTCTTCATCAATCATTCCATTTCCATTAACATCAACACAATCTATATCGCAAACAACATCTTCTTTTTTACCATCCTTATAACATTCTCTATCACAAACACCACGCTTATATGAGCAAGCCAAATCACAAACATCATCAAAAGGATCGCAACCTTTTGCTATAACTTTTATTAGAATATCTTTTTCCGGAGTTCCTTCTGTCCAAATTTCAACAGTATCATACATCTTTAGAGGATATTCACCAGGATTTCCTTTTATTATTATTCCACCAACTCCAAAAGGCTCTGCTTCTTTAAAAAACACCAATTCTCTTTTTGAAATCTTTATCTCTTCAGGAAGTTTTTTTAGATCCTCTTTTGATAAAGAAAAGCTTAATCTAACTATTGCATGTTCATCTTTACAAGCATTTTGCTTTAAAGCTATAAGTATAGTTTTAAATTCTCCATAGGAAATAAGCTTATCTTTATATGCTTCGCATATGTTATAAGGTTTTCCAAAAATTGTAGAATAAACACCTTCAACAAAATTTCTCAGATAATCTGGAAAGTTTGTTGAAATTCCAGAGATTGTTGCAAGAATAGATAAGCTTACTACAATTATTACAACGGTTATTAAAATTAAGAAAATTGTTTTTACTTCCATTTTAATTTTTATATCCTTCGGATAAATAAAAAGATTTTATACTTATTGAAATCTAAGTTTTTGATACCAAGATGCTTAGAACTAATTTTTTATTTTATTCCTCGAAATTTGCTAATGTTTAATAAACTTTCTGTTATACTCATCTATAACCATTAAATTAAGCAACTATTTTCTTGGACATAAACCCGATAGGCATCACAGAAGTTAAACAAGCCCCGAGAGGGATTCGAACCCTCAACCTTCTGCTATCTTGCTTTTTAAATTGACCAAAAAATACGAGGCAGACGCTCTACCATTGAGCTATCGGGGCTTAATTACGACAATTTATATTTCTTTACCAAAAGCTTTATATACAAAAACCATCAATATTCTTTTTCAATATTAATTAAACAATGTGATAAGATGGATATCAATATATTAATAGGTGCGGAAGCAGGTAAAGGTACTGCTAGAACATCTTTGATGATAGGTAAAGCATTTGCATTAATAGGTTATTATGTTTTTAATTATAGAGATTATCCTTCTTTAATAAAAGGGGGGCATAATTTTAATGTTCTTCATATTTCAGATGAGCAAATATATTCTCATGAAAATGAATATGATATAATACTTGCTTTAGATCAAAAAACAATAGAAAAACACCTAAAAAATTTAAAGAAAGATGGGTTTATATTAACAGAAAGATCTCTTATAAAATCTGAAATAAAAAACAAAACAATATCCATAGATGCTTCAGAAATAATGAAAAAACATTCTTTTCAAGAAATAATGATAAACAACATTCTTGCAGGTTCATTATTCAAGCTTTTAGGAATTCCTCTAGAATTTGCATTAAAGGCGGCAGAAAAAGAGTTTGGTGAAAAATCTGATAAAATAAAGATAGCGATAACAGAAGGATATAATTTGATAAAAGAACTGAAAATTAAAGAAACACAAAAGATGAACAAAATTAAAAGGAACAAAAAATACTTTATTTCTGGAAATGAGGCAATAGGCTTGGGTGCAATAGCTTCTGGTTTGGATTTATATATCGCTTATCCTATGACTCCTGCGTCGCCTTTAATGCACTTCTTAGCTTTGCAACAAAAAAAGCATAATATTTTTGTAGTACAACTAGAAGATGAAATAGCATGTATAAATGCAGCTATCGCAGGAAGTTATGCTGGAGCTAGAACAATGGTTGGAACTTCTGGTGGAGGATTTGCTTTAATGACAGAAGCAATAAGCTTGCAGGGCATGAATGAAATTCCTTTGGTTGTTTATCTTGCTCAAAGACCTGGACCCAGCACCGGGATTCCTACATATACATCACAAGGAGATTTAAAATTTGCTTTAAATGCTGGACACGGAGAATTTTTAAGAATTGTTGTAGCACCAGGAGACGCAAAAGAGGCTTTTGAAAAAACCATAGAGGCATTTTATCTTTCTGAAAAATATAGAGCGGTCTCAATAATCTTAGGAGATAAGCATTTGGGAGAAAGTACATATTCTTTTGATTCTTTTAAATTAGATTCATCAAAGATTTTAGAAAAGATTAAGCCAACAAATAAAAAAATGGATTACAAAAGCTATTTAATTACAGAAAATGGAATATCTCCAAGAGCATTACCCGGAAGCAATTTTGTTGTTAGGGCAACAAGTTATGAACATGACGAATATGGAATCACAACAGAAGATCCAGAAATTATAAAAAAGATGGTAAACAAAAGGATGAAAAAAATGGAGACAATAAAAAAAGAAATGAAAAAAATGGAGACTTTTAAAGTATATGGAAAAGGTAAAAATCTTATTATTGGTTGGGGTTCTACAAAAGGAGCTATTATTGATGCATTAAAAAAATTAGAAGATTTTAGTTTCTTACAAATTTATTACCTTTCTCCATTTCCAAACGAAATTAAAAAATACATAGAAAATGCAAAAAATGTTTTTATTATTGAGAATAATGCTACATCTCTCTTATCAAATGTTATTGCAGAGAATGTTGGAATAAAAATAGAAAACAAGATATTGAAATACGATGGTAGACCATTTACTCCTAAAGAAATTATAAGAGAAGTTGAAAAGGTGGCGAAAAAATGAAGGAATGGAAAGAGGTTAAAGAAACATATGCTGAAAAAACATGGTGTCCTGGTTGTTCAAATTTCGGAATTTTAGCTGCAGTAAAGAAAGCATTAAACGAATTGGCAAAAGAAAATAAAATTGAGCTAAAAAATGTTGTCACAGTTACTGGAATTGGATGTCATGCAAAGATTTACGATTATCTTAATTTGAATGGATATTATTCTTTGCATGGAAGGGTTATACCTGCAATGATTGGAATAAAAATAGCAAATCCGGAATTAATCCCAATCGGTTTTGCTGGAGATGGTGATACATTTTCTGAAGGGATGAATCATTTTATTCATGCATGCAAAAGAAATTCTAATATAAATCTTTTTGTTCATAATAATCAAGTGTTTGCTTTAACCACAGGTCAAATAACTCCAACTACAGAAAAAGGATTTAAAGGTCCTACAACTCCATTTGGTTCTTTTGAAGAACCAATAAATCCAATAAGAATAGCTTTAGCTGCAGGAGCAACGTTTATTGCAAGGAGTTATGCAATGAATATTGAGCATTTATCATTTTTAATTAAGGAAGCGATATTGCATAAAGGGTTTTCTTTTGTCGAGATTATTCAACCTTGTATAACTTATCATGAATCAAGAAGTTTTGTTGAAAAAAGGATATATGATCTTCAAAAAGTTGGACACAATATAAAAAGCTTTGAAGAAGCTATGAAAAGAGCAGATGAGTGGAATTATTCTTTAGATGAAAATGCAAAGATTCCAATAGGAATATTTTATAAGAGAGAAAAAGAGTGTTTTGAAGATTCCCTTAGCCAAAAGCCGATGTGGTCAATAAAAAGAAGATTTGATAAAAAAATTTTAGAAGAGTTTTGATTGAATATTTTGTTTATAATAATTTAGAAGAAAATTTTCTAAATTTCAAAAACTTCTTCTTCCACCAATCTTTAATGCTACTGGGCTTGATCCAGCATGCCAGCTTTGTCTTGGACGCATTCTAACCTTATATATTCTTTCTGAATTATCATCTAAAATTAGAGCAACCCCACTAACTTTTGGTAATTCTTCCATGTATTTTGTTATATCAAATAAGATGTATGTTTGCATTATTGATTTTAATGCCTCTATATCATCTTTTGATGTTAATCTATGTGCAACAAGCAAATCACACTGAGACAAAGCATCAGGATGTAGTTTATATGGCTGCTGTGTAGCAAGTATTAAGGATATTCCAGGCTGTCTTCCTTCTTTTACTATTTTCATTAGAGGAGCAGTAGCTACAGTTTCTCTATCATTAGGAATAAAGTTATGAGCCTCATCAATCATTAACCAACACATTGGTACACTTCTCTTTTCTTCACCACTCATTATTCCAAATTCTTCTTGCCTTCTTGCAAGCATTCTTTCATATATTACCATTCTTGCAATTAAAGCTACGAGTAAAGCTCTTATTGATTGTGGAGTTAAAGAAACGTCTATAATAGAGACCTGTCCAGGAACTAAAAGCAGAGGCATTTTTTTATTTCCAAATATTCCCCACTGCTTGCTTGCTGAAAAAAGATTTTCTAAAGCCATTTTTTCTTTTTCAAATCCTTGAATTGCTTTTATTCTGTTTATTATTTCATCAATACTTTGAGGTATAAAATTAGCTAAAACCCTTTGGATCAATATTCCTAGAATGTCATTCATTTCCAAATTAAAAATGAAAAGCCAATCTTCATATGTTAGTTGAGAAGGAGAAATTGAAAATGTTCCATCAAAAACCACTCCAGCTTCCTCAAAAATTTCTCTCTGACCTTCAGGAACATAAACCTTAACATCAAATCCTTTTGGTTCTATGTTCCATTCTTTAAAATACGGTGAAAACTCAGCAGGAGATTTCATTGTCCAAAAAATTCCTTGAGTATCGATCATTATCCCACAAAGATTTGATTTTATATCCTCAGGAAGATTTAATAATTCTTCTGCAAATGTTCCCATCGTATAACTTTTTCCTGTTCCTCTCTTTCCTGTTAATGTTATTAGATGAGGACGCAAAACATCTAATAGTACAGGAGTAGTAAGATGTGCATCCTCTCCCGTACCTACTAAATGTTTACCTATATAAATTGTTCCTTTTGTTCCAAATCTTTTCAAATCCTCCCAATCTCTACCTACAACAATCTCTGGAGAAATATAATCTTTCTCAGTAGATTCCTTTATTTCCATGATATTTAACTTATTCGAGAGAAAATTTATAGTTATTTTATTGGCTTTAAATAAAATGAAGTTCTTCAAAATTATTTAATTGATAATGCATCAAACAAATACATACAAAGCGATTGCAGAAGCTATTGCAATTAACCAAATCCTTTTATCCCAAACAAAAACCTTAAAACCATCTAAAGGAGGAAAAGGTATTAAATTAAAGATTGCAAGCCATGCATTTATTTTTGAAGCTATTACAAATATTTCAAAAGGATAAATAATAGATAAAACCAAAAATAAAATAGATAAAAAGATGTTCATAATTGAACCTGAAATTGAAATTATTCCAGATTTTTTCCTGCTTAATGGAATTGGTCTTCCCCAAAGATCATATTTAGGATATATTACCACAGCACCCGGAGCTGCAAAAACAAATCCAAAAAATGATAATAAAATCGCAATTATTAACCCCGTTTCCCACATTTTATATTCAGCATAACATCCAAACTTTCTTGCAATTGTTCTATGTCCAAGTTCATGAAGAATAAAACCAAGTGAAATGGATATGAGAGAATAGAGGAATATAACAACAAAATTCTCTATCTTTATTTTAATAAGACCACTTATTCCGCCAGAAAGTGCTATTGAAAAAGCTATTGCTATTGCTAAGGAAGATATTATTAAGGATTTTACTTCTTCTTCCCTCATTTTATCATTCCTCTAAAATTTTAGATGAAAAAATAAAATTTCTTTAAACTATTTTGGAATTACTATCTCGTTTCCTAAGATTTCATATTGATTCTTCATATAATATTTTCCTGTCAAAGCACATAAAAAAGCATCATATAAATCCTTATTTACCTTTTTTTCTTTTTCTATTCTCAAAATTTTTTCTGTTGCTCTGGGAAAGACCTCTATTACTTTATAACCATTTTCTTCAAATTTCTGTTTTAATCTTATTCCTCTTTCAACCAAAGGTCTCATTCCAGGAAACAATGGAGAAAGAGGTTTAAAACCCCTTTTCTTTAGCTCTATATCAGATTCTCTAAAATAACCGGATTTTGGAAATGAAAGAGGAGCATCTATGCATATTATATCCGGATTTTCTTTTTCTATATCGCTTATTATTTCCTCATCATAATGTAATAAAACATTCTTTTCTATTTTTTCGTTTTCTTGTTCTATTACCAATACACAATACCCTGTAGGATTCTTTTCCTTCCCAGCTAAATCTATTCCTATTATTTTCATTAATTTAGTTTTTAATATAGAAAATTTTTATTATTGCTAAAACCTAAAAGTTTTTTTTAATGGTTTGATTTCTCGAAGGTCCTACCGAAACAAATCTTACAGGTATTTCAAGGGCTTCCTCTATTATTCCTATATACTTTTTTGCATTTCTAGGCAAATTTCTCCATTTTTTGGTTTGAGATATATTTCCTTTCCATCCATTTGCAAATTTGAATATAGACTTTGCATTTTCCAATTCTTTTAATGTAACTGGAAATTCTGAGGTTCTTTCACCATTAATCTCATATTCTACACAATATGGTATTTTATCTAAACCACTTAGAACATCAAGTTTTGTAACAAATAACATATCGGGCTCAACCAATTCTTTACTATACCTTAAAGCTACTAAATCTAAAGCTCCGCATCTTCTAGGTCTTCTTGTTGTAGAACCATATTCATGTCCTTTTGTTCTTAAAAAGTTTCCAATATTTTCGTATTCATCTTTAAATTCTGAAGGAAATGGACCTTCGCCTACTCTTGTTGTATAAGCCTTAATTACTCCGATTACATTATCTAAATACGGATCAACTCCTGTACCAGAATATATACCATTTTTTCCTGTACTTGAAGAAGTTACAAAAGGATAAGTTCCCCAATCTACATCTAGTAAAATACCTTGAGCTCCTTCATATAAAATGCATCTTCCATCTTTTCTTGCTTTATAAAGAATTTTTCTTGTGTCTGCAAGGTACTTAGAAAGCTGAGATAAATAAAATCTTAGTAGTTTTTCTGTTTTATCAATGCTTTCTTTTGGCTCTAAGCCGAGGGGCTCAAGATACTCCTTTAAAAAATTTTCTAAATAAAAGTGTAAAAGCTCTTCATCAACTTCTTCATTTTCACTAATAACTTCACCTATTCTTAATCCTTCTCTTCCGATTTTACTTTGATACGCTGGCCCTATTCCACGC
>CAZSPP010000027.1:0-11196 GCA_964608845.1 uncultured archaeon | reverse complement strand
GGATGATGAAAAGCTTAAAAGGATATATGAAGATTACAAATCTGGAAAATTATTGACTGGAGAACTAAAAGAAATTTTGATAGATAAGCTTTGTAAATTTTTAGAAGAACATCAAAAAAGGAGAGAAAAGGCAAAGGATATAATTGAAAAATTTATGCTAAGAGACTGATTTTTTTATTCATTTAAAATTAAAGTTTGATTTTTTTCATAATGATAAGGTTTGTTAATATAAAAAAATCAAAAAGCGATGAAGAAATATTGAAAAAGCTTAGGCCTTATGTTAGAAAGTGGTTTGAAAAAAATTTCAAAGAATTTATAATACATCAAAAATTTGCCTTTGAGTTAATAAGAAAAAACAAAAATATTTTGATTACAGCTCCGACAGGAAGTGGAAAAACATTGAGCTCTTTTCTTTCAATATTGAATTATCTTTTCACTTTAGCAGAAAATAATAAGCTTGAGGATTATGTTTATTGTATTTATGTATCTCCTCTTAAGGCATTGAATAATGATATTTACAAAAATCTTATTATTCCTTTAAAAGAGATTGAGAAGATTGCTAAGGATATGAATATTAATTTAAAAGAAATTAGAATCGGTGTAAGAACAGGAGATACAAAAACAAATGAAAAACAAAAACAACTTAAAAAGCCTCCACATATTTTAGTAACAACTCCCGAAACTTTTGCAATAATATTAAGTACAAGAAGATTTAGAGAAAAATTAAAAAATGTCAAATGGGTTATAGTAGATGAGATTCATGAGCTTGCAAATTCTAAGCGTGGGGTGCATTTATCTTTAAGCTTAGAAAGATTAGAAAATTTTGTTGGAAGAAGGATTGTAAGAATAGGATTAGGAGCTACCTTAGAGCCTTTAGAAGAGGTTGCAAAATTTTTAGTTGGTTATGATGGCAAAAAAGAAAGGAATTGTTTTATAATTGATGCAAGATTTATTAAACCAATGGATATAAAGGTTATTTCTCCTGTTAAAGATATAGTTTTCTCTTCAGCAGAAGAAATAACAAATTCTATGTATAAAATATTAAGCGAAATGATTTCTAAACATAAAACAACATTAATATTTACAAATACGAGAAGTGGAACTGAAAGGGTTGTACATCATTTAAAGCATATGTTTCCATCGATTTTTTCAGAGGAGGATATAGGAGCACATCATTCTTCAGTTTCAAGGGATATAAGATTAGATCTTGAAAATAAATTAAAAAACGGAAAGCTTAAGGCTATAGTTTCTTCAACAAGCTTAGAGCTTGGAATTGATATAGGTTATATTGATCTTGTTGTTCAGCTTGGATCGCCAAAAAGTATTTCTAGAGGTTTGCAAAGAATAGGAAGAGCTGGTCATAAGCTGCATGAAACTTCAAAAGGGAGAATAATTTGTATGGATAGGGATGATTTGGTTGAATGTAGTGTAATGTTTAAAAAAGCCTATGAATATTTTTTGGATAAAATACAAATTCCTAAAAATTGTTTAGATGTTTTAGCTCAACATATAATGGGGATGAGTTTGGAAAAGAAATGGAACATAAAAGAAGCTTTTGATTTAATAAGAAATTCTTATTGTTATCATGATTTAAGTTTTGATGATTTTGTCTCTGTTTTAAAATATCTTTCAGGTTATTATCATAGCTTAGAGGACAAAAAGGTTTATGGCAAAATATGGGTTGATTTTGAAAATATGATTTTTGGAAGAAGAGGGAAATATGCTAGAGTTATATATTCTTTAAATATTGGTACAATACCAGATGAAGTTAAAATTAAGGTTAGAAGTTTAGAAGGAAAATATATAGGAACGATAGAAGAAGAATTTCTTCAAAGGCTTTTTCCAGGGGATATTTTTGTTCTAGCTGGAAAAACTTATGAGTTTGTTAAGGCAAAGAAAGATGTTGCATATGTGATTCCAACAAAAGAAAAAAGACCAACTGTACCAAGCTGGTTTTCTGAACAATTGCCATTAAGTTATGAATTAGCTATAGAGATTGGAAAGTTTAGGAAAATGATTTTTAATTTAATGAAAAAGAAATCTAAAAAAGAAATAATTAAATTTATCTTAAGAAATTATCCTATCAATAAATGGGGAGCAAAGGCTATAATTGATTATTTTTATTATGAAAAAGAATTTTTGAAAAGGTTAGGAATAAAAGAATTTCCTTCAGATAAAACAATTTTGGTAGAAAATTATATTGATGAAAGAAAAAATCAAAACATAATATTTCATTCTCTTTTTGGAAGGAGAGTAAATGATGCTTTATCAAGAGCTTTTGGATACAGGCTTTCAAAACTATTAAAAAAATCTATTGGTGTTACAATAAGCGATAATGCTTTTATGTTAACAATTCCTTATGATATTGAAGAAAATAGAAGAATAAATCCGAAAGATATTTTAGATCTTTTAGATTCAAAAAATTTAGAAGAGATTTTGAAAAAAGCTTTAAGGCAAACTGAATTGTTAAAAAGAAAGTTTAGGCATTGCGCAGTTAGATCTTTAATGATATTGAGAAATTATAAAGGTTATGAAATAAGAGTTGCTAAACAACAATTAAATGCTGAAAGATTGCTAAGAATTTGTGAAAAGATTGAAGATTTTCCTGTAATAAAAGAAACTTTTAGGGAAATACTTGAGGATTATATGGATATAAATCATGCAAAAGATGTTTTAGAAAAGATTGAAAAAAAGAAAATTAAAGTTATATTTTTAAAAGAAAGTGATTTACCAAGTCCGTTTTCACATTCTCTCATAGCTTTAGGAGAATCTGATGTTGTTCTAATGGAGGATAGAAAAAAATTATTAATAGATTTACACAAGAAAATTTTGGAAAGGTTGAAAAGATGAAAATAAAAGAGAAAATAAAAGAAATTTTTCCTGGTATAGAGATTATTGACAACCAAAATGCAATTTATATTGAAGATATAGATACAATTGCAATTTCTGATCTTCAGTTAGGAGAAGAGCTTTATCTTGCAGAGCAAGGCATTTTTGTACCTCAAATCCAATTAAAAGAAATTTTGGAAAATCTTAAAATTATTTTTGAAAATGTTAGAGCAAAAAGGATTGTAATAAATGGTGATTTTAAGCATGAGTTTGGGGAAGCTTCTAAACAAGAATGGAGGGAAGTAAGTCAAATAATAAAATTTTTAAAAGAAAATGTGGAAGAAATAATATTAGTAAGAGGAAATCATGACAATTACTTATTAACAATTGCGAGCAAACTAGGAATAAAGGTCTATGATCCGTATTACATTTCAAAAAATATTTTGTTTACTCACGGTCATAAAAAAATTGATTTACCTAAGGATATTGAAATAGTTATTATTGGCCATGAGCAGCCAGCAATTCTTTTATCTCATGGTTATGACAGAATAAAAATTCCTTGCTTACTATACGGAAAAATGAAAAATGGTAAAAAAATAATATGCTTACCTTCTTTTTCTCCTTTGGCATCAGGGGTTGCTGTTAATTTTATTGATAAAGAAGAATTGCTTTCTCCTATTTTGAAAGAAGATGTAGATTTTGACGAATTGGTACCTATAGGTATTGATAAAGAAGCTGGAATATTAAGATTTCCAAATATTGGAAAAATAAAATATCATACTTAAAAATTACCATTTATCATAATGAATTTTGTTTTCATCAAATTCCTTTTCTGAATGCGGTTCTTTCTCTTCTGCTGGATAACCAATTGGCATTATGCAAAGTATTCTAAAATTTTTAGGTGCACCAATTATTTTCCTTATATATTCTTCACTATCTTCTCCAAACCTTTTATGTCCAAATATTTGACAAAAGCAGGTTCCTAAACCCTGATTTGTTGCTTCTAAATAAATGTTTTCAGCCACTATCGAACAGTCTTCAACCCAATGCTTAACAAAGTCATTTATTATTGCTCCTATAATTAAAATTATTGGAGCATCTTTAGCAAATTTGCAATAAGGAGTCGCTTCTGATATTTTGTTTTTTATTTCTTTATTTTTTACAATAACAAACTCCCATGGCCTTAAATGCATCGCAGAAGGAGAATACATAGCAGCCTTCAAAATTTCTCTTAATTTTTCTTCTTCAACCTCTTTTTTCAAAAACTTTCTTATACTTCTTCTTTTTAAAATGGCTTCAAGCACCATTTTTCTTCACTTCATCCATATTTTTTAAATCCTTAGAGAAATTTATTTCATATAAAGCCCAAGCCCAAATGATTGCTTCAAAAGCTTTTATCAATTCTCCCTTTTCCAAAAAATATTCAGAATCTTTAATATATGCGATTATATTTTCATCTTTTATTTCTATTTTTTCGATCTCTTCTTTTAATTTTTTATTCAATTTTATTGTTTCTTCTTTTAATTTCTCTTCTAAATTGTTAATTTTCTGCATTATTCTCTCCTAAATAAAAAATCTTTGTTTATATAAGGTTTTAAAGCATCTGGCACTTTCACACTTCCATCCTCTTGCTGGTACTGTTCTATTATTGCAATCATTGTTCTGCTTGTTGCTATTGCTGTACTATTAATTGTATGAACAAAATTTTTTGGTGCCTGACCTTCCTTTTCTCTATATTTTATATTTAACCTTCTTGCTTGATAGTCAGTACAATTAGAGTTAGATCCAGATTCTCTAAATTCATCATCAGCCATCCATATTTCAATATCATATTTCTTTGCAGCCATATCTCCTAAATCATATGAAGCTATGTTTACAACTCTATAATGCAAACCCAAATCTTCATAAAGCTCCTCAGCATTCCTTTGCACCTCTTCAAAAATATTCCAGCTTTGTTCAGGCAAGCAGAAAACAAACTGCTCTACCTTATGAAACTGATGCATTCTGAATAATCCTTTTGTATATTTTCCATGTGCTCCTACTTCTTTCCTAAAGCAAGGACTAAATCCAACAAATTTCAAAGGCAATTTTTCTGCTAAAAAAGTTTCATTCATAAACATTGCAGCTATGGGATGCTCTGCTGTTGCTATTAAATATAAATCTTCATTTTCAATTTTGTATAATTGCTCTTCAAATGTTGAAATATCTGTTGCTCCCTCATAAGCTTCTCTTTTCAACATATAAGGAGGTATCACTAAATGATAACCCTTTTTTGTCAATTTATCTATTGCATATCTTATTAGTGAAAGATCAAGCAAAACCAAATCGTTCAAAAGATAGAAAAATCCTTTTCCTGCAACCTTTGCTCCTCTTTCTGCATCTAAAAAATCTTTCAAGATTTCTAAATGGCTTTTGGGCTTAAAATTAAATTTTGGTTTAGAGCCAAACCTTTTTATTTCCACATTTTCTTTTCCTATAGGAACGCTTTCATCTACAATATTCGGAATCTTTAGCATAATTTCTTTAAAATCTTTGGTAAGCACATTAAATTCTTTTTCCAATTTTTCAATATTTTCAGTTAATAACTTAACTTTTTTTATTTCTTCTTTTCTGAAATTTTCTTCAAGTTTCGCTATTTTATCTGTTATTATATTTTTTTCATGCTTTAATCTATCAACTTCTTTTTTTATTTCTCTTCTTTTTTTGTCAATTTCTAAAATTTTTTCAACAAGTTCTATTTTTTCTTTGCATCCTCTAATCTCAATATTCTTTTTTACTAACTCGGGATTTTCTCTTATTATTTTTATGTCAAGCATTTATACTACCCCTAACAAATTCATAAAGCTCTTTTGCTTTTTTGTTTTTTTCGAAATATTCTCTTATTGGTTCGACTAATTTATCAATATAATATGCAACTGAGTTTTTCAAATCGAGAGGATGTATTTCTCCTTTCTTGAAATAATTTTCAAGCTCTTCATAACTATGTATCTCTAAATTACCTCCATATTTTTCTTCTCTTTCTATCTTCATTGATTTAAATTTTCTGAATATCAAATGCTTACAATAATCCAATATAGGATTACCTTCTATAACTCTTGGAGGACAAAAAGCGTCTCTTATCTTTTTATATATCTCTTCTTTTGAATCATGAACAAATATACAACTTTTTGGCTTACTTTTGCTCATTTTTGAGGATATTTGTATATCTATATTTCTATTTTCATCAAAGCCCTCTGGCTCTTTCACACCTTCTAAACCCATTAGCATATGGTGGCTAATGATTATTGGTTTTTTCCATTTTAACTTTTCAGCAATTTCTCTTGCCAGAATATTTGCTCTTCTTTGGTCTAAACCTAATTGACAAATATCTACATTTAAATGAAAAATATCAGCTACTTGCATCATAGGATAAAAATATTGTGCAATTTCTTTTAATTCACCTTCTTTCCTTCCCATTATTGTTAATGCTCTAGTAGCTCTTTTTATTGTTGTATGTTTTGCAATCAATATTACCTTTTTCCAATATTCTCTATCTCCAAAAAATTCAGATGACCAAATAAATTCAATATTCTCCAAACCAGAAGCCTTCCAAACCTCTATAAAATATTCTCCCACTTTCTTTATCTTTTCTAAATCTCCTTCCATCTTATTATTAATCCATGCGAAAGAATCTGCTATCAATAGTTTAAATTTTATGCCAACCTTTTCTAATTCTTTTATGAGCATTGGCCTAAAAACACCAAAAGGTAAATGAGCTAAACCAGAAGGTTCAAAACCATCATAAGCATAAATTGTAGAATTTGTTTTCAGCAGCTCTTTAAGCTCATTCTCTGTTATTATTTCTTCTGCAATGCTTTTTATAATCTCTAACTTTGTTGTTACATCCATATTTAATTTTTTTAATTTGTTGTTTTTTAATAGTTTTTAGAAAGATTTTGGAAGAATGGGGATATATGAAAAAATATGTGAAAATAAGGTATAATAAAAAAGAGATAGAGAAAATAAGAAATGAATTTAAAAAGACTATAGCAACATTATTAGTCAGCTCTTTTTCGTTTGTAGCAGCCCTTCTTTGGAGAGATGCAATCCAAGAATCACTAAAACCAATAATAGAAGCCGGAGGAAATGCAATAATATTTAAATATTATGTTGCTTTGCTTGTTTCTGCAATAACTGTTATTGTAACATTCTTGATAACAAAATATGTTTATCCTGTAGAAAAAAGATAAAATTTTATCAAAAATTTAAATATGAATTATTTCATAGTCTTCAGCGCTTCCAATTTTATTATTGCAATATCTTAAATATTCTATCTCTTTCCAATCATAACCAAAAATTTTTGCAATATAAGAATCGCAAGCCACAGCATCATAAGAAGCAATTATTTTATTTAATTTTGGTTTACATGCTATTCCATTAATTTCATTTCCTTTTTGTCCAATTCTTGCATCGCAAATTGTTAAGTCAGGCTTTTTATAAATATTTAAATCATAAATGCTTTTATGAACTCCAAATACATGCAGATCTGCCTTGCTCCAACCTCTTGAAAAAACATTTCTTGAAACAATTACTCCTATACTTTTTAAAATTCCCCATTCAGCAATATAACCTTTTGACAAATATATTCCGAACATATTTTTTAAGCTATTTGTAATTATTGCTGAACTATGTTCTTTAGGAACAGGAACGTTTATTAAAAATGAGTTTAAAAGAATTTTTGGAAAATAAATTTTTTTCAAAACCATTGCATTTTCATTTTTTAGCCAAACTCTTTCTGCTCTGTTTAAATCGATAATTTTTACATCAAATTCTTTTTCAAGCTCTTTATAACCAAGATCTTCAAATGCTTTTAAGGTATCGCAGCCTCCGCTCCCTTCTGCTATAAAAATCTTGCTTTTGATTTTTAAATTTAAAATATTTTTTATTATTTCTTTAACACAATTAACATCTGTTGTTGTAGGAGGTTTTTTGTTTATAGTTAAATTTGGTTTTATAATTATTTTATCTTCTTTTATTTTTTCTTTTATTTTTAGTGCTTTGAAAATTCTTTTTATGCTTTTTTCGTAATTATCAAAATCTGTAACAAAAATTTTTGATTTCATTAAATCACTTTAATAAAGATAAATATTCTTCTTCCATAAAATGAAGTTTTCCTGGAATTATTATTGAGTATTGGTATTCTTTAAAATTTCTAAAATCGCTTTCAAAAAATTCCTTTGGGCTGATATATTTTATTATTTCATCTTCTCCTATGTTTGAATACAAAACTATTTTTTCATTTTCTTTTATTGCTTTGTTTTTTAATAAAATATTTATTGCATCTTCTAATTCCATATCAATATCTAAAAGGATTAGAGAATGTAATCCTCTTTTTTTATTCTCCTTTATCTCTTTTATAATTGATTTTTCTCCCCTTTTTGTTAAAGTTACTGTTCTTCCAAATTTGTATATTTGAAGGCCGGATGAGCAAACAGCAGTATATATTGAAGAGCTGTGAATTACCTTAGTTTCAATTCCTCTTTTTCTTGCTTCTACAATTAAAGAAATGTGAGTAGTAGCAACTAAAGCATCTCCGCTTACTATTATTCCAACATTATTTTTTTCACTCAATTTTATTATATCTTCAGAATTTTCTTCAATATCTTCCCTTTTTATTTCTTTAACCTCTTTTCCTAAGAATTCGCTTAGCTTTTTTGCATCTGTTTTTGGTTTTGCTGTATATCTTTCAAAAAAGAGGAAATCACATTTTTTAGCACATTCTATTGCTCTTATACTCATATCCTTTTCATCAAAAATTCCCAAGGATATTAAATAAAGCATAAATAGAGATAAGTCGGAAATAATTAAATAATAATTAAAGATTTAGAAATAAGAGCAACCAAAAAATCTTAAAAACAAAAACTAAAAGTTTTCTTTGCTATTTTATTATAGAGCTTTATGCTCATTAAAAGTGGAATGATATGAACAAATATGAAGAATTCTTAAGAAAAGAAGAAATACTGAAAAAGCTAATAGAGGCTTGTGAAACAGGAAGCTTAATAATAGATTTTAAGGATATTGATTTGTTTGATCCTTTAATAGCGGATAAGCTTTTAGAAAATCCGGACGAAGTTTTAACAGAGTTTCAAAATGCTATAGAAAATATTGATCTTCCTTATCATGAAAAAATAAACATCAGAATAAAAAATATTCCTGAGCATAGAAACATAAGGATTAGAAACCTAAGAGCAAAGCATATTGACAAGCTTGTTGAAATTGATGGTGTTGTAAAAGCTGCATCAGAAGTTAGACCGCAAATTTATGAATCTACATTCCAATGTCCGGAATGTGGAAATAAAATAATAGTTGAGCAAAAAGGTACAACACTTAAAACTCCTTCAGTATGTGATAATTGTGGAAGGCGTGGTGTATTTAAACTGATAGATACAAAAAAATATGACATAAGGTGGATAACTGTTGAAGAGCCATATGAAATAACCTCAGGAGAAAGACCAGGAAGAATAAATGTTTTATTAAAAGAAGATTTGACAAAACCTGAAATGCAAAGAAAAACAGACCCGGGATACCAATTAAAGATTGTTGGAATATTAAGAGAACTTCAAAGAAAGGTTCATGGAAAAATCTCTACGAGACCGGAAATTTATTTTGAAGCAGTTTATGTGGAACCAAAGGAGGAAGAATTTGAAGATATTGAAATAACAGAAGAAGATAAAAGAAAAATAGAAGAACTTGCAAAAGATCCTAATATATATGAAAAGCTTATAGCATCTATAGCACCTAGCATTTATGGATGGAAAGAGGTTAAAGAAGCAATAGTACTTCAACTTTTTGGAGGAATAAGACATGAATATGAAGATGGAACATATGTTAGAGGAAATATTCATATCTTAATTACTGGCGATCCATCAACAGCAAAATCTGTTTTGCTTTCAAATGTTGTAAAGGCTTTACCTAGAGGGAGATATGTTTCTGGAAAAGGTGTTACTGGTAGTGGATTAACAACAACGGTAACAAAGAATGAATTGCTTGGTGGTTGGGTTTTGGAAGCTGGTGCATTAATTCTTGCAAACAAGTCAATATTGGCAATAGACGAATTTGATAAGATGAGTAAGGATGACCAAATAGCAATGCATGAGGCAATGAGCCTAGAAACAATAAGTATAGCAAAAGCAAGCATTGTTGCAACATTACCTGCACAAACATCTATACTTGCAGCAGCAAATCCTAAGCTTGGAAGATTTGATCCATATCAATCTATTGTTGAGCAGGTAATGATACCAGAAACTCTCTTGAGCAGATTTGATTTGAAATTTGCTTTGAGAGATATTCCGGACAAAGAAAAAGATGAAATAATGGTAGATCATGTAACAAAATCTAGAATGCATCCGGACTTTGCAAAACCTTTAATAGATCTTCAAACACTGAGAAAATACATAACATATGCAAGAAAGACATGTACAGACATAAAGCTAACAGAAGAAGCTGCAGATATGCTTAAGAAATTTTATGTTGAAATGAGAAATGCTTATGGAACGGAAACAGTTGCTATAACATTAAGGCAGTTTGAAGCTTTAATAAGATTAGCTGAGGCATCTGCTAAAGTAAGGTTAGATTCTTATGTAAGAAAAGAGGATGCTGAAAGAGCGATAAGGCTTATGAAATATTCTCTTCAGCAACTTGGGTACGATATAGAGACAGGAAGATTTGATATTGACAAATTAGAAACAGGGATAACTGCAAGCCAAAGAAGTAAGATAAGAATACTTTTGGATTTAATTTCTGATCTTGAAGAAAAGCTTGGAAAGAATGTACCTATTGAAGATGTAAGAGCAGCTGCAGAAGAACAAGGAATTGAAAATGTAGATGAGATTTTAGAAAAATTGAAACATGAAGGTCTTATATTCCAACCAAAGCCAGGATTTATAAGAAGGGTTTAAATTTTTGCAAATAGCTTTCCAAATTTTGTAGAGTTGAAATTATTTTTATGCTATAAATAACTAAAACTTTATATATTGAGATAGATAAACTTTATATATTGAGATAGATAAATAATTTTAAGGTGAAAAAATGAAAGGAATATCTCCTATTATTGCAGTTGTATTACTTTTAATGATAACAATATCTATGGTTGCATTTGCATATATTTGGTTTACTAGAATTACAACAGGTGCTTTAAATCAATCTCAATCTCAGCAAGAAACTCTCCAGAAACAAACCGGAAAAAGAATTATTATTGATGGTGTCAATGGAAACCTTATTACTTTAAGAAATATTGGTACATATTCTGTGTCAAAAAGTGAAATAAGTGTTTTTGTTAATGGTGTTGTAACATCTATAACATCGGGATGTGATACACTAGATCCGCAA
>CAZSPP010000026.1:0-17888 GCA_964608845.1 uncultured archaeon | reverse complement strand
CTGAACCGCTCTTCCGATCTGTTTTTCTTGTCATTTATTCACCGAATTAATTGTTAAACTTGTTATATATATTGTTTTATTTATTTTTAAATATTTAGTTACTAAGATTTTTTCTTTCTTGAAATCTTAAAACTTATTTTTTTGTTAATTTTTTCTTTTTTGCCTTTTTGAATTCTCTCAACCATTAAAAATATTGTTATCGCTGAAAATCCTAAAAATATTGAAAATAAAAGCTCATTAAATTTTTCAGGATTTAATATGAATTCTATTGAAGAATAGCTCACTATTGTTGAAGCAAATATAAATGCTAAGAATGTGAGGTATTTATATATATCCTTTTTTGTTGTTGTTAATTTTTCAAGCCAAATAAAAAATGCTGAAACAGAGAAAAATAAAAGAGATTCTCTGAAGAACAATAAGATAGTTGTTAATTCTAAAGATAAAGATTGTACCTTATTATAGCCAAATATTATACCGCTTACAAAAAATATTCCTGAAACTAATAAAAGAAATGAACTTAATCTGTTTGTTGCAAAGGATTTTATAACATATTTAATAATTCTGTCTGTTAAACCTTCGAGCTGAAAGCCTTTTATGAATAAATATATTCCAATTGTTCCTAAAATAAGTCTCCATGCTGTTGCACCAAAAATTGCTATAAGTATTATAGCAATAGCAGGCAGGCCTATAAAAACCCTTGCTAGTCTTGGGTTTGAAAAAACATATTTTATAAAATCTTTTAACATGTAATATCCTGTTTCCAATCTTTCACTTTGCTTTACCACAATTCTTTTTACAGAAATTATTGGAATTCTTGATTGTATTATAGGAATTATATATTCGTCTTCTGCACCATCTGTTACAATAATAGCATTTTTTGGTTTTATTTTATCAATTACATACTCAAGTTGCTTAACCAATTCTTGATCAGACTTTAATCCAACATCCTTATCTCCTGTTAAAATAACTATTTCTGAATTGCTTATCTCTTTTTTTAATTTTATTGCACCAAATATTGAATTTGCATCAGTATCTTCTGGGTCTGCTAAAATAAGTTCTTCTCCAACTCTTCTGCATTCATCCTCTCCAATTATAGGCCCTTTATTTTTTGTTTTTTCACCAATATCATTATCTCTATCAATACATATTATTAGAGTTTCAGAAGTAGCCATAATCTTTAATTTATAAAAAACTATTAAAAATTGTTGATTTTGATGGAGCTAACAATTGCGCCAATAAAAAAAATAATAAAAAAGGTTGGAGGAAAAAGGGTAAGCAATAAAGCTGCTCATAAGCTTGCTCAGATATTAGAAAATAAAGGAATTGAAATATGCAAAAAGGCTGAAAAATTGGCAAAGGCTGAAAAGAGAAGAACTGTTATGAAAAAAGATATTAAGCTTGCTGCAAAATATTGACGTTAACATTAACTTTTTTGTTTTTGAATTTTAGCATTAAGATAAATTTATTTTAAAAGAAAAACCAAAATATTTAAATTTTTACTACTAACCGATAACTTTTTAAATTTTTAATCACTATTTAGTAATATGAAAGTCGTACAAGTTAGAATGCCGGAAAAGGTTATAGAAGAGATCGACAAGCTAGTAAAAAGAAAAGTATATTCGACAAGATCAGATGTTATAAGAGAAGCTACAAGGAAGTTCATAAGCTCTAGTTATGTAAGGAATTTTAAAAGAAGTTGATTTGAAGTCATTCGAGTTTTAAAAAAGTGTTTCAATAAGAGCAATCAACGAATTCAGAAACACAAAAATGCTTAATCCAAAAATACTAAGCTTTTACAAGCATTGTTCGGAGCTTTGGAGAAAGATTATAATAATATGTTTTTCCGTGTTTTCTTCTTTCTATATATCCTTCTTTTATTAGCCTTTGTAAGATGTTATTTACTGATCTTAATGCATGATATCTTGATTTGTAACTACTAAGATCTATAAAATCTAAAATTTCGTTTGGCGTATTTTTATTTTCTATTATTGCTTCTAAAACCTCTCTTTGTCTTCTAGGCATACTTTCTAATGAAAATTGTGTTATAGGTTCTTCCTCCTTTTCTTTAAATATTTCAGCATCTATCTTATCCAAATTTTTTTCTATTGCTTTATTCACAGCAAAATCGCATAATCTTAGAATTTCTCTTGGAAAGCCTCCTGTTTTTTCATAAATTATTTTTATTGCTTCTTTTGTGAAAGGGTTTTTTACATCAGACCCTTTTCCCGCATACTCTATTCTTTTTAATATCAAATCTTCTGTATCTTTTTCTGTTAATGGTTTTAAAACAATTTTTGTGGTAATTCTTTTATGAAATGTTTCAAGCTTTTTTATTAAGGTCTCTTCAAAATTTGGTAGTGCTGAAATAACTATGCATAAATTTTCTGATTGATCTATTAGGACACGAAACCATTGTAGGATGTTTATACTTGCTTCATGTGCCTCGTCTAGAAGTAGAACAAGTGTTTTACTTTTTAGTTTCTTGTTTAGAAAATCTGGAAGCTCGTGAATATTTTTTATTTTTGGAAAGAATATACTCAGAGGCCAGATGGGTTTGAAAATATTATTAAATAGTTCTAGCAAGGATTCGATATCTTCTGGTGGTTTACTAACAAATTTAACAATCTTATTGTTTTTTTCGAATCTTTTTTCTAACCACTTTAGTGCAGTGGTTTTTCCAGATCCGGTAGGACCTAAAATTAGAGTAACTTTGTGATTCTCTTCTATTGCAGATATTAGTCTATTTTTCTCCTCTTCGCAACCGACAAATATTGAGGATATAACACTTAAAACAAAAGGGTTGCCCCTCCATCCCTGCTTTTCAAACCAATCTCTTATCTTTTTTTCAATCTCAACATCTCTTTCTTTTTTTTCTTCTTTCTCTTTATCTTCTTGAGAATTCAAAAAATTATTATCATTTTCATTATCTTCGGTTTCTTTTTCTGATTCCATAATTCATTTATCTCATATTTGTTTTTAAAGGTTAATAAAATATGAACATTCGTGAAAATTTGGTGAAAAACGCGTGAAGTTTTTGTTTAAACTAAAGACTAGAGGATTTAAATCCTATTAAGAATACTACTTTTTAATCAAAAATTTTTTAAGGAATTTTACTAAAATTTAAAATCATCCTAAATCAAAAAACTTCACGTGAATTTAATGAAAAGTTCATAAATATTTCATAAAACTTCATACGAAAACTTCTATTTATTTTTATTTGTAATTAATCCTAGAATAAAATCTTTCATGGTTTTACAGAGACGTTGAATTTTTAATTAGTTTTTTGACGAATAAAGAAATAATTTCATGTTTATTTCACATAATGTTCACAAAATTTTAATTATGTTCACGTGAACATCATATATTCTCAAAAATATTCACGATATGTTCACTTTTTGTTTCACATCATCTTCACAAATGTTTCATATTACTTTTAAAATAAAAATTAATGAGAATTTGAGTTTGAACGTGATAATTTGAGTTTGAAAAAATATAAAACATAAAAAACTATCAATCGAGAGTTTATAAGTTTTATTTATAAGTTGATTGAAAATTTTTGTGAGGGTTTAATTATAGTTTAAATAAAATTAATGCAGAAATGTGAGAAAAATGTAAAGAAATTAGATATTGTGTATATATACTTGATAAACTATTTAATTCGACAAAAAACGAAGAATAATAAATATCTTTATTTTATTAGTTTTTCACGTGATGTTCACGAAATGTTCATCTTATGTTCACGTTTATTTCACGTGATGTTCACGAAATTTCTATTATGTTCACGTGAACATATTAGTTTTTAAGAGGTTTATAATTTTATGTTCACTTTTATTTCACAAAATGTTCACGTATGTTCACGTAAATTATAATAAATATGATAGAATTTGTGTGGAAAAAGAAAAAATTCACGTGAACAAAATATGAACTTCACGTGAAGTTCACGTGAAGTTCACAAAATGTTCACATTTTTATAATTTGTCGATTTTTTAAAACAACTAAAAATTTTACATAAATTTTAACACTCTCACAAAATAAAGAAAAATTTTCTTCTTTATTCAATGTTCTTTATTATTTGTGAGAATTTTAAAAGTTCATTAATATTCGTTCCTTCCTGTATCTTTTTATAGATCGAGGGTTTCAATCTTATAACCCTTATAATAGGTTTTTCATCATCTCCTAATGATATATCCTCCACAAGAGGGGAAAGAACAGTATTTAAATAATTACTAACAGTATTTGGATGTAAATTGGCTTTTTTCGCTATTTTTCTTAGCCATAAACCTTCTGGATTTTCAATTAATACTTTAGTTATTGCCAAAATATTTTGAATGTTATAACCACTCGGTCGTCCTTTTTTTCCCTTCTTTTTTACTTTATCTGTCGAATTTAAAATCATTTCCATGATTATATTGACACGTGTATATTTAAATACCTTTTGTGAGTTCTTTTTTGTTTGAAATCCGAATATTAATATTCTTCAAGTTAATCATTCAACTCCCTATAACTGCTTTACCGTTTTTCTAAATCTATTTTGCATTTATTTACTTGTTGTATTTATTTGGTATTGTGCTTTAAAAATTAAAAAATATATGAAAAAATATGAAAGTTCTAGTTACTGGTGGATGTGGATTTATTGGCTCTCACACTATTGACCTCCTTATAAAAAATGGTTATGATGTTTTATCTATTGATCTTACTCTTGATAAAACAAAAATAAACGGATCGGCAAAATATGTAAAAGGTAATATACTTTCAAAAAAGCTTTTCGATATTTTTAAAAAATTTTCCCCTAGCATTGTATTCCATTTCGCAGCACAAACAAATTTAAGAAGCTCTATAGAAGATCCTAAAAAGGATGCTAAATTAAACATATTGGGAACAATAAATGTTCTTGAAGCGTGCAGAAAATATAATGTCAAAAAAATAATATATAGCTCAAGTGCAGCTGTTTATGGAAAGCCAAAATATTTACCTGTTGATGAAAATCATCCCACAAAACCAGAAAGCCCTTACGGTTTGTCAAAGCTTGTGGGAGAAATGTATATACAGTTATATAACAAACTTTTTGGTTTAGATTTTACAATACTAAGATATTCAAATGTTTTTGGGCCTAGACAAAATAATAGAAGTGATGCTGGAGTTATTTCAGTCTTTATTAACAAAATTTTGAAAAATGAAAGTCCTATTATATTTGGAGATGGAAAACAGACGAGAGATTTTATTTTTGTTGAAGACGTTGCAAGAGCAAATTTATTAGCTATAAATTGGAAGAACGATGTCTATAATATTTCATCTTCTAAAGAGATTTCTGTTTTAGATTTATTTGAAAAGATAAGAAAAATTTTGAAAAAAGAAATAAAGCCAATTTTCGCAGAGCCGAAAAAAGAGGTTAAGAGAATTGCTCTATCCAACAAAAAGGCAATAAAAATGGGGTGGAAACAAGAAATAGATTTTGAAAAAGGTCTTAAAAAAACAATAGAATATTTCAAAAAGCTGTGCTAACTTATTGTAGGTAATTTCTTTTTATCTCTTTAATCAGCTTACCAATGATTATACCTCCCTTCCGGATAATAACTTATGTAGCTTCTACCACATAATTGCTAAAAGTTTATAAAATTTCGCTTTTTATCTTGATTTATACTATTAAGCGAATATCAACTTTGCTTAATAATTGTTGTGCAAATTAAGTCCGTTTATTAAACTTCTTAAAGGTTAAAACTTTTATAAATAACCTTTTTATAAATAACCTGAAAATTAAACTTATGATGAAAAACAAAAAATTGCTTTATGGATTTTTGGTTGTTGTAGTGGCTATTGTGGGGATTAGCTTATTTATGCTTTTCAAATATTCAACTACACCAAAACCAGAAGGTAAAATAACAGTAAAGCAATCTGGTAGTGCAGAGCTATTAATAGCAGAATGTGCTAATAAATCCTACATAACTGAAATGGCTGACTACATAATTGAAGGAACTATAGAAAAAGTGGAAAGTAAATGGAATGAAGAAATAAACTATATTTTTACCTATGCCGAGATAAGAATTGAAAAGTATGTCAAGGGAACACCATTTACAGAAAACAAACTTCAGATTATAACTCCTGGTGGAACGGTTGGAGGAATTAGTCAATGGGTAGAAGACCAACCAATCTTCCATGAAGGCAAAAAGGTAAGGATATATTTCCAAGAAACAAATGGGGAATTTTCAATAGTTTGTGCTCAAATGGGAGCCGAAGAAATATAATTTCAACTGCATCGCAATCTTGAATGTTATCAATTTCTGATTTGTCTTTCAAGCTGTCACACAAAATGCTTGCACAGAAATTAAAATTTCTTTAAGCTTTTAGAACAAAAAATTTAAATAAGTTCTTTGACAGAACTTATAAATTGCATTCGTTCCTGGAATATCATTCTAACAAAAACTCAAATTTCAATAGGCAGATCAAAAAATCTTTTTGCATTCTCTCCGCATTTATTCCAAACATTATTAAAATCGGTTTTTTTAATTTCAGCTATCTTCTCAGCAACTTTTATTATTGCTATTGGCTCATTTCTTTTTCCAAAACCAAACCACGGAGAATCGGTTTCAAGCATTATTTTTTCAATTGGCATTTCCTTTACTATTTTTTTATGGTTTTTTGAAGTTAATAAAATAGGACCTACAGATATAAACCAACCATTTTCAATTATTTTAGAAATAAATTTTCTTTCTCCGAACAAATGCATTAACACATTTTCTGCCTTTTCTTCCTCTAAAATTTTTATTGTGTCTTGCATAGCTTCTCTTGAATGAATAACTAATGGAAGGTTCAACTCTTTTGCAAAATTTATAAAAAATCTAAATAATTTTCTTTGCTTTTCTCTAAGATTTTCTTCTTTTACCCAATGATAATCTAATCCAACCTCTCCGATACCAACAATATTATCCTTATTTTCCTTTACCTTTTCAATAAAATCTTCTATATTCAAATTTTCACCAATATATTCTGGATGTATACCGAGAGTTGCAAAAACAAATCCTTTATATCTTTTTACAATATCAATAGTTATCTCTAAATCATTTGGATGAGCACAAGAAGTTATTATCGCTTTAAGCTTTTCTTTGCATTTATTTATTACCTCTTCTCTATCGACATCATAATCCTTTTGCTCTAAATGGCAATGAACATCTATCATATAACATAAATAGATTAAAAACAAATTAAAATTATGACAAATTTTTTGGAATTACTTTTTGAGTTTTTTGTTTCTTTAATGTATTTTACTGCTCAAACATTTTTGTTTATAAACTATTGGCTAATAAAGATTTTAGGCTCTACATTAAAGGATTTTTCTTCTCCAATAGATTTGATTTTAGCTTCTTTAGTAGCTGCTATATTTATAATAATAGCAATAAAATTAGGAATAAGATCTCTAAAGTTTTTATTTATCTTATTAATAATCTCTTTGGCATTAATAGTTCTGATTATCATTTTTTAATTTGCGAAAATCTAGAAATAAAATTTTAATTATTTCTTGTCTTCTATAAGAACTGCATTTATTATTCCATGTTGTCCTGGACGAGATGTTACTCTAGCTTTTCCTATTTCTGTTTCTATTATACAACCTTTTGTTATAATATTTTGTCTCACTAAGTTTGGATTTGCTTTATTTTCTATAACAGAAAGAATCTTTGCTCTTTTTGTTTCATTTCCTATGCAAACATTAGCATACATATCAGAAAGTAAAATTATCTTTTTATTACCTCCTCTTCCTCTTTTTATCTTTATCTTTCTCTCTTTTATTTTTGTAGGTATAAATTCTCTTCCTCTTTCTCTTCTCTTCTTTTTTGAATGCTCTTTTCTTAAACCACCCGTATGTTTTCTTCTCGATCTTCTATGCCACACGGTCATAAAATCGCCTATAATAAATCTTTTAAAATAAAAAGATTTTTGAATTTAAAAGGTTAAAAAGTTAAATAAAAATCTAATTTAATAAAGAATTTAAAGATAATGTTATAAAAATTTAAAAGATGGATTTTATTGGTTTTGAATTTTTGAAAAAGGGTGAATTTGTTTGGAAAGACCGATTGATGTATTGAATAATGCAAAAGGGAAGCGAGTATTAGTAAAACTAAAGAATGGTACAGAAATATCAGGGATATTGCAAGCGATGGATTTGCATTTAAATATGTGGTTAAACGATGCGGAGCAGATAACAAATAAGGAAAAAACAACTTTGGGTACAGTATTGGTAAGAGGGGATAACATCCTATACGCTTCTCCAGAATAAGCAAAGTAAAAATTTAAAGTTGGTTTAAATGAAAGGTACGCCATCTTTTGGTAAGCATAATAAGATAGTTCATATAAGGTGTAGAAGATGTGGAAATCATTCTTATAATATAAAAACTAGTGTTTGTGCATCATGCGGCTTTGGAAAAACAAGTAAAATGAAAAAATACAAATGGAAAACAAAAAACATAACAAAAACAAAAAGAATAAAATAATTGAAAAATTCTTATTGTATATAGGGCCCGTAGCTCAGCTTGGTAGAGCAACTGGCTCTTAACCAGTAGGTCGCGGGTTCGAAATTGTTTTTATTAAAAACAACAAAAATCCCGTCGGGCCCATTTTTGGTTTAAATTTATCTTGTTTGAAGTTTTATGTCAATAACTGAAAAGGTAGCAATAGAAGAGATAAGAAAAAATAAGGATTTATTAAAAGGAAAAAAGGTTTTTGTTCAAATACCAGAAGGTCTGAAATATTCTTCAATCAAAATTTTAGATGAACTAAAAAAAATTAGTGCATATCCGTTTCTTTGTGCAGAGCCATGTTTTGGAGCCTGTGATATAAGAGACAAAGATGCAAAACTTTTAAATTGTGATTTAATATTGCATTTTGGACATACAAAATTTTATAAGAATTTTGAAACAGAAATTCCTGTAATATATATTCCTTTAAATATTGAAATAAATATCAAAAAAGAAATTTTAAAGAGTATTACTGAAAATAAAGTAGGTGTTGTTTCTAATGTGCAGCATTTAAGCTCTCTTGAAAATGTAAAAAAATCTTTAGAAGAAATTGGAAAGGAAGTAATAATTGGCGGCTATATCCTAGGATGCTATTTTGAGAATGCTAAAAAAATCGAAAAAGATGTAGAATGCTTTCTTTTTATTGGTTCTGGAAGCTTTCATGTGAGAGAATTAAAAAGATTTATAAAAAAGCCTGTTTATCATTTTGATCCTGAAAAAAATGAGATTTCAAAAATAAAAGAAGATGAAAAAGATGAAATTAGAAGAATTATGAAGATTGAAAAATTGAAAGATGCCAAAAAGATTGGAATTTTGATATCTACAAAGCCTGGGCAATATTATAATACTGAAAAGATTGAAAATATTTTAAAGAGAATGAAAAAAGAGGTTTATAAAATTGTTGCCGATAGAATAACAAATGAAAAATTAATTGGCATAGATGTTGACATATTTTTAAATACAGCTTGTCCAAGAATAGAGGAAGATTATTTCGAAAAACCTATAATAAACATAAGTGATTTTTTAAATTTTTTTGATAATTAATTTAAAGGGATTTAAATGATAAAAGTTGTTAAAAGTGAGGAAGGAATGATAATAGAAAGTGATGATATGATATTGATTTCTTTGCTAAATGAATATCTCAATGACAAAAAAGATGTAAACTTTGCTGGATTTGTAAGAGAGCATCCGTTCTTAGCAAATCCGAAACTTGTTATAAGCGCGAAAAATCCTGAAAAGGCTATAGAGCGAGCAAAAAAAGAGATATTAGAAGATATAAAGAGCTTAAAAAACAGTATAAAGAAATGAGGAGAATTAAAAATATTTTTTAAGCAGAAGAAATTTTCAATTCTTCTTTTATTATATTAATAGCTTTTTCGACCATTTCATCCTTTCCTGAAGTCACATATAGTTCAACAAACCTTTCGTTTTTGTAATAATCTATAAGAGGCTTTGTTTGTTTTTCATATTCTATTAATCTTTGTTTTATTGTTTCTGGATTTTCATCCTCTCTTTGATAAAGCTCTCCTCCACATTTATCGCAAATTCCTTGAATTTTTGGTAACAGAGGCTTCATTATATAAGCTCTTCCATCAATAACTTCATTTATATCAGCAACATTATAAACCTCTCCACATTTTTTACAAGTTCTTCTTCCCATTATTCTTTTTATTAAAATCTCTTCAGGAATATTCAAATTTATTATCAAATCTATTTTCAAAATTTTTCTTAAATATTCTGCTTGCTCAATAGTTCTAGGGTATCCATCAAATATTATTCCTTCTCCTTTTGTTTGTGATACTCTTTCCTTTATAATATTATTTACTATATCATCCGGAACAAGCTTTCCAGAAGCTACAATCTCCTTAACCTTTTTACCTATTTCTGTATTTTTTTCAATCTCTTCTCTTAAAATCCTTCCTGTCTCTATATGTTCGAAATTTAATCTTTCTGCTATTTCTCTTGATAGTGTTCCCTTTCCTGAGCCAGGTGGGCCTAATATTATAATAGTTTTCATTTTTCCCTCAACTTTTCTACAACAATATTATTAAGTAAATTCTCTATATCATTTACAACAATATTAAAATCTTTTCCTGATTCTATTTCTCTTAAAAGATTTTTTTGTTTGTAGTGCTCTATTATAGGATTTATTAATTTGTGATACTCCTCTAATCTCTTCTTAACAATCTCTTCTTTATCATCCTCTCTTTGATAAAGTTCTCCTCCACATTTATCGCAAATTCCTTGAATTTTTGGAGGCATATTTTTTAAATTATAAACCTGACCGCAATTTCTGCATATCCTTCTGTTTGTTATTCTTTCTATACTTATTTCATCTGGCAAACAAAGATTTATTACAACATCCAAATTTCTTCCAAATTTTGATAATAAAGATTCTAATAAATTTGCTTGGTTTATTGTTCTTGGGTAACCATCTAATATAAATCCATTTTTTATTTCTTTCAACTTATTTTCAAGAACATCTGTTACAATATCATCAGGAACAAGCTTTCCAGAATTTACTAAATCTTTAACCTTTTTGCCAATTTCTGTTTCATTTTTTATTTCTTCTCTTAAAAGGTCTCCTGTACTTATATGAGTCAAGCCAAATCTTTCTTTTAAATATTGAGAATAAGCTCCTTTTCCACTTCCTTGCTGACCAAGAATTATTATGTTTAAATCTCCTATTGCATCTTTGTATATTTCTTTTAAAATATTTTCATTTACTTCATTAACAGATTTTTCCCCATCTATGATAATCCATTTTTTTCCAAAAATTTTTGATTTATAAACCTCTTCATACTTTTTAGCAACTTTTCTTTGAAATTCCAAATCGCTTTCCCATTTGTCAACATCTTTCCCTTTTTCTTTTATTTTTCTTTTTAAACTTGTTTCTGGACTTATTGATAGAAGAAAAACTATATCTGGTTCCGGAATTTCAAAAAGTTTTATGAATTCTAAAGCCTTTTTTTCATCAAATCCTTGAACTCCTTGATAAACTATTGTTGAAATTATATATCTATCAATAAAAACGTATCTTCCATTTTCCAAAGCATTTCTTATCTTTTCAGAATCCTTTATCATATCAGTAGCGAAAAGGAGAAATTGTACGTTTTGATTTAAATCTATTTTGTTATGCAAAAAATCTTGGATCAGCAAACCAATCTTATTCTCATAGTCAGGATATCTTAAAAACAGAGCATTCGGAAACTTTTCTTTAAGAAGTTTTATTTGTGTTTCGCCGCCAAATCCGTCACATCCTTCTAAAACTATAAGCTTACCTTTAAACATCAAAATTAATTTGTCAAAAAGATTTTTATTTTTGATTAGAAATTAATTTTATATCTTAAAATTCCTCCTATGCCACAAAGCTCTTTAAATTGTTGTCCTTCTCTCGTGTCTTCTGATATTATTTTTAATTCTGTTCCATAATTTCTGCACTCTTCTTCTATACTCTCATCTTCCAAACTTTCGCTTAGTAAAAGAGTTTTTAGAGCACCTGCTCTCAAAGCTTTTAAAGTTTCCTCTCTTCCATAAGTAACGCCTTCTCCCTTTTGCAGCATAGTAAAAAATTCTTTCAGCAAATTTTTCTCTTTTGTTACAGATGCTTCTGAGATAATATCTTTTGCTCTTTCAATAGTTTCTTCTAAACCATATTCTCCTGTATAACCAGTATCAACAATTCCTATAATTTTGTTTTTCAAATCGGTTCTAAGATAATCCCCTTTTGCAAACTCTTCTTTTATCGGACCTGGTCCACTAATAATAATTCCTATTAAATTCTTTTCTTGAGAAAAAGTCCTTTCAGCAATTTCAGCAACATTTTTTAACCAATCATGTTTCAATCCTTCTCTTACTCTTGAAAATCTTGCACTGCTTTGACCGCCTGCTCTTGTTTTTCCTGGGACTATTGATTCTTGATGAGATATTATATTTATTTTCTTTCCTACAAGAAATGCAATATCTGCTTCACTCTTATCCAAACATATAATCCCATAAACCTCTTTTTCTTTTATAAATTCTTCTAACGGCTCCAATCTAAAAACCTGATCACACCAATAAAGCTTTACTTTTATTGGTTCTGGAGGCTCTATAGCCCATAGTTTTATGTTTGTTTTTCCTTCTTCTTGAGAAACATTTCCGCAAAATATTGCTAACCCATTTTCAGGAGTTTTATTATATAATTGCAAATGTCTCAAAATTTTCTCTAAAGCAGAAACAACATTTTTTCTTACTTGCTTAGATTTTATGTTTTCAGCTGTACCTTGCTCAGATCTTATTTGATTTATTATTTCTGATAATGGGTATCCTTGAGGTATATAAACAGTAACAAGCTCTGTATGTCTACCTTTAATACTTCCCAACTCTTTTAATATCTTTTTTAATTTGTGTTTCTTTATTTCAGACAGCATATAAATCACACCTTTATTTTTATTTTTCTTCTTGATTTATAAGGCAGAAACTTAAAAGAAAGTGTTATTAATAAAGGAGATATTGTGTTTATTAAAACATAAGAAAGTGTGAAAAGAGAATAAATCTCTTGAGTAAAAATACCTTTTTTAAGAGCCAATCCTAAAATAACCAAACAATAGGAAGACATTGAAATAAAACCCAATGTTATTTTAATAGATTCTCTACGAGAAAAACCTATTATTCTTTGGGGAATATAGTATGTTACAAATCTAAAAACCAATAAACCAAAAAAGAGCAACAAAAACTTTTTATAATCAATAAAAAAGCTTGCGGAAAATCCAAGAGAAGCGAAAAATATTGGAATAAAAAAGCTTTCTCCAAGTTCTTTTATTTTTGATGATAACAAAGAAGATGCTGCTGATTTACTGAATAAAATTCCAACTAGCATAACACCAATCAAACTTGTTAATCCAAGGGTTTCAGTAAATGCTCCTAAGGTAAATGCTAAGAGAATTGTAAAAGCTAAGAGAATCTCTTCCATTTTAAATCTTTGCAGTATTCTTAATATAAAATTTATTACATAGGTTCCATATCTACTTGTAATAGTAAATATTCCAATTAATATCAAAACTAGCTTTATTAATATGTTTATATCAAATGTTCCTGTTGATAAAAAATTTACAACTATGGAAAATAACAAAAGCTCTACAACAGAATTAACAATTTGCAAGCTAAGAATACTTTTAGCATCTTCCGTATTTAGTGCGTCCAAATTTGTTAAAGAACGCAAAGCTATTGCAGTGTTTGATCCTATCAAACTTGCTAAAAGAATTAATGAAAGAGATATATTTATTCCTAAGAATGAAAAGAAGCTTGCTATAATAAAAATTCCTAAGCTTGCTGTTAGTATTTGAGAGAATACGTATCTTTCTATATTTTTGTTTAATGCACTTAAATCAATGCTCATTAAAGTTATCAAAACCATAAAAAGCAATCCAAGATCTGCTACAACGTTTATAGCTGAAGATTGAGAAACAGAAACAAAAAAATAAGATACAAATAATCCTGCTAATATCTCTCCAACAGATTTTGAAATACCTATTCTTTCCAATATAGATCCAAAACCTTTTGCGAAAAGAAGAACTATTGCAATATCTCTAATCTCTGCAAGCATTTTATCTCACTTCAATTCCTCAAATATTTTGTCAAATATTGTTCTTAATCTTAATATTCCCAAAAACTTTCCTTCATTATCAACAACTATTAAAGACTTTACATTATTATGATTCATCACACTTAAAGCAAATTCTATTGTATCATTTGACAATATTGTTAATGGTTTTGTATCCATGAATTCCTCAACCTTTTTATTAAAATCTTCCTTAGAAATTTCGTTTTTCCATATTGTTCCAGCTAGCGGAGAACCTTTTTTAACAATTTTTAAGAGATCTATATCTCTAAAGCATCCAATTAACTTTCCATTTTTATCAACAACTGGAAGAACCTCTTTTTCTTTTTTTAACAATTCTATTGCCTCTCCTATTGTAATTTCTTTTTGTATACTTTTTATCTCTTCTATATATTTTTCTACAAGAAGTTCATCCAATTTTATCATAAAAATCATGGATATATTCTTGTTATTGTTCTTGGGAATGGTATAGCCTCTCTAATATGCTTTAATTTGCATATCCATGCCACAACCCTTTCAATTCCCATCCCAAATCCTGAATGCTGGACACTTCCATACCTTCTTAAATCCAAATACCACTCGTAATTTTCTCTCGGTAAGTTAAATTCCTTTATCTTTCTTTCCAAAATTTTTAAATCATTTATTCTTTCACTTCCACCAATAATTTCACCATAACCTTCTGGAGCTAATAAATCTGCGCAAAGCACAAGATTTTCATTTTCAGGATCTGGTTGCATATAAAATGCTTTTATTTTTGCAGGGTATTTTGTTACAAATACTGGTTTTTCGTGTTGTAAAGAAATAAATCTTTCGTGAGGAGCTCCTAAATCATCTCCCCAATTTATATTATACCCTTCCTTTTGTAAAATTTCTATTGCTTCTGTATAAGTAATTCTATCAAACGGTGGTTCAACTTTTTTTAGTGGCTCAATATCTCTATCCAAAATCTTTAATTCCCTTTCTCTTTTTTCAAGAACTCTTTTAACAATATATGTTACGAGCTCTTCTTGAATCTTCAAATTTTCTTCAAATCCTACAAAAGCCATCTCTGGCTCTATCATCCAAAATTCTGTTAAATGCCTTCGTGTTTTTGATTTTTCTGCTCTAAATGTAGGACCAAAACAATAAACCTTTCCTAATGCTGCCATAGCTGCTTCTGCATAAAGCTGTCCGCTCTGACTTAAATAAGCCTTTTTTCCAAAATAATCTGTTTCAAATAGTGTGGAAGTGCCTTCACATGCTGTTGGGGTTAATATTGGTGAATCAACTAGAACAAAACCATTTTCATCCATAAAATCTCTGCATGCTTTTATTATCTCTGATCTTATTCTCAATATTGCTACTTGCCTAGGACTTCTTATCCATAGGTGTCTCAAATCCAAAAGAAAATCTATTCCATGCTTTTTCTTTGATATTGGAAATTTTTCTGATAGATGAATTATTTCCAAACTTTTTGCTCTAACTTCATATCCTCCTGGAGCTCTTTTATCTTCTTTAACAATTCCTTTTAAAATCAAAGATGATTCTCTTGTAATCTTTTCAGCATTTTCAAAAACTTCTTCTGAAACATCATCCTTTTTTATTGTTGCTTGGATTATTCCTGTTCCATCTCTTATTAGTATAAAGTATATTGATCCTAAGGATCGCTTATTATACAACCATCCCTTTATTTCTACCTCTTTTTCTTCATAGCCTCCTTTTAATATTTCTTCTATTGTTACCATAACCAACTTATGTTTTTTTAATTATAAAATTTTAAAGTATTTTTATGGTTTTGTATAGAGAAGAGATAGAAATAGAAACAAAAGAAGGGATAAGCATAATAGATATAACAAAAGATATTGAAGATGTCTTAAGAAAATCTGGAATTAAAGATGGTATTTGCAACATATTTATTCCTGCAACCACCGCTGGCCTAATAACAAATGAATTTGATTTAATGCTGTTTGAAGATATGAAAAGATTTTTGAGTAATTTAGTGAGCGAGAAAAAGATTTACAGCCATCCTGAAAATGCTTTTTCCCATTTGCGTTCATTATTCACAAAAAGTGATCTATCAATACCAATAAAAGATGGTAAGCTTGTTTTAGGAACATGGCAAAGAATATTACTAATGGAATTTGATATAGTTCCAAGAAAAAGAAGATTGATAATTTCAGTCATTGCCGACTCAAAACTCTAAATCAAAGATCTTTTTAAATAACATATTAAGAGATAAAGAAGAAATAACAAAAAATAGTATCCAATGAATATTTTCTCCTATAAATGGAAGAGGCATAGGAGATTTGAAAATTGTATTTTTATAATTATAGCTTAGAAAGAAAAATAAAATAAGATTTGGAATTATAGAAAATGAAAGTGGCCTCATCATCATTCTAAAATTTTCTGCTATATAAGGGTTTGCTTCGCTTAATAATTTGTAATAGCTTTCTATATCACCTTCTTTTTTCTTCTTATTCGCTTCCTCTTGTATTTCTTTTATTTTTCTTTTTATTTCCTTTGCTTTTTCTTTGTTTACCATAGTTTTGTAAAAGAATGAAGAAATAAGATTTGTTAAAATTGATATGGTAAAAATAATAAATATAGGGGATGTTAAAAAATCTGTGCTCATTAAATCACTAATATGGCTTCTTTTTTATTTTTGAAAAATAACCAAAAACATTAGAAATATAATGGATTGGTGGGGTTAATATCAACAATATAATTATTGTAATTGTTTCTATTTTTACAAGTAGAGAAGATAAAATCAAAGCAAATATTAAAAAATCTAGCTGATCTAATAGAGGTGCTGGTTCGCCTCTTTCTATTCCAAATCTTCTTTTTATAAAAGATCCTATCATATCACCTATTAATGCTCCTGTTGTTAAGGTGAGAATTAAAGGTATGGTAATATTAATAAATCCATAAGATTCTAGGTTTATCTTCGACTGAACAAAAATCTGAACCAAGCCAACAAAAAATCCAAAAATTAATCCCCCTAATGTTCCTTCTACTGTTTTTCCATCTCCAAGAATTCTGTTTTTTCCGAGCTTTTTTCCTCTATCTATTGGGATCTTTCCCTTCATTAATGGAGGGAATGCATTCGCTCCATAAGCTGGCAAAATAAACCAAATTGCCTTTGCTATTTCTATAAGTAAATCCATATTCTCACTTTATTTTAATTTAAGAGAAAAATATAAAAATGGAACTGAAACCAAAGATATTAAAAACACTTGACTCCTTTTTCAACAAATTTACAAAATCCCTTCTATCATTTGTATCTTCTCTCTAAGTTATGGATATTTAACACAAAATGTTGAAAACTCTAAAATACATCAAGAATTTTGACTTAACACTTTAAAACCTTCTGTATCTAGAAGCTTTTTTTCTTAATTTTTCCTTAGACTTTTCCATAGATTTTATTGATTTAATTAATACACTTGGATTATCTCTTAAAAATTCATATAAGCTATATATCGCATCTCTTTTTTTGATCTTCATTAAGAATATTATAATCAAAAAGCTCTCTTAACATCCATGCCATTTTCTTATGCTTAAGCTTTGTATTTGATGATAATTGAAAATGATTATGATAATCAATACCTAATCCATATAGAAATTGAACATTTGCTTCTATTGTTTCAGGAGGAATGTTTAATAATGATGGGTGATTTAAAAGTAAATCTCTGCCAGATTCTCTATCCCTATAATCTTTCCTTAATAACCCAACATGATGCTGATAATTCCTTTTAATAGTTTCTGGATCTCTTGCGAGCAATTTAGGATATGATGCTATTTTT
>CAZSPP010000025.1:0-11773 GCA_964608845.1 uncultured archaeon | reverse complement strand
TTATTCTTTGTATCAACATTCTTAGGATTTCGTGCTTATAATAAAAAGATAGACCCAAATAATTTTTTAATCCCAATAACAACTTCAATAGCAGATTTTGGTAATATGCTGGTTTTATCGTTTTTAGTTTTTGTATTCTTTTAGTTTTATATTCTTCTTAATTTTTATCTTGGATTTTATTATTAAGATTGTTATTTCTGAAAATATTCTATACAGAAATGACATGCCAATATGAAGGTATAGAATATGAAAATATTGCAAATTATGCTTTTTTATCAGATTATATTCTTATAGTAAATATTTTTAGAGATTGTAAAGAAAGAGAAATAATAAAATGTGAAAAAGGAACTCAAGTATGGTCAAGATTTGAATTTGATAATAAGAATTGTAAATTTTAATTTCAATTTTTTGGATTTATTTAGAAGATCTTGAAATCTTGAACAAGATAAAATAAGATAAATTAATCAAAGTATTAGAAGATTTCTGAAAAAGATTTAAAAATTAACAAAATTTAATATTAAACATGGCAGAAAAGAAAACTTACATGCCAATGTCTACAGCTGGCCTAATAAGATATTTTGAGTCTGAAAAAGAGTTAATAAAATTAAAGCCAGAACATGTTGTTATAGCTTGCATATCCTTCACTCTTCTTGTTATTCTTGCAAGACTACTTTTGTAAAAAACATGAAAAATGAGGAATATGAAAATTAATATTGGCCCAGCAGGTATTCCACTTGGATGCAAAGGCGGAATTCTTGATGCAATAAAATATGTTAAAAAGATTGGATTAAATGCAATAGAAATAGAGTTTGTTAGAGGAGTAAGGATGAATAATGAATTAGCAAAAAAGGTAGGAGAACTCGCTAAAAGCTTGGGTATAAAGCTTTCTATTCATGCTCCATATTTTATAAATCTATGTAATGAAGAAAAGGTAAAAGCATCTGAAAAAAGAATATTAGATTCTTGTGAAAGGGCTTATTATATGGGTGCTAATATTGTGGTTTTTCATCCAGGATATTATGGAAATAAATCTAAGGAAGAATGTTTTAATATGGTTTTATCCTCATGCAAAGAAATGTCAAAAAAATATTCTGGAGTATTTCTTGGCTTAGAAACAACAGGAAAGAAAAGCCAATTTGGAACTCTTGAAGAGATTATGAAAATTCATTCTAAGGTTAAAGAGTGCTTGCCAGTAATTGATTTTGCTCATATATACGCAAGAAATAATGGAAATATAAATTATGAAGAAATATTTTCAAAAATAAAAGATTTAAAATTCTTACACACACATTTTAGTGGAATAGAGTTTACAGAAAAAGGAGAAAGAAAGCATTTACCAATTTCAAAATCAAAACCGGATTATAAAGAAATAGCAAAAAATATATTAAAACAAAAAATAAAAGAAATTACACTAATTTCAGAATCTCCACTATTAGAAAAAGATGCTCTAATAATGAAAAATTACATAGAAAGCATAGGATTTAAATTTAAATAAGTTTTGTATATGGATTAAATATAAGTCAAAAAGGTAAAGATCATATGAAAATAATAATAGGAACAAGAGAAGTTATAAAAGGAATAGAAAAGAATTTGGTAAAAAAGGTTATTTTAGCTAGTAATGCTCCAGATTTTATAAAAAATAAAATTACTGAAATTGCGTCAAAAAATTCAATTCCAATTGAATTTGATGGAGATGAAAAAGAGCTTGGTATAAGAGTTGGAAAACCATTTCCAGTAGCATGTGCAGGATATTCGGAGTGATGAAGTAATGAAAGTGATTTTTGATACAAAAACAATAAAATATGTAAAATTGTTTCAAACACTATTTCCAGAAAATGTAATAGCGTGTGCAGAAAATTTTAATACTGTTTATTTTGTTGTAGACTCTGAAGAAAAAAGGACGTATATAAATAAAGAAAAAATAAGAAATCTTGAGAGATTGTTAAAGAAAAGAGTAAGAATAATACTTTTTTCAGAAGACTTGGAAAAATTCATAAAGTCTCTGGTACCACAAGCAAAAGAAATAAAAATTAATGAAAAGGAAGTAAGAATAAGTGTTAATAAATATGATAAACCAAAGGTTATAGGAAAGAACAAATCAAATTTAATGGTTATAGAAGATCTTTTAAAAAAGGTTTTTGATATAAATGAGGTTAAGATTGTTTAGGTGAATAAAATGCCAGGAGAGTTTAGTGCAAGAAAATTGAAAGAAAGAAGGAAAAAGTTTAGATGGAAGAAGGAAAAGTATAGAAGAAGAATGCTTAATTTAAAGAAGAAAGATGTTTCAGAAGGAGCTCCACAAATGAAAGGTATTGTACTTGAAAAAAGAGTTATAGAGCAAAAGCAGCCACACTCAGGATTAATAAAAGCAGTTAGAGTAAAGATTCTAAAAAATGGAAAAGAGGTTACTGCAGTTGTTCCTAAAACAGGGGCTATTAATTATATTTCTGAACACGATGAGGTTTTGCTTGAAGGTTTAGGAGGTTCTCAAGGAGGAGCTGTAGGAAGCATGTGGGGAGTAAGGTGGAAAGTGGTTGCTGTTAATGGAATTCCTTTAGAATTATTGAGAACAGGAAAGAAGCAAAAGCCAACAAGATAATTTTTATGAAATTCTTATAAAAGAATTTCATAAAAAACTAAAAGAATTTTAAAATTTTTTAAATCAATTTCTCAATATGTTAAAGCTTTACAATACAATGAGTAGAAGAAAAGAAATTTTTAAGCCATTAGTTGATAATGAAGTAAGAATGTATTCTTGCGGCCCAACAGTTTATTGGTATCAGCATATTGGGAATATGAGAACTTATATATTTGTTGACACATTGAAAAGGGTCTTGCTTTATAATGGATATAAGGTAAAGCATGTGATGAATATTACTGACGTAGGCCATTTAACTTCTGATGCAGATGAAGGCGAAGACAAAATAGAACTTGCTGCAAAGAGAGAAAAAAAGACAGCAAAAGAGATTGCAGAATTTTATACAAAAATTTTTTTAGAGGATTTGAAAAAGTTGAATATAATTCTTCCAGACATTTTATGTAAAGCAAGTGAGCATATAAAAGAACAAATAGAATTGATTAAAAAGATTGAAGAAAAGGGTTTTACTTATAGAACAAGCGATGGAATATATTTCGATACATCAAAATTAGAAGATTATGGAAAATTAGCAAGATTAAACAAAAAAGGAATTATTCCTGGAAAAAGAGTTTCTTTAAAAGAAAAGAGAAATCCAACAGATTTTGCCTTATGGAAGTTTTCTGAAAAGCCGGGAATAAGACAGCAAGAATGGGATAGTCCCTGGGGAATAGGCTTTCCAGGATGGCATATAGAATGTTCTGCAATGTCAAGTAAATATTTAGGTGAGCAATTTGACATACATACAGGAGGAGAGGATCATATTCATATTCACCATACAAATGAAATAGCTCAATCAGAAGTTGCATTTGGAAAAAAGCCTTGGGTAAAGTATTGGATGCATTGCGCTTTCTTAACATTTAAAGGAGAAAAGGTTAGCAAAAGCAAAGGTGGCTTATATACAATTTCAGAGCTTGAAAAAATGGGGTTTCATCCTTTGGCTTATAGGTATTTTGTGTTGAATGCGCACTATAGAAAACCCTTAGAATTTTCCTTAGAACTTTTGAGAAAAGCTCAAGAATCATACTTTAAATTAAAATCTTTAATTCAAGATGAGAAAGATGATTCTAAAATAAATGAAAAATATCTTTCTGAGTTTGAAAGGTATATAAATGATGACCTTAATACACCTAAGGCGATTCAAGTTTTATGGAGGTTTGTAAGAAATAAGAAAGCAGAAGGAAAAATAAGAACAATCAAAAAAATGGATGAGGTTTTTGGATTAGATTTGGTCAAAGAAGAAGAAATTCCGAAAGAGATTTTGGAATTGGTTAAAAAGAGAGATGAATTAAGAAAAAAAGGAAAATATGAAGATGCAGATAAAATAAGAGAGGAATTAAAAAAACTTGGTTATATTTTAGAAGATACAAAAGATGGAACTAAGGTAAAAAAGATTATTTAAAAGGTGTTTACTTTGGCATACGATATTATAGGAAGCATAGCTATTTATGATCCTAAAGAAAATAAGGAAGATGAAAAAAATCTAGTGAAAAAAATTTTAGAGAAGCATAAGAATGTTAAAACAGTATTTAGAAAAGAATCTGGAAGAGAAGGTGAATTTAGATTAAGAAGGTTAAAGCTTGTTGCAGGTGAAAACAAATCTATAACAATTCATAAGGAAAATAATTGCATTTTTAAGCTAAATGTAAGAAAGGTTTATTTTTCTCCAAGAGAAGGGACTGAAAGAATGATCGTAGCTGAAAAGATAAATGAGTATATTAAAAATTTTGGAAATTTTCAAGATTTAGTTTTAGTTTTCTTTGCTGGTATTGGACCATATGCAATACTAATCTCAAAAAGATGTTGTGTTAAAAATATTGTTGCAATAGAGAAAAATCCTGTTGCTGTAAAATATTTAAAAGAAAACATAAAGTTAAACAAAATAAAAAATGTTGAGGTAATATGCGATGATGTTAGAAACGTAACAAAAAATTTTTTCAACCGAGCAGATTTTGTTATAATGCCTTTACCAGAAAGCGGTTGGAAATATTTGGAAGATGCAATAAATTGTTTAAAAAATAGAGGAATATGCTTCTTTTATGGAATTTCTGATGAAAGTGATTTATTTACCAAATGGAAAGATTTAATAAAAAGTAAAGCAGAAAAACTTAATAAAAAAATAAAATTTTTAGATGAAAGAAAAGTGCTTCCTTTTGGAGTTAGGAAATTTAAGATAAGAATAGATTTTATGGTTTTTTGAGGTTTTAGAATTTTTAATTTTATATAAAATTACAAACCAGAAACACACATTAATAAAAGATTTCTCATCCCCGGAGAAAATCCTAGAATGAAGATTACAAATTTTATAAAATTCTTTTCTTCAAGGTCTTTTATGTTTTTATCAATTATTATTAACACAATTGGAATTATAATGAGTTTCATTAAAAAGAATGCAAATGTTCCAAAAAATGAAAGCAAAATATTTGCAATTACATGCTGTTCCAAAAATTTTTCAGAAAATGTTAAAGCAGTAAAGGATGTGGAAGCATCAAAAATATGGGCAAGAATTGTTGTTGTATTTATTTTTGTTATTTTTTTCTTGTAACACAAAATCAAAAAAGGAAATGAGAATAGAAAAGAAAGTGATGCTACAATAAGTATTGGTTTGATAGTTAATTTAAACAAAAGAAATTTTGAAAAATAAATTAAAAGTAAAAAAGAAATTGAAAATAATATGTATTGATATTCAATTTTTAGCCTTTTTTCTAAAAATTTCGATAAAATAAGAGAAGGAAAGGCGAATAGAAATATTAGAATATAAATAAACGGTGAAACAAAAATCTTTGAATCAAAAATCTTGACATCTTCTAAAACTCTTAATACAGAGCCAAGAATAAGAAAAGGAAAAAGTGAAATAAAAAGCTTTTCATCTATTTTTATTTTAAGTTTTTTTAGGATTTTGTAAATGAGAATAGTGCTTAACGCAAATAATAACCCATATACTATTGTATTCACAATATTATACCCATTTCCATAGATTATTGGGTCAATAAAATATTTTTTTAAAATCTCTTCCAAAAACATTATCTTAAATATGAAAAAATAATATTTAATTGTTAATGGAAAAATAATTTCAGGGAGCAAAATGAAAAATGTAAGAAGTTTGATAATAGTTGTTTCTATTCTGTTAATTGTTTTTATATCTGGGTGTATTAATAGCCCTTTAGAAATTCCAAATCTTTATATAACAGAAGAAAAGAAAGAAGAGACTTCTGACATATTAACAATAGAAAGCATAGAAACGCTTCCAAAACCACCAATATTTAGTGGAGACTCTTTTTTATTCTATTTTATAATAAAAAATAAAGATGATACAAAAACAATAAAAAATGTCAAGGTTATTCTGTTTGATCCATCTGTTTTTAAGGTTAGCTCAGAAGCAGATAAATGTAGTGAAGCTTCACCCTGCTCTCTAATGCCTCTAGATCAAAAAATAATAAGCTTCAATCTCACTGCTCCAAAAAAAGAAGATATTGGAAATGTTGAAATAAATCCAAAAATAAGCTTTAGGGTTTTATACACATTAGAAGGAAGTACATATTATGATGTTATTGGAATAAATTTAGATGAGCTTGCAAAATATCAGCAAGCAGGAAAATCCCTTTCTCTTACAAGAAATAAGATAATAACTTCCGGACCTATAAAAATTGATGTAGAGCTAATAAATGCAGAAGCTGTTATAGCAGGAAAGAATGGAAGGTTAAAATTTGTAATAAGAAATACAGGAACAGGTTCTTTATTAAATAATGCAATAGGAAAAAATGATTTGAAAATAGATTTTGCTGGTTTGGAAGTAAGCCATGATATGGAGGATATTTTTTCTTGCTCTTCTAATATATGCACAAATAAAGAGGAGATAAAATTAATAGGAAAAGAATCCCCTCCGTTGCTATTTACAATTAAAATGCCAGGTAATATAGAAATATGGAAAACATTTACAATAAATGCAAGAATAAATTATACCTATGAAACAAGAGGTTATAAAGAAATTACTGTAACGCCAGTTGGATAATATATCAAAAATTTATTCAAGTTTAAATCCATATCTTTTTAAAATCCATATCTTTCTGCTATTCTCTTCTTTCCAATTTCTATAGCTTTTTCTAAGTTTTCTATTGGTAATCCATATTTTTCTGCAAATTTTCTTGCGTATTCAATCCAGACAAGATTTCCGTTTTTTATGCGCGAAAGATATTGATAATATCTTTCCCGTATTCCAATTTTTATTGCATCATCTATTTCTTTTTCAGAAAGTCCGAGTTCTTTAGCAAACTCTCTTGCATATTTTTCTAAATCTATTTCCCCTTTTTTTATCCATTCGATATATCCTCTATATTCTCCAATCATCGAAGCTTCTTCTAATTCTCTGATATCAAACCCATATTTTTCTGCAAGCCTTCTGGCTTGAGACTCGAAAATAAGATTTCCCTCTTCTATAAGTTCTAAAAGCTTCTTATACTCTTCTCTAATTTTTTCAATATCTTCTTTTTCATTTCCAAAAAATTTTTTCGGTTTTTTATTTTTCATAGCAATCAATCAAAATTTAACTTTTTCTGCTTTTTTATTTTTTCCGATCTTTAAGGCTCTTTCAAGAACTCTTGTTGAAAGTTTGTATTTTTCAGCTAATTTTCTGGCCTCATTTTCCAGATCAAGGTATCCATCTTCTATAAACTGTATTAATTCATTATATTTTTTTGGTATTCCAATTTTCAGAGATTCTTCTAACTCACAGAGAGGCAATCTAAATCTAATCGCTAACTCTCTTGCATCATATTCCAATTCTATGTTACCAGCTCTTATTAGTTCTGTAAGTGCTTGATATTCTCTCAGTGCCCCAATACGTAAAGCATCTTCTAACTCATTTAGAGGAAATCTAAATCTAATAGCCAATTCTCTTGCCTCCTTTTCATAAGCCGTTGAACCATCTCTTATAAAATCTATGCATTTTTGATATCTTTCTTTTGCTCCAGTTCTTAAAGCTTCTTCTAATTCTCTGGTATCAAACCCATATTTTTCTGCAAGCCTTTCAGCATTTTCATAGTCTTCAAGTACTCCATTTCTTAAAGACCAAATAAGTATGTTATATTCTGTTCTAGCCCTTTCCAACTCATTTTCATATATTCCCATATCAATTACTTCAAAAAACAAATATTTAAATCTTTAATTTATTAACCACTTGAAAGTTATAATAATTTTATTAAATTAAGATTTTCTGAAGACATTCAAACCGAGATTTAGAAAGGTTTATGTATAATAATCAGCTATTTTTATTTAGTTAATAGTTTAAAAATATTTTCTTTCCCTTATTTTTCCAATTTCTATAGCTTTTTCTATTTCTTCGATTGGAAATCCATACCTCTCTGCAAATTCTCTTGCTTCATTTTCCCAGAAGATATATCCTTCTCTTATAAGTGTTATATATCTTTGATATTGTTGATGTATTGCTTTTTCTATCCATCTTTTCCATTCTTCGGCTGTGAAACAAATTTCTAGCCTCGATTCCTCCATCTAGATCCACCTTCTATATTAAATAGAGATTAATTTTTAATTTTTTTCTAAATTTTTCTAAAACTTAACTCTTGATTAAAGATTTTAAGCGAAATTATCGTTGTAGAAAATTTATTTTTGTTTGTATGTTTAATATAGCAGATATTTATTTCTATTTTTCAAGGTACAGAAATTCTTAAAAAATCATTTACCCAAATTAAATTTAGAGAGCAAATAAAAAGATTGAGTCGTGCTCGCGTAGAAGCGGGCACGCGGCTCTCTTTTTAATTCTTCATTCTTATAAATTTTATTTAAGTGCAAAATTGTGAAAATTATAGGAAAATTCAGATTGTTTAAAAATTGAAAAAAAGAATAGACTAAAATAAAAAATTAATTTTAGAATGTTATTTCAAACTTGTTTAAAATCTTCTCCTTTTCGTATAACATTCTTTACAATAAACAGGCCTACCTTCTGTTGGTACAAAAGGAACTTCACATTCCTTTCCACACTCAGAACAAATAGTTCTATGCATTTCTATAGGCCCATTTCTTGGTCTAAATCCTCTCATTCTATTCACCCTTTATATTCTATTCACCTTTATGCAAAGGTGTGAACCAAACTGTAACAAAGAGAAGTAGAAACTTCTTTTGTTATAATTCGGTTCTATTATTATTTGAAGAGAAGATTTATAAGCTTTATTTTTTGTATTTTTTAATAAAATAGATTTCAAATTCTAAAAACTACTCGAAAAAGCTTCTTAACGCAGGATGCATCTCTTCTAAATATCTTAAAGATATTTGTTCATAAAAATTGTAAATGATCATAACAGTTAGCAATATTCCTGTCCCACTTCCTATAGCTCCTGTTAAATCTGCAAAAGATGCTAATAAACCAACAAATAATCCACCCATTATTGTTAATGGTGTTATATATTTTGATAATACTTGTTCTATTATTCTCGGATCTCTTCTAAATCCAGGAATGCTCATTCCTATGCTTTGGATCTGCTCAGCCACACTCTTTGCATCCATTCCAGATGTTTGTACCCACAGAAGCGAAAATATTACAGCACCAAGACACATGAAAATTATATATCCTAATGCTCGAAGAATCATTTCAAATGTTAATGTACCACGAATCAATGAAAGAACAAAATTAGGAGGAGAAGAAATATAATAGAGAATTCCTGATATCGGCCTATTATATTCGTCAAATTCTCCAAATATTGGCATTCCTTTAGCAGCAAACATAGAACCAAGAAGCATTAAATTTGCAAGCAAAGCAGAAGTTAAAATTACTGGAATGTTAGAGGTATAAATAAATTTTAATGGCCATCTTCTTCCAAAGCCAGATAATGCGCCAAAAGCAAGAGGTATTTCAACCTCTATTCCTTGAGCATAAACCACAACCAAAAATACTAGAATAGTAAATAATACAGGTAATAAAGCATCTATTGCTATGGTCATATCTCCAATTCCCAAAGCAACAATTGCCTGAGGTATTGCTCCTGCAGGAAGCTCGGCTCCGAAACTAAACGGATTAAACATCTTTACAAATATTGACTTAGAAACACCAGCAGCTATAAAAAGCGATACACCACTTCCTATTCCCCATTTTGATACAACTTCATCCATAAGCATTACTAAGATACCACCGATAGCAAGCTGAAGTGTTAATAGAAATATATATTCAAAGCTTGGAACTGCAGGCTGTATAACCCCAAAAATTACATAAGCAGCTCCTTCAAAAAAGCAAAATAAAACTGTTAAAAGCTTTTGAAGACCTTGGAATTTTTCTCTATCCTCTTTTTTTGTAAGATCTAAACCTAATATTTTTGATCCTACTAAAAGCTGCAATATAATAGATGCAGTAACTATTGGCCCTATACCTAAGGTTATTAATGATCCCATTGAAGAACCAAGAATCATTTCAAACAGAGTAAATCTTTCATAAGTTCTTTGTGAAACACCATATAAAGAAATATAACCCATTATTAAGAATATAAAAAGAATTATACCAGTCCATTTTAATCTTGTTTTGAAGCTTATTACTCCCTTCGGTCCTTCTACTGAAGGTAAAAACTTCGTAATTGTTTCTATCATCTTAATCTCCTTTTGTAAATTTTAGAGTTTAAATTTAAAAATTAAATATTATTGCTTAATTGAGCTTTTTCTTATATTCTCAGAAATTATTTAATAAAAGGAAAAAATATATAATAAAAGTAACAAAGTGAATATTATGGGTTTTAGGAAAGGCTCTGCTGTCTTGTCCGAATCTGTTTTAGCAACTATTTCTGTAATAATATCGCTTTTGTTAATAGTTTTGTTTGCAAATTCAACTTTTTCATATCAATCGAAAGTAGCTTTTAGAGAATCTTTGAATAGTGTGGGGAGAGATATTTCAATGATTATTGATAGAGCTTGCGGCCTTGCAGGATCTACAAAAATATTATATGAACTTCCAAAAGGCTTGCATACAAATATCTCAATTGAATATAAATATGTATTTGTTAAATCTGGAGAAGATTTTTCTTCAAACTCATTTGCATGTATGAGAGCTATTCCAGCATCATTTAAAGATCCTAAAAAGTTGTGTATAGTAAAAAATAGGGATGATAGGAAAGTAATTATTTTTGAGGGAGAATGTATATGTAAAATAAATGATGGAAAATGTGATCCTGCTTGCGTTGCTGATAATATTTGCGATCCAGATTGTTATAGAAATTCTGAGGATAATGTTTGCAATAAATTTTGTGTAAAGGATAATGATGGAATATGCGATCCAGATTGTTATAGAAATGAGAGCGATAATGTTTGGGACTTAGATTGTAGAAAAGAGGAAAAAGATGGAATATGCGATCCAGATTCTCATAATATAAAAGATGGTGTGTGTGATTTAGATTGTTATGTTGAAGGAAGCAAGGTTTGTGATCCGGATTGCAAGCCAAAAGATGAAGATAATGATAAAGAAGAAGACCAAAAAGATGGATTTTGTTATGCATCTTGTATAAATTATACATATAACAATACTAAATTCTTACTTCCTGATGGAATTTGCGATAAGGATTGTGAAGAAGAGAATAAAATTTGCGATCCTGATTGTACAAAAGATAAAGATTGCGAAATGCAATGTGCTAAATTAGGAGAAAATTGTTCTCAATTAGAGCCGTGTCCAGGAGCAGGAATATGTTGCCCAGGAGATAAGATTGTTAGAAAGAATTGTTGCGGGAATGGAATATGCGAAACAAGAGAAATGTGGATTCCAGGAAATGAAACTAAATGGGAGAATTTTTATACTTGCAGGCAAGATTGTACTAATTTGAATGATAGTGTTTGTGCAAAGGTATTAAGAACAACAGAAAGCAATTTTGGTTGTGATGCAGATTGTTTAAATAAGTTTAATAGATTTGGAGCATCTGATTATTTGTTTTGCGATCCAGAATGCTCTTGGCATAGATTTAATGCGAATGGAATCTGTCCTTATAGAGATAGAAATGATCAAAGCATTCAAGATAACATTTGCTTAGAGATTGAAGATAATGTTTGCGATCCTGATTGTGTAAATTTCACAGATAAATGTGATCCTGATTGTTGTCCATTTAATTCAAATTCACCATGCCCATCTTCTCCGGGATGTTATTGTGAGGAAAG
>CAZSPP010000024.1:0-6624 GCA_964608845.1 uncultured archaeon | reverse complement strand
CAGGACATTCTGTTAATTTATTTCCATTAATATCAAATGTACAAGAAACATTTCCTATTAATATAGTAAAGTTTTGGAAAGGCACTATTTCATTTGTTTCAATATCAACATATGTCTGAAAATTTACCTCTTCTCCTTTTTCTGCTTCATCTGGGACATTCAAAAGTCCTACATTAACAGCACTTGCTGGTCCAGAAAGAAGAATTGCGACCACAATAATTATTGTTAAAATTATTGAAATTACCTTAGAATTCTTTAGAAGGCCCTTTTTTCTCATCGGCATCACAAAATATATACTTTCTTTATTATTTTATTTATATTTTGGGTATATAAAAAGTTTTTGTTTGGCTTTTTTTTCATTTTTTGTTTGTTTTCAAGAGATAAAATAACAGAAATAATAAAAAGGTAAGAGAAAATAAGTAAAATTGTGGCTTATTATACGAAATTATTAATTCGCTTTCTGAAAATTGGATGAAACCTTTTAGTAAAAAAGCATTTGTTAAACCAAGATTTGCTATATGCTTTTCCTCCAGTGGTTTTTTTGACTGATCTTCCGATGAAATTAATTCCCAATAAGGCGAATACTTTTCAGCAAGGACTAAATATGTCATATTTTCTTTAGATATCTCAGAAAAATTTATCTTGACTATTATTTTTGTATCAGATTTTTTATAAAATTCTAAATTTTGTTTATTTTTGTTACCATTTTCTTTTTCATTTATTTCATAGAAATTTTCTTCTACAAAACTCCTATCAATATATGCATATCTCAATATATCCTCTTTTTTTGAAAATTCTATTAATTCACTCCAATTATTCAGGTATTTCAAATCTTGAACCAAATAAACCCTTTTTCTTGAATATTTGTTTAAAAATATTATGAAGTTTTCTGTTTCTTTTATGATTTCTAAATCATCTTGCTCTTTAAGCCATAAATAATTCTTCCAATCAACTTCTTTTGTCAAAATAATATATTTTACATTAAGTGGGGATAAAAGTTCTCCTAGATTTTTTATTTCATCTTTACTAGAAATCAAAAATTCTATGTATTTTGATATTTTGCTTGGAGACTGAGAATATATTCCTCCTGCCTCTATATTATCGCCACTTATTATTGGCTTATTGAAAAAAGATGGAGCAGGATTTGCTATTCTTTTATCTGAATTTTCTATCCACTTGAAATCCATATACAAATGCCAAGGCAAAAACAATACCTTAAAATCCTCTTTGTCATTATTCAAAAAATCATTAACTTCATACCAATCCTTTGGATAATCTATGCTTTTTAACCAACCATTAAAACCAAATAGCATCGTATAAGAATAAATTAAAGGTAAAATAAGCAATGCTATTTGAAAAGCTTTAGATATCTTTTCATTTTTATGAATTCTTATCTTTCCAATTCCTATCCCACCAAAATAAGAATAAATAAAAGCTAGAATTCCAACAAATTTATGAGGCTCTCTTAAACCTTTAAAAAACAAGAAGTTTTCGAAAAGGAATTTGTATAAATAAGAAAAATAATTTATAGCACTGACTACAGCTACAATAAAAGAAAATATTCCTATAAATGCTAAATGATATTTCTGCTTTTCTTTAAATTCAACAAAACCGTAAACAGAAAAAAATAAGATAAGAATAAATAAAACATACCAAAAAGGGATATGATATTTTGCATAATCATAACCTCCTCTCCAAAATCCATGTAAAGATGCAACATTAAATGCAACATTAAAATCAAGAGAAGGTTTTGAAGAAAATAATGCTATATCCTTTTCTTCAATTTGTGTTAATATTGTTTCTGTTGTAAATATTTGACTTATCCAATAAAAGCTTAGAAAAAAGAATATTATGAAAATAACAAAAAGATTTTTCATTAAGTTTTTTATTAAAGATTTTTCTTTGAATAATATTTTTTTATTAAAAAACAATTCGAAAACAAAAAATATAGCAAAAACAAAAAAGAACATAAATAAATAATGAGTGCTAAATATTCCCAAAAGTGTAAGCCAAAGAGAAAACTCTATTGCTTTTTTCTTATCGTCAAAGTTGTTAAAAAAATTAATCAAAGCTCTCAAAACAAATGGAAATATGGAATAAGCTAATAACAAATGCCAATGTCCTGCAAGAAATCTTACATATGTGTAAGGATTTATCATATAAAATATTGCTGCAAAGATTTTTCCCAATCTATTTGAAGGGCAAACTTTATAAGCAGAGATTCCTGAAACTATCAAGATGCTTAATAAAATAATTTTTTGAATAAGCCATGTTGGAAAAATAAAGGATAAAGCATAGATCACAAAAACCATAGGAGCTGAATTATAAAAACCTTCTCTAAATCCATAAAAAAATTCTTTAGCAGATTTTGAAACATCTGGAGGAAAAATCATATCTAATGTAAGAATATATCCTGGCAAAAGAAGATTCCACATCACTATGAAAGCGAGAAGTATTATTATGAAATAATCAAGATTTTTACCAAAATTTTTCATAACCCCAATACCATTAACCATAATCTTAAATGGTTTTTGAATATTTTTTAATTTGAGCGATATGAAAAAAGAAATAAGAAAAAGCATACTCTTTATCTTTATTGGCCTTTGCATAGCAACTGTCTTGTTTTCATCAATAAAGCTTAGAAATCCATACATTTTTCCAGGAGCAGAGCAAAGGCTTTTTCTATTCACAACAATTTTTGGAACTCTTTCTCTTGTTTTATATTTCCAAAACATTTTGAATTTTCTGAAAATTGGTTTCTTGAATGCTGTTTTTAAAAAAATCCCAAAGAAATTAAGAAAAGAAAAGAAAGGCAAAAAAATAAAACTAAAAGAAAAGATAAAAAAGCCAATTCTGCAAGAATTAATAAAACTCTTTTCTCTCTATATAAAATCATTAATATCATATTCAAAGAAAAATCCTTTGAAATTCTTTTTAATTGTAGTAGCAATCTTCCTTTATATTTACTTCCTTTTTTGGCTATACCCAAAATTAACCTTTGATGAATTTGCATTCTTTTTGCTATTGCTATATATTCCTTTTTCCCTAAAACTAAAATTAGATGAAAGGTATCCTGTTGCATTTGCAATATTTCTTTTAATTTTATCAGCAATAACATTAGCCCAAGGATTTGAAGAAAGAGCAAATAGAATTGCTATCTATGCATATTACTTTTTGGTTATCGGTGTAATTTTGATGCTTGCGGAATATCTGCGAGAGCCAAAAAACAATAGCTCTATTGCTCTACTATAATCTTGTTTTAACTTTTTCTAAAATCTTTTTCATTCTTTCAAATTTCAAAAAGCTGATTGGATATAAATTTCTAATTTTTTTGTAATCAGAAAAAATAATGGAGAAAACATTATTCACAATTTTTTTATTTATGTTGGAATAAATAAAATTGAAGTCTATTTTTTCAAAGCACGCATCGAATAGAGCCAGTATATCAGAAATATCTTTCATTCCTTTTCCTGTGCCTATTCTTTCATATCCAGAAATTATTTTTAAAATAAGCAGTAGATTAACCTCTGCAACATTAACCTTAATTCCATTTATTTTCTTAACTACAAACAATTTTTTATCAAATATATCATTTACATCAAAACCTCCTATTTTCTTGTCATAAACATCAAGTTCAATTTTATCATCATTTACAAGCAAAGCAAATCCTCTTTTTTCCAATACCTTACCAGTTTCCCTGAAACCCAATGGATGCAGAAAGCTCTTTAATTTCAAAATATCTTGTTCCTTGATAAGAAAGTTTATGTCCCTAGACTTCATATAAGGATTATAACAATAAACCCCCCATCCGCCAATCAAGATTATTTTAAAACCATACTCTTTTTGTGCTTTGACTATTTTTTTCAGAGTTTCTAAAGATTTTTCGTAGATATCCATTTTAGACACCGAATAGTTCATATTTTTTAGCTAATTCCAAAGCTATTTTTGTTCCATTTCCTCCGATTAACATGAGATCAACATAATTTTGCGTTACAGGTACCAATTTAAGCCCAGAAACTTTTTCGAATCCAAAAACATCTATTTTAGTTGCAGGATAAACTTCCACTTTTCCATATGGCCTTGGCTTACCTATTAATCTAAAAACTCTTTTTAAATCCTTTTCAAGGACGTAAATTTCTATTTTTTCAACCTTTAAGAGCTTCAGCCTGTGCCAAGCCGCCCTGAAAAAAGATATAGAATATTCTATATAAGACTTCTTTAATTTTTGTTCGATTTTTTCTATATCTTCTTTTGTATCTAAGTAATAAGGCCTAGGTAATTCTCTTAAAGAAACCCAGTAATTAAGCAGTTTTGCCAAATCAATTACAACTATAGTGTTTCTATCCGTTTTTGTAACTATGTTTTTTTCTTCCAGCTCTTTTATTGTCTTGCTTACGTGCCCTTTAGTACTATCACTAAGTTTAATTAATTCACTCTGCTTCCATTCCTTTCTTAAAGAGAGTAGTTTTAGTATAAATTCTTTTTTCATAGGTTTACTATATAGTAAACTTTTTATAAAGTTTTCGGTCATAGAAAAAACTATAACACAAGCTATATGTAAATAAGTTTTAAAATAGGTTTAGAAAGTTTTTTTATTCTAGATCTAAAAGATTTAACCTTACTTCTCCTCCAGTCATAGATTAGATATCCCACGCATGCCACAAAAGTAGCTGCTGATATAACCAAACCTATTTCAAACCAGTCTTGTGGTGTATATCTTATTACAATATCCAAATTTCCTGTCTCATTAATCCAAAAGCCATTTATTACGCCATATAAAGGAACAGATCTAACCTTTTCTATTAACTTTCCATCTTTATAAACCCTTGCCTCCCATAATGGATCATAAGATTCAGCAAAGCTTAACATAAAAGGCTTTGATGCATTTACTTGAACTTTCCAAAGGGTTGGATTGATTTTTGAATAATTTTTAACTTCTGCAGGAATTTCATCTACTTTAAATAAATCTTCTAATGTTATTATTTGGTTAGAAGAGTTTACTGAATATAACCAAATAACATCAAGATATGATTTGTATTCATAAATTGTATCGCTTTCTTTTGATGGTATAATTTCTATTGTATGGTTACCTTCATTTAAATATATTGGTCCTATATATGTCCAATCTAATTGTGCTGTATTTACTTTGTATTCTTTTTCATCTATTTTTAATATAAGATTTCCTTGACTTCTAATTGCAAATCTATAATTAGATGGTTTTATAATTTCTATTGTGTTATATATTCTTGAATCCTTACCCAACACTAAAGTTTGACCATTACTTGCTTCTCCTCCATGGTCTTTTGAAATATTTGCATTTTCATAATAAAGATCATACTCTCCTTCGAAAATGTAAATTATTGTTTTGTTTTGAAGCATGTTTTTTATTTCTTTTTCAATTTTTTCATATTCAGAAGAAGGGATTAATGCAAATAAATTTACTGCGTTGAAACCTTCAACATTTTCTAATGCGATTTTATGCTTTCCTTTAGTTAAATCCAATTCAGCAATATTTTCCCAAACAAATTTGTTTAATTGGTTTTTTGTATCAATTTCTCTAATTAACTCATTATCTAAATAAATTCTGATTTTTCCTCCAGCATTGTTCTTAAAGTATCTAACAAAAAAATAATAATTATCATTTTTTTCAACATTAAATGAAATATTCAGCGTATCTTTTGCCCAAGTAAAAACCAAACCTTTTCCATAATCAGATTGCCAATTTTCAATACCAAATCTTTCTAAATATGGGTGCCATTCTCCATGTAAAGGATCAGAAGTTGAAGCTTTTGACCACATTTTAGATGGATTGTGATGAATAGTAGCATCAAATGGTTTAAGTATTTGTGAATTTTCAGATACGAAAATTGAAGATGTTAATATGCTTGGATTAATTTCTATATCAAATTTTTCATTATTTGCGGTAGTAATTGTAAGTGAAGGATTAAGCAAAGATAAGGAACCGTAAATCTCATTATTAAAATCTTTCATAGAAGCTAGTTGTTTTTGTATATAAACATTATGAATATTATTATGTGGTATGTATATGTTTATTTCTTCTTTAGATTCGGGATATAAGTAATAAAATTCTAGATTCTCTATTTTCAAATTAGTTATAAGAGAGTCTCCTCCAGCTATATATGATAAATAATTAGCTGTTTTCTCGTCACCATTTTTTAAGACTTTCTCTAAGTATTTGTTCAAATCATTTGGAAGATTTATATACGGTTTTCCGGTATGATGAGGTTTAAAATTTCCTTTATAACCTGAAAGTAAGATTATTGATTTATTATATGGTGCTCTATCGTAATGCTCCCTATCTTCGAAATAGTACCCTTTTCTAAGAATACCATCCAAATCTCCTGTAAACCTTTGCCAACCTATGATACAAGATGATAATATTAATAAAATGCATAATAAAATTCCTATAAATTTCATATTTTCTTTTTCTAAGAAATATGAAAGTAAAACTGCTGTACATAATGAGTAGCCCAAAATAACTAAAACACCAAAGTATCCGGGTACCCTAAACATCCATCCAATTGAAGGAGGAGTTGAAAATAATAGAAATTCATAAATTTTTGAAAAAAGAAAATTAAAGTTGGATAAACCTTTCCAAAGAAA
>CAZSPP010000023.1:0-50062 GCA_964608845.1 uncultured archaeon | reverse complement strand
TAATATTTTGTGCAAAAGCACATAATATTATGTGCATATGCAAATATTTAAAGCTTTCTATTTCAATAAAAATTATGCCGAGATGGAGATGGTGTTGTAGAAAAGAAGGGCCAGGAAGGCCTTTTAGTTATTTATATCTTTCTCAAATACCTCATGTTAAAGAATTTATTCCAAAACCTTTATTAAATTCAACACCAGTAGAGCTAACATATCCTGAGTTTGAAGCGTTTAGACTTAGTGAGTTAGAAAAATTAACACAAGAAGAAATAGCAAGAAAAATGAAAATATCAAGAGGAACAGTTTGGCGTTTATTGGAAAGTGCAAGAGAAAAAATTGCAAAGGCTTTGACAGAAGCAAGACCTTTAATTATATCTCCTAAAGGAGAAGTAGAAAAATGAGATTAAGTAGTGGTGGGTTTTTGAGGAGTTTCTGGCTTATAAGAAGATGCTGCATAAAAAATTAAGATAACCAAAATTATCCCAACTATCCAAAAAATGTCTTTTCCAGAGATCGGAAGATAAGGAATATATGGTACGCTTTCTGCAATCAAACCAAGAACAACCAAAAGAATCCCAGCAGATATCATGAAATTTATTCCCAATTTATTTTTTTCTATAAAAACATTTTTGAAAAACAGCAAGAAAAATACTAATATAAAAATCACTGTAGCAATAGGAATAAAATTAAAAAGAAATGAAGATAAAGGCGGATAAAAAGCAGAGATAAATGCTATTATAATAGCCAAAAGGATGTTAACCCTTTCCGGAAAAAATCTTTCTTCAAAAATCTTTCCTTCAACATTTTTTACTCTTTTTGCTGTTTGCAAAACGCCAAAAATTATCGCGAAAACAAATAAAAATGAAACTAGAAATTGTAAAGTAGTTTGATTTATGTTATTAAAGAACAATTCAATCATCTATTATCACTTTTATAAAAAATTAAGATTGAAAAATAATTTATAGCTTTAGGTGATGAGAATGACATACATAGAAATAACATTTTTAGGAACAACAGCAGCAATTCCAACTCATACAAGAAATCACCCATCAATTTATTTAAGATATGTTGGTAAAGAAGAGCATTGTATGCTTTTTGATTGTGGTGAAGGAACACAAAGGCAAATATTTAAGGCAGGATTAAATTTTATGAGGATAGAGAATATCTTTATAACCCATTGGCATGCTGATCATTTCGCAGGGCTTTTAGGAATTTTGGAGACAATGTCCTTAGAAAAAAGAAAAAAATGTCTCACTATTTTTGGACCAGAGGCTGAAAAGAATGTTAAATTACTTCTAAATATTGGCTATGGATATAAAAATTTCGAAATTTTAGCTAAGGATACACCGGAAAAAAAATCTGTAATCTTTTCTAATAGAGAATATGAAGTATTTTCATTTCCTGTAGTTCATGGAATTCCATCAGTTGGCTATTCGTTTGTTGAAAAGGATAGGGTAAAGATAGATAAAAATAAAATAAAGGATTTAGGTTTGCCTGAAAAGAGCAAAATATATGAAAGATTGAAAGAAGAAAAAGAAATAAAATATAAAGGAGAAACGATAAGGTTAGAAGACATTTCTTATATAGAGAAAGGAAAAAAAGTTGTTTATTCCGGAGATACAAAATTATGTAAAAGTATTATAGATGAATCAAAGGATGCGAACTTAGTAATATTAGATTGTACATATTTTGAAGGTGAAAATGCAAAAATAGAAGGTAGATATCATATGTCTTTAAATGATGTTGCTAAACTTATGAAACATACAAACGCAAAAATAGTATTAACTCACATAAGCAGAAGATATCAAGATTATAAAATGCTTGAAGATATTATAAAAGAAAAAATAGGAGAAAGCGAAAGAATAATTATTGCAAAAGATTTATTAAGAATTAGAGTATAACTTAAAAAGTATGGATAAAATAATGTATGCTACAATTATTGGAGTAGGTTTTATATCTCTAATATCTCCTCTAATTTCCTCTTTAGGATTAAGCAAAACAACATATCTCATTTTAATTTACTCACCATTCCTTTCAGCAGTTTTTACTGCATTATTGATAGATAGAGAAAATGCTAAAAAGAAAAATGAAACCACTGAGAATATAAATGGAAAAAATGTAATAATAAGGACAAATGAAAGTGGAATAGTTCAAGGGGTTGTAAAAAACATAGAAAAAAATATGATAATTTTAGAAGACGCAAAAAGATTAGATTTGCCAGGATATCCAAAAGCCTATAGAATTTTCATAGATAAAAATGATATAAAAAGTATGGAGATTCTTTAAATTTTTAAATCAACTAAAATTTTTCTTTAAATCTTCTATAATTTTTTCTACACTATCTTCTTTCGAGATAGCTAACCAAATGTTTTCAGCTTTTGCTATCTCAATTGCAATAGGATCAACCTTATCCAAACCATGTAAAACAATAAGAGAAGGTTTTGGAGATGTAACCTTTATAGCAACCATAGGACTTTTACCTGTCGTAACCTTTGTAAATATTAAAGCCCTTTCTGGGTTCGAGCCATATATTTTTATCAATTCAGAAGGAGGTAAATTTATTATAGCGCTTATAGAATCTATTACTGTATAACCATAAACCTTATTTTTATCCCCCTGATTTATTATTTCACCTTTAATCGCCTTACAAAAGTTTTTTATTTCAACAGGTTCTAAAAATTCTCTCATATCAATTATCGCCTTTACTACAGAACCAGAAAATCCAATCTCCTTAGATTTTGGAAATTCTTTTACATTTTCAAAACCAATATCAACCAGAGCATTCACAATCTTTCTAATTATATTTGCACCAGGAGATTTTCTTCTATTGGATTCATAATCTGATATCACAGAAGGAGCAACATTTATTTTTGTTGCAAGCACTTTCTGAGGTATTTTGAATATGGTTCTCCATTTTCTTATAACACTTCCAGGATCTTCACTCAAAACAATTTCTCCAGCAATATCTTTTTTTAGTTGATCCTTATCTGGAATCATATTTTGATTTTTGAAACTAAAATTTAAATTGTTGTAAAATATAAGAGAAAAATAATGAAAAAAACTCAGAAAAAGCTTAATATAGGTTGGTTAAAATTCACATGCTCTGGAGATTCGAGTATAATGTTTATTGAAATGATGAATACAAAATGGAAGGAATGGAGCAATTTGTTATCCATAAGATTTTTCCCTCTTTTGAAAGCCAAAAATTCTTTACGAAATATTGATGTTCTTTTTGTTGAAGGGGCTATATCAACAAAAAAAGAAGAAAAACTTTTAAAAGATGCTAGAAAAAAGTGTAAAAAGCTTGTTGCTGTTGGAAGTTGTGCTGTTTATGGCAATCCATCAAACCAAAGAAATTTTTTTGATGAAAAAACAAAAAAAGAAATAGAACCAATATTAAAAAGATTTAATCATAGAGAAAAGGTTTCTCCTATCTCAGAAATTGTTAAAGTAGATGATAATGTTCCAGGTTGCCCGATGGATGAAAATGAATTTCTTAGAGTTTTAAATAAATATCTAAAAGAGTTTGGTGTTGTGAAAGATGCATAAAGGATTGGATATTTCATTAAAAAATATAAGCAAGATAGAAGGAAGCGCAAGCCTAGATATAAAAATAAGGAATAATAATGTTAAAAACATAAAGCTAAAAGTTACAGAAAGTAAAAGATTCTATACACAAGCAATAAGAAATAAAAATTGTTTAAATGTGCATCAAATCGTTTCAAGAATTTGCGGAACTTGTAGTATAGCACATTTAATATGCTGTATAGAAGCTGTAGAAAAGGCTTTAGGTATAAAACCTTCTGAACAAACAATTTTGTTAAGAAAGCTTGCGATGTATGGAACTATTATAAGAGATCATGCATTGCATCTTTATTTTTTTGTCTTACCTGATATTTTTGATATAGATTCTATTTTGGATATTGAGAACATAAAAATAATTGAGCAAGCATTTAAAGTTAAAGCAGCAGGAAATGCACTTTCTACAGTAATAGGTGGAAGAGCTGTCCATCCGCAATACATAAACGTTGCACACTTTTCAAAAATTCCTACAAAAGATGAATTAAAGAGCGTTGTAAATCAGTTGAAAAGCGTAAGGGAAGATGTTTTAGATTTGATTGAAATTTTATACAAATGCGATTTTAATTTCACAAAAGAAAAAAATTATGTTGCTTTAATAACAGAGGATTTTAGTTTTTTAGAAGGATATATAAAAAGCATAGACGGAACAAGAATAGAAGAAGAAAATTTTTGGAACTATTTGAATAGAATAGTAATTCCATATTCTCAAGCAACTGGATTTCAATTTGAAGGCAGGGAATATATGGTAGGAGCATTAGCAAGAATGAATTTGAATAAAGAAGCTTTACATAAAGAAACAAAAAGAGATGTAGAAAAATATCTCAAAATATTCCCTTCAAATAATGTATATCATAACAATCTTGCTCAAGCTATAGAGATATTACATTCAATTGATCACTCAATTGAAATTATTGAATCAAGAGAGTTTAAAGAAGAGAATAAACCCGAAATAAAAATAAAGGCAGGAGAAGGTGTTGGTGTTATTGAAGCTCCAAGAGGAACACTTTATTATATGCTTTCTATTAATAATGAGGGAAAAATAAACTATGGAAATATTGTAATTCCAACAGCGCAAAATCAGATAATGATGGAAAAAGATATAAAAGATTTGGTTACTCAAATGTTGAATGAATCAAAACATAAGATTGTTCATGAGATAGAAAAGCTTATTAGGGCTTATGATCCTTGTATGAGCTGTGCAAGTCATTTCTTGAAGGTGAGATGGTTATAAAGTAAAATTAACTATTAAATAATTTTTTCTTAGAACCTAAAATTAAAACATTTGAATTCATATAGATTTTTATGTGTATACAAAAAGAAGCAGAGATGAAAAAAATTTATATTCTAGGAAATGTTTTATTAAAAGATGATAGTTTGCCAATAAAATTAATACCAAGATTGAAAAAAAGATTCCCTAAAATAAAATTTATTGAATTTGATCCTTTAGAAGAAATTAATGATGAAGAGATTAACATATTAGATACAGTAATAGGAATAAAAGATGTTGAATTAATTACAGACATTGAAAAGATAGAAAACAAAAAGATTTATTCCACACACGATTTGGACTTGGGATTTTTTATAAAATTGTGGAAAAGGATTGGTATTATAAAAAAGTTTAGAATAATAGGAATACCAATGAAAATGAATGAAGAAGAAGCTTTCAAAAAGGTTGAAAAAATAATAGAAGAAAAAATGATGAATTCTTAAAATTAAATTAAGAGAGAAGATTGTAAAGTTTTAATCTCCCAGAGCTTTTTTGCTAGATCTTTAGATATTCTTTCTATAACAAATTCTCTATGAACTACAACATATTCATTTTCTTTCAAATCAGGAACAAAATCTATTTTATAAAAATTAAATCCTATTGGTGTCAATATCTTCGCTAAACCATTTTCAATCTTTAAACATAAACCAGGATAAACTTTGCAATTTTGTTCATATCCCATCTTTTCCACAACATTATCATGCTCATAAAGAAAATATCTTCTTATAACGTCTTCATCCATCGGATCTTTATTTATTTTTTCTCCTATTTTTTTGCAAAAAGAAAAAGCAACCCTAAATATCTTTTCAGAATTTTCTGGTAATTTTTTTGAATTTTTTACAATATCAAACAATTTTTTAATATAATTTTCGTCAACTTCACCTCTTTGTATTAATTTATCAGAGCAAGGTAAAGCATATTTCATAAACAGCAATCTGTTTATCATCAAATCACTTAAGCAATCTTTCTATAATATCTGAAAACGCAGGTCTTGTTATAAATATTGCAACAAGAATTCCTAAAGTTGTGGTAATAGCAAATCCTTTAAGAATTCCAAATCCTATTGTCATAAGAGGAAGCATCGCACAAATAGTTGTTCCTGCGGATGTAAATATCATGAAAAAGGCTCTCTTGAGCTTGGCCTTTAAAGAGATAGTTTCTTCCCTCTTTTCAAGGATTTCATCTATTATCATTATTTGTTGATCAATACCAGTACCAACAATTACAATAATACCAGCTATAGAAGCCAAATCTAAATTCCAATTTATTAATACAGATAAACCCAATAGAATTATTACTTCACTAAAAGACGTTAGAAGAGCAGGTAAACTTATTCTAGTACTTCTATACCTTAAAAATATAATAATGCTAACACAAATTATTGCTGCAAAAAGAGAAATGAAAACGTTTATTAAAAATGATGCTCCGAGTTTAGGAGAAATTACTTTTATTGAAATTATTTGAAGGTTTGTTGGCAATGCTCCTGAACGAAGAATTAATTGGAGCCAATTTTTCTCTTGAATAGCTTCTTCTCTTGTTGGTGCTGAGCCAGAGACAGATGCCATTGTAGTTGGTCTATTTTTTAGAGTTGAAGAGATGGAAAGATTGCTTACTAACTTTCCATCTAAATACAAATATATCTTAGATTCTAAGTATGCTCTACCAGCTTCATATCTAATTCCAAGATTTTTTACTGCTTTATAAAAATTTTCAGCAGCATTTCGCGTTACTTCGACATCAAACTTCCATTCATAATAACCACCGACATTTTGAACATAAGAGTGCTGAGGATCAGTATATACTCTAACAACATCAATCCTCTCTCCACTGTTTTTGTAAACAGTAGGAGCTATTAATGCACTATCATTTTTTATTTCAAATAAAGTAAATTCTACCCCTTTGTATATAAAACTTTCATTTATTCTAATCTCTTTCCCTTCATAAATTATCGAATCTTTTTTGTCAGAAATCTTTACTTCAAACCATTCTTTTTCATCTCCAAATTTAACTATTCCTTCTCCATTCTCAAATTTTACAGGTATTGGAATTTTAGCTTCAAATATTCCTGTAGTATTTATTAATTTTTTTATTTCATCTTCTGTCCCTCCAGCTATTTGTATTTGAATGAATTTTTCATCCCCATATTTAACTATTTGAAAGCTAGATTCTCTTAAAGAAGACATCCTCCTTTCTAAATTATTTTTTATTAATTCTAGCGTTTCATCACTAACATTTTTTTCAGGTTTTACAATCGCAAGTATTCCTCCTTTTATATCTAAGCCAAATTTAAGATTTGTTAAGGATCGAGGTTCAACAACAACATCTTCTTTTGAAATATTTATATCAAATTCTCCTCTATTTGTTTTTATATGTACAAAGCCATATATGTTGTTTAAATTAGCTTTTTCACCGTTTACCTCATAAATTATATCACCCGATTTTATTATTTCGCTGAGATTTTCACTAACAAGTATTACTACAACACCACTTCTTTCTAAAGGAAATATAAGTAATAGAGAGAATATGATACAAAATATCCAAAATATAATTCTAATATTCTTTATTAAGTTCATTGTTTTCCACCCCTTCTTTTTATCCAAAATCTAAATAGGTATGTATTTGTTATCCAAGTGTTTATTATATCTGCAGACAAACCTATCAATAATGTTAATGATATATATCTAAGAGCAGTACCCCCTGAAAATATATATATACATAAAAGAGCAGAAATTGTAGTTAAAGTCATTGTCATACCAGTTTTTATTGCAGAAAAAATTCTTGAATTTAAATCCCCACTTCTCTTCAACATTCTTGTTGCTAAAAGAACATCTGTATCTACAGAGTACCCTATTATCATTAAAAGTCCAGCAATAACTGGTAGTGAAAGATTTATATTCAAAACACTTAAAACAGCAACTGTTATAATTACATCAGATATTGTTGAAAGAAGCATTGCAACGCTTGGTAATATTGCTCTATATGCTAAAAACACAACAATACCAATCAAAATGAAAGCTATTATTAATGCAATTTTCGCTTGTCTCCAAAATATTTCACCCACCACAGGATCCACTATTCCTATTTCCACTTCATTTTCATCAAAAATGATCTTTTCTTTTATTTTTTCTATCACTTCTTCTTCGTTTTTTGTCGGTGCTTGAACAACCAAAACATTACCTCCATAACCATAACTCATTCTTACAGAAGAGCCAGGAATAATTTTTTCAATTTCTTTGGGATCAATATTTTCTTTTATTTTTATACTTATACTTATTCCACCACTAAGCTCCACATCCTTTTTTATAAAAAATCCTGAAGTGAGATAATTGTATGAGAGTATGGATATTGAGATAATTAGTAAAATTATCGGAACTAAAATAAGTCTATCTAAAAGCCTTTCAAAATTAATGTCCATACTAACTCTTTTTATTAATAAATCTTAAAAATGAATTATGCAAAGAAAAGATTTTATAAAGGCAGAGGTTGGAATAATTGGAGCAGGTGTTGCAGGTAGTTATTTGGCTTATCTTCTTTCTAATGAAGGAATTGATGTCATTTTAATAGAAAAATCGAGAAAAATAAAAGTCGACTCAGGAATAGTTTCAACGAATATAAAAAATTTTCTTAAAATTAAAGAAAGTTTAATATTAGATAAAATAAAAGAGATGAATTTTTTTTCTTCAAAAAGTAGTTTTTATTTATTTTCAAACAAGCCTTTTGCTTATATTCTTAAAAGGAAGGAATTTGGAAGATATTTGAGAAAGATAGCAACAAAAAGCGGAGCGAAACTATATTATGATGAGTGCGAAAAAATAAAATTAAATAAAGATTTTTATGTTATAGGAAAGAATAACAAATATATTTTCAAAATTCTAGTTGGATGCGATGGAGCAAACTCTATAGTTAGAAAATTTTTGGGAATAGAAGAACCTAAATTTGCAATAGGATATATTCATAAACTTAGAAAAAAAATAGAAATAAAAAAGATATCGGTTTATCACGACAAAAAATATTCTAAAAGATTTTTCGGTTGGATTATACCACAAAATAGGGAAATTGGTTTAATGACAGAGATAAAAAATTCTAAAGAAAAATTTTCAAAATTTTTAAGAGATAAAGTTAATGAAAATTTTGATAATAAGGATTATTTTCATTTAATTCCTATAACAACAACAAAATCTTTTTATAAAAATGCAATTTTAGTTGGAGATGCCTGTGGTCAAACAAAGCCGTTAACAGGAGGAGGAATAATTTATTCTCTTATTTGTGCAGAAAAAGCAAAAGATGCTATAATAAATCATATTGAATACAACAAAAAACTTGAAATATATGAAAAGCTTTGGAAAAAAGAAATTTATAAAGAGATTTTGCTTCAAAGGTTTATTAGAAACATTTACGAATCTTTTAATAATAACCAAATAGAAGAAATATTTAGGGAGATAAATAAAATCAAGTTAGAAAATTTTGAATATGATAGTTCATCCTCACTTCTTAAAGAATTTGCAAGAAAGGAACCAAAAAAGATAGCAAGATTATTTATTATTTTTTTCAAGAATTTCCTTAGCTTTTTCTAATTCTTTTAATGTATTTATTGGTAACCAAACATCGGGAGAAACTATCATTGAATACATTTTTTTCATTTCTGCTATTATTGGATATACAACACTTTCAAACTCTATCGGCTTATCCGACTTTTCATCTATGTATTTTTCTATCATATTAAAGAATTCTGGTTCAACAACAATTGTACCAGTAGAAGAAAATTTTTGTATTATTGGTTTTTCAACAAAGCTTTCCACTATACCTTTATCATTTATTTCTCCAACTCCAAAAGGATATCTCGTTGCAGAAACAAATAGATTAGTTGCTATTATATCCAATCTTTTCTTACCATCGAGATGGTGCAATAGTAGTCTTATCGGTAATGTTTTATCAAGAAATAGATCATCTGGATAAGAAATTATTGATCTTCTGTTTGTATCAAAATTTTTTAGAGCTGCTTTTAAAGACCTTCCCTTTCCCATATTTTCTTCTGGATCTATACAATATTTTACATTAATTCCTAATTTTGAGCCATCTTTTATATATTCCTCAATCTTTTCGTGCTTATATCCCAATATAAAAACAAAATCTCTAAATCCACAATTCTTATAAAGCTCTATGCACCATTCAATCAAAGGCTTTCCACAAATTTCTATCATAGGTTTAGGTATATCTTGAAAAGCAAGTCCCATTCTTTTTGCACTACCTCCAGCCATTATTATAACTTGTGTTTTATCAATCTCTTTCTTCAAATTATCAATCTCTTTCATTTCATCAACTCGAATTGATAAATATCTGAGTATATAGCCCCCTTTTGTGTTAATACACTTCTTTTCAATTTGAAATCTTTGACCAAAAATTTTCCTATTTCTATATTTTTGTATTTCTCTATAAAATTATAAATATCATTATCCGGTTTATTTTTTAACCTAGCAATTGTTATATGACCAACGAATTTTTCATCTTCTGGATTAAATTCCTTTAATTGGTTTCTAATAATTTCTGCTAATTTTTCAAGATCTTTTGAGAAGCAACCTAGCCAAATTACTCTAATATATTTAAAATTAGGAAAAACTCCAATACCTTTTATGACCACTTCAAATGGCTTGTACTCGATTTTTTTAAGATTTTCTATAATATGATTTTTTTGTTTTTCTTCAACTTCACCTATAAATTTTAGTGTTATGTGAGGCTCTGAGGCGATTTTTATGAATTTTTTGTTATTAATTTCTGATTTTATCTCTCCTATCTTTTTACAAATATCTTCAGGCAAATCAATTGCGACAAAGCATCTCATTCAATTTATATAAATAAAAAACAAGTTTTAAAAAAGAGAAATTGATTAAAATATTTTGCCCAACAGAAATCTATTAAAAAACAAAATGAAATATTAAACAATATTCTAAGTGATTTTTGATGAAAATAGAAAAGATAAGAAAAAGGGATGGGAGAATCGTTCCTTTTGATCAATCAAGAATAACAGAAGCTATATGGAAAGCTTTTCAAGCGGTTGGTTATAAAGATAGAGAAAAGGCAGAAAAATTTTCTAATCTTGTAGTAAAAACCCTTGAAGAGATTCAGGAAAAAAACCCCGAAAAAATAATAACTGTAGAGGAAATTCAGGATGTTGTAGAAGAAACGCTTGTGAACCAAGGGGAATATAAGGTAGCAAAGGCTTATATAATTTATAGAGAGCAACATAGAGAAATAAGAGAAATAATAGAAAAGTCTAATGTTGATCTAGTTGAGCAATATATTGATAAACTAGATTGGCAAGTGAATGAAAATAGCAACATGACCTTTTCTCTTCAAGGTTTAAATTATTACATCTCATCAGAAATAAGCAAGGTTTATTGGTTAAACAAGGTTTATCCACCTGAAATAAGAGATGCTTATAAGCAAGGAGATTTTCATATTCATGATTTAGGCTTGCTCTCTGTTTATTGCGTTGGTTGGGATCTTTTTGATTTGCTATTAGAAGGATTTAAAGGAGCTCCTGGAAAAATAGAAACAAAGCCAGCAAAACATTTTAGATCAGCTTTAGGTCAAGTTGTAAATTTCTTTTACACCATGCAAGGTGAATCAGCAGGAGCAATAGCATTTTCAAATTTCGATACTTTACTTGCTCCGTTTATAAGATACGATAACCTTAGTTATAAAGATGTTAGGCAAGCGATGCAAGAATTTATATTTAATATGAATGTTCCTACTCGCGTAGGATTTCAAACACCATTTACAAACATAACTTTAGATTTAAAAGTTCCAACCTATTTAGAAAACGAGGGTATAATATTGGGAGGAAAGCAACAAAAAGAAACTTATTCGGAATTTCAAGAAGAAATAGATTTGTTCAATAGAGCATTCCTTGAGATTATGAGTGAAGGAGATGCTGCAGGAAGAATTTTTACATTTCCAATACCAACATATAATATAACAAGAGATTTTTGGAATAACAATGGAAATAATTTAGAGATATTATGGGAAGTAACTGCAAAATATGGAATTCCATATTTTGCAAATTTCATAAATTCTGATATGAGACCAGAAGATGCTAGAAGTATGTGTTGTAGACTAAGATTGGATTTAAGAGATTTAAAAAAGAAAGGAGGAGGCTTCTTTGGTGCAAGTCCTTTAACAGGATCAATTGGAGTAGTTACAATAAATATGCCGAGAATTGGATATCTGTCAAAAGATGATAGAGATTTCTTTGAAAGGCTTGAAAATCTTATGGTATTAGCCAAGAATAGCCTTGAAATAAAAAGAAAAATTCTTGAAAAATTAACAGAAAAAAATCTTTACCCATATTCTAAGTTTTATCTTAGAAAAATAAAAGAAAGATTTGGAGAATATTGGAAAAATCATTTTTCAACTATAGGTCTAATAGGAATGAATGAAGCATGCTTAAACTTTCTTGGAAAAAGTATAGCTGAAAAGGATGGAAGAGATTTTGCATTAAAGGTTTTAGATTTTATGAGAGATAAGCTTTTAGAATTCCAGGAAGAAACAGGAAATAATTATAATTTAGAAGCAACTCCAGGGGAAGGCACAAGCTATAGATTGGCTAAGATAGATAAATCTAAATATCCTGATATAATATGTGCAAACGAAGAAGAATATAAAAAAGGATCAGAACCATTTTACACAAACTCAACACACTTACCAGTAAATTATACTGATGATATTTTTGAGGTTCTAGAGCATCAAGACGAGTTGCAAACAAAATATACCGGAGGTACTGTGCTTCATATATTTGTTGGTGAAAAGATAGAAAATTCAAAATCTGTAAGAAACATAGTAAAAAAGATATGTGAAAATTATAGACTGCCATATTTCACAATAACCCCAACATTCAGTATATGTTCTTCTCATGGTTATATTGCCGGAAAATTTGAAAATTGTCCAATGTGCGGAGAAACAACAGAAGTATATTCTAGAATTGTCGGATACTTTAGACCAGTTAGTAATTGGAATGTAGGAAAAAAAGAAGAATTCAAAATAAGAAAAACGTATGATTTAAAAAAAGCAGAAGCTAAATTTATGCAATAAATTTAATAAATTAAGTTTAAAATAATTTTATGAATATAGGCGGATTTCAGAAAACTTCTTTAATAGATTATCCAGAAAAAATATCTTCAATAATATTTACACAAGGATGTAATTTTAGATGCGGTTTTTGTTATAATTCTTCTTTGGTGATCCCAGAATTATTTACAAAACCAATTGAAGAAAAAAAGATATTCGAATTTCTTAAGAAAAGGATAGATAAAATTGAAGGAATTGTTATCACAGGAGGAGAGCCAACAATTCACGAAGATTTGTCAGCGTTTATCAAAAAAATAAAAGAGATGAATTTTCTGGTTAAGTTGGATACAAATGGCTCGAATCCAGAAATGATAAAAAGATTATTAAAAGAAAATCTTCTGGATTATATTGCAATGGACATTAAAGCACCATTAATTAAATATGAGATTGTTACTGGAGTAAAAGTAGATCCGGAAAAAATAAAAGAAAGTATAAAAATTATAATGAATTCTTCAATAGAATACGAATTTAGGACAACTGTTGTAAAATCATTATTATCAGAAAAAGATTTTGAAGATATAGGAAAATTGATTGAAGGGTGCAAACTTTATGTTCTCCAATCTTTTATGCCAACAGAAACTGTTATTGATAAAAAGTACATAAATGAAAAACCGCCGGAAAAAGAATTTATGGAAAAAATAAAAAAAATTATGGAAAAATATGTGAAAAAATGCATAATAAGAGGGCTATGAACAATAAAAGATCTTTGATCGAAATACCTTTAATTTTCTAAATATTTCTTTGCATGTAAAATAAAATTACTGGCAACATTATTGATCCCATCATATGAGTTCTTTTTATTTTATTCATATTAACAAAAATTCCGAGAGATAAAGAAATAACACTAAGCAATATGCCCCAAAATCCTGCAAACAAAAAAACAAGAAAAAATAAAAATAAAAGAATACCTTTATTAAGCAGATTGTAATTTATCTTTTCAATTTGCTTTATTAAAATTTTAGAGATTTTCAAAGTTGCTAAAGAAGCAATTCCAGCAGATATTATCGAAATGATTATCATCAATAAAAATTCATTTAATCCAACATCAACAAAATTTTTTATAATTACAGCCAAACCACTCCTTCCTTTTCCAATAATAAAAAGAGAAATAAATGAGAAAATAATATTTGTTGTTGTAGCTGCTCCTAATGAAATAAGAAATCTTTCATCACTTTTGTTAGTTAAATTTGATATTATAGTTGCATGTGATGCGCTTACCCCGGGAAATATTCCTGTCAAAGTGCCTGCAAAAGCTCCTGAAACTATTGCTCTATTTATGCTTTTTAAAGAAATCTTTCTATCACGAAAATTTTGTTCTGGAATTTTTGTATTGTTTTTTATTGATAAAAATAAGACAGGCATACCAAACAATCCTGTAAGCAAACAAAATAGATAATAATTTTGAGATATTGGCAAGGAATTTCCCACAATTCCTAAAATCCCTGAAATTAAAAAAACAAAAGTTGCAAGAATTTTATTTTTCATTCCTTTTTCTGTTAAAATCAATAAAGCTACAATTATTAAAAGAAAAAGATGCATTTGAGAAGAAACACGATTGTATATCATAGGTATAAAATAGTAAAAAATTGGAAAACAAAAAAGAGAAAATAAAAAGCCAAATAAGCTTCCGATAACAGTTAGTTTAATTGCAAAATATCCCAAACCTTTTATTAACAATCTATGACCAGGAAGAACTGCTAAGGAATCTTCGTTATCCGGAGCGCCAAAAAGGATTGATGATATTGCGCTAACAAAAGAATTGCATATTCCAAGAGACACAATAAAACAAATGAAAGATATATAATCAGGAAATATTTTTAAAAATAAGGATGAAAAAATTATTGCAATTGTATTAGGATGTATTCCTGGAATAAGACCAGCAAAAATTCCAAAGAAAACTCCTATAAAGATAAAAACAAGATATTCAAACATTTTTAAAATTTTCAAATAAATAATTTTTAAAAATTTTTAAAAGTTGGAAAAGATTGGAATGAGAAATATAGTGATAGAAGAGTTAAAATCAATACCAGTAGAAGAGCAAAAGGTTGAAATAGTTGAAAGAAAGGGAATAGGGCATCCAGATTATATATGCGACTCTATGATGAATCAAATCTCTATAGAACTTTCAAAAGAATATTTGAAAAGATTCGGAGTTATCTATCATCACAATATAGATAAAAGTCTTCTTGTTGCAGGAGAAGCAGAACAAAGATTTGGAGGTGGAGAAATCCTAAAACCAATGAAAATGGTTATTGGTGATAGGGCAACATTTTTCGTTGGAAAAGAAAAAATAGATGTTGAAGGAATTGTAATAAAAACAGCGAAAGATTGGTTAAAAAATCATTTAAGATTTGTTGATCCTGAAAAAGATATGATATACCAAATAGAATTAAAGCCAGGTTCTTTAGCATTGCAAGATATATTTAAGAGAGCCTTTGAAACAAAAGTCTTTGGAGCAAACGATACTTCTGCTGTTGTTGGCTATGCTCCTCTAACAGAAACTGAAAAACTAGTTCTTGAAACAGAGAAGTTTATAAATTCAAAAGAGTTTAAAAAAAGATTTCCCGAATCAGGAGAGGATGTAAAGGTTATGGGTATAAGAAAAAATGGAGAGATTCATTTAACAATAGCAATGCCATTAATAGATAGATTTGTTAAAAGTGAGGAAGATTATTTTAGGAAAAAAGATGAAATTTTAGAAGAAATTTCAAAATTTGTGAAAGAGAAAACTAAATATAAAGCATTTGTTTATTTAAATACATTGGATAGAAAAGGAAGGGGTATTGATGGAATATACTTAACTGTTACAGGAACATGTGCAGAAAATGCTGATTGTGGTCAAGTAGGAAGAGGTAATAGAGTGAATGGATTAATTCCTCTTAATAGACCTAGTGGAAGCGAAGCAGCAGCAGGAAAAAATCCTGTTAGTCATATAGGAAAAATATATAATTTACTTTCTCATCAAATAGCAAACAGAATTTATGAAAGTGTAGATGTTAAAGAGGTTTATATATGGCTTGTTTCACAGATAGGTGAACCAATAGATAAACCAATGATAGCAGCAGCTCAAATAATAACCAATGAAACACCGATAGAAGAGATAAAAAGAAAAGTAGAAGAGATTATAGATGTTGAACTTTCAAACATTCATAAATTCTGTATGAACTTAATTAATAATAATGTTGAGGTTTGTTAATAGATTTTTTAAATTTCTTTACCGCGCTCCCATATTAAGTTGAAGATAGGTTTGAAAAAATCAGAAGCTGCATGATCACTCTGAGCCCAGAAAGCTATATCTTCATTCGGTTTTGTTTTCGTATCATCTGTTAAACTTAATATTATATGTTTTTCATCAATTGCACAAACTCTTGATAAAAGTTTTTTTGCATGATCTACATCTGATATATCTCTTATTTGAGCATACTTTTTCAATTCTTTTGCTATGTTTTCAGTCTTTTTGCTTATCGGTGCGGCAATTCTTATTTGTATACCAGATCTTGCAACCTTTTCAATAGTCTTGAATTTTTTTTCATAAATTTCTTGAAGCGCCTGCTCTGTTAAAAGAAAATCAACAGATTTTTTAGCATTTTCCATCAAAGTTTCTAAATGCTCCAAATAAGCATCTCTTCCACGTAAAGCGCCAGAGAAATCTTCTGGCTTAACAAGTTTTATTCCTTCCTCATATATTTTTTCCAATTCTTTTAATACACCACTGGAAACAATACTATCTATACTTTTTATCATTTCTTCTGTTTTTTGTTGTAATCTTTTTTTAGCTCTTTCTAAAGCTTCTCTAGGCCTTATTGCTACATATCTCATTGGTTTTGATGGCTGAATTATTACAAAACCTTTATCTGCAAGAGATTCTAATACATCATAGCATCTTGATCTCGGAACATTAGACAAATCGGCTAGTTCACCTGCTGTTGCATTACCTTTTAATAATAGAGCAACCCAGAGTTTTCTTTCATATAAGTTTAGACCTATTGCTTTAAGTGCATCTAGAACTGATTGTTTAACATGCAATACGTCAGCCATCAACCTCTACCTCTCTACAATTAAAAATTAATTATGTCAAACCTTTTAAAGTTTTAATAGAGGTGCAATTGTGATGCAAACAATCTACATAGAAACATATGGATGTACAAATAATATTGCAGAATCAGAAATAATGGGTGGAATATTACAAAGAATTGGGTTCGAAATAACAAAAAATATTGAAAATGCAGATATTGTTATCATAAATACATGCGGAGTAAAAGAAACAACAATTAAAAAAATTATTTATAGAATAAACGAAATAAAAGAAAAATATAAAGAAAAAAAGATTATTATAGGAGGATGCTTACCAGAAATAGATTTCAATCTAATAAAGAGACATTTTCCAAACATAAGTATAGTAAGCACCAACCACATAACAAAAATAGGAGAAGCTATATCAAAGATATTAAAAGGAGAAATAGTAGAATATGTAGGACAAAGAAAGGAAATTAAATTAGGATATCCGAGAATTTTTTTAAGTAAAGTAACAAGAATTATTCCTATCTGCTCAGGCTGCAACTCTTTTTGTTATTTTTGTGCTACAAAATTTGCTAAGGGGAATGTTTTCTCTTATCCGAAAGAAAAGATTATAAACGAAATAAAATCTTATAGAGAAGCAGGAATAAAAGAATTTTATATTACGGGCCAAGATGTTTCTTGTTATGGGATGGATGAGAATGAAGTATCAAAATTACCAGATTTACTAAACGATATAATTTCAGAAGTTCCTGGAAAATATTTTATAAGAGTAGGAATGATGAACCCTAAAAATGTTATGAATATATCTAATAAGCTGCTTAAAGTTTATAGGTCTGAAAAAATATACAAATTTTTACATTTACCAATACAAAGCGGTTCTAATAAAATATTAAAGAAAATGAATCGAGAATATACAACAGAAGAGTTTTTAGATTTTTGTGAAAAGTTTAGAAGACATTTCAAAGAAATTAGTATATGGACTGATATTATTGTAGGATATCCTGAAGAAAAGGAGGAAGACTTTCTTGATACAATAGAAATTATAAAGATTTTAAAACCCGATAAGGTTAATATTTCAAGATTTTCTTCGCATAAATGTACACCAGCAAGTTATATGAAGCAAGTAGATTCTAAGACAAAAAGCAGGAGAAGTAAAATTCTACATGAAATTGTAAAAGAGGTTACAAGAGAGAGAAATAGTATGTGGTTACAATGGGAAGGTGAAATATTAGTTAATGATATAATAAGGGAAGGCTTGGTTGGCAGAAACTACGCTTTTAAACCAGTAGTTATAGAGAATGTTGATCAAAGAAAGGCAAAAGAAATTTTCGGTAATTTTGTAAAAGTTAGAATAGTTGGTTTAAAGGCAGGTTTTTTAAAAGGGGAGCTGACCGAATGATTAAATAAATAAATCAAGAATATAGAATAATAAGAAAGAGAGAAATCCGACAAGAACTTTTTCTTTCTTATTTCCTTCAACAAAAATTAAACATAAAACAATAAAAATTACGAGTTTAATAAGAATTTCAGGATATTTCATTAAAAAACGATAATAGAAAGAGAAATAATAAAACAAAAAGATTATTATGGAGATTAAAAGAGATTTTTTAATATCGGCTTTATGTAAAATTATGTAACTCGATAATGAAATTGAAAGGAGATACTTCAAAATAAATAATAATATTGGTAAAATAGAATAAATACTCATAAATTCACCATCGCTTGTAAATAATTTTTAAATTTTACTCCTTTTTAATTTTAATATATACTACTTTTTACTATATCTAAAGGTGATAAGATATGAATGGCCAATTAGTTCAACCTATATTAGTGCTTCCAGAAGGTACGATTAGACAAACAGGAAAGGATGCACAAAGAAGAAACATAGCAGCAGCAAAAGCAATAGCAGATGCTGTAAGAACAACATTAGGACCGAGAGGAATGGATAAGATGCTGATATCAAGTATTGGAGATGTTGTAATAACAAACGATGGAGCAACAATTTTAGATGAAATGGAAATAGAACATCCAGCAGCTAAAATGATGGTAGAAATTGCAAAAACTCAGGAAGAAGAAGTTGGAGATGGAACAACAACAGCAGTTGTTATAGCAGGCGAGCTGTTAAAGAAAGCAGAAGAGCTTTTGGATCAGAATATACACCCAATAACAATTGCAAAAGGATTTAGGGCAGCAAGTCAAAAAGCCTTGGAAATCTTAGAAGAAATTGCTATGGAAGTTGATATAAATGATGAAAAAACCTTAGAGAAGATAGCGATGACGGCAATGACAGGAAAAAGCGGAGAAACAGCAAAAGAAAGTTTGGCAAAAATTGCTGTACAAGCTGTTAAAACTGTTGCTGAAAAAAAGAATGGTAAATGGGTAATTGATAAAGAGGACATAAAAATAGAGAAAAAGCACGGTGGAAGCCTAGATGATACAAAATTAATAAAGGGTATTGTTATTGACAAGGAAGTTGCACATCCAAGTATGCCGAAATCTGTCAAAGACGCAAAGATTTTGCTAGTAGATTCTGCATTAGAAATAAAATCTACAGAAACAGAAGCAAAGATTCAGATATCTAGTCCAGAACAAATGCAAAGCTTTTTGGAACAAGAAACAAAAATGCTAAAAGATATAGCAGAAAAGGTAATAAAAACAAAATGTAATGTTGTATTTTGCCAAAAAGGAATTGACGATGTTGTTCAACATTATTTAGCAAAGAAAAATATAATGGCAGTTAGAAGAGTAAAGGAAAGTGATATGCAAAAGCTTGCGAAAGCAACAGGAGCAAAGATAGTAAGCAACTTAGATGAAGCAGCAGAAGAAGATTTAGGTTTTGCAGGATTAGTTGAAGAAAGAAAATTGGCAGGAGAAGAAATGATTTTCGTTGAAGACTGCAAGAATCCGAAATCAGTTTCTATCCTAATAAGAGGAGGTACAGAGCATGTTGTTGATGAAGCAAAGAGAGCAATGGAAGATGCTGTATTAGGAATAATTTCAGCAATAGAGTTAGGAAAGTTTGTAGTAGGAGGAGGAACTACTGAAATAGAAGTTGCTTTAAGATTAAGAGAATATGCACAATCAGTTGGTGGAAGAGAGCAATTAGCAATAAACAAGTTTGCAGAGGCTTTAGAAATAATACCAAAGACATTAGCAGAAAGCGCAGGAATGGATCCAGTGGATGTAATTGTTGAATTAATTTCATTACATGGAAAAGGAAAGAAAAATTATGGAGTAGATGTAATACACGGAAAGATTTCAGATATGCTAGAATTAGGAGTAATAGAACCGTTAAAAATAAAGACACAAGCAATAAAATCAGCATCAGAGGCAGTAGAGATGTTGTTAAGAATAGATGATGTTATAGCAGCTTCGAAATCAACCAAGTCTTCAGAAAAGAAGTTCGGCGAAGAAGAGTCAGAATATTAATTTTTCTTTTTTTAATTTTCTTCCAAATATTTTCTTTTTTAAAATCTTATATCCTCTCAAACTTATTTTAAAATATGAAACGAGCTCAATCAACTTATGAAGGCTGCTTAGCTTGTTGTATTTTGCAAGCTGTAAAAAGAATTAAAAATATAAAAATTTCTAAAAAATTTGAGCTTAATTGTTTGATTCATTCTTTAAAATTTAGCAAGCACGATTTTGTTATTGGTCATCTAGATTTTATTGCTAAAAACTTTAATGTTAAAATTAGAAGAATTGTAGATAATAAGAAATTTTACTATTATGTAAAAAAGATAAAATCTTCTTCAAAAATTAAAACCGAAGTTAAAAAATCAATTTGAAATTAATAAACAAATTTATTAATAAGCATCCGATATTATATGTAGATTCTTATTATTTGTTTAGAGTTTATCATTACCCTCATTTTATTACGATTCTTGAAAAAATAAATAGTAAATACAAAATATTTGATCCATGGGATGGAAAAGAAAAATTAATTAAAAGTAATATTTTAGCAAAATCAATTTCATCATTGAGGAATCATATAAAATTTTGTCCCCAAATGATAATTTTAGAAAGCTAAACAAAAACCTTTATAGAACCTTTTAAGATACTTGCTGCTATTTTCTTACCTTCTTCACTATCCTTTCTTATTTTTACTATTCCATTTTTTCCAACAATAGCAGAAATTATGAATTCTTTATCAGAATAAAAATTTATTTTGTGATTGTATAAGGATTTGTCAAATTTAAAAACAAAATAATTTCCACTTTCTTCAAAATAAAAATCAACCTCTTTTTTCATCGTTACTATTTTTGGAATTATATCAATACCTATTCCAAGCCTTTTTTCAATTTTTTTAATTGTTTCACCATTCTTTCCTATTATTTTTGGAATAACTTTATTATCAACTTTTATTATTGCCCTATTTCCATATATTTCTATTTCTGGGGTTTTATCAAAAATCGAGATTTCTTTTTTTATTCTCTCTTTTGCTAATAATTCTATTGGACTTTCCTCTCTCTTTACAGAGAATATAACCTTTTCTTCTCCAAAACTATATATTTCATATTCTAACTCATTTGTTAAAAAATCTCTAACTTCTACAATAGGTCTAGCTAAATCAGGGTCTTGCATACCTGTTGGAGTTCTCACAACAAGAGAAAGAGAATAAACCTTTTTTATTTCACCAAATTTTACAAATATTATTGTATCAATAACATGCGATAACATACCTAAATCAATTCTATCTATAAATCTTTGGATAGCATCAATTGGAGAATTTGCATGCAAAACTCCAATCATACCAATTCCAGCAAGCCTTAAATCTTTAAATATTAGAAAATCTTTCGTTGTTCTAATTTCATCAAATATTGTATAATCCGGTCTAACAAGCAATATGAAATCAGCAGTTTTTTCAAAGTCTCCTTTTAGCTTAGAATATTGGGTAATTTTTTCATTAACTTGTAAATCTCTTGGTTGTTCCATTGTTTTTACTATTCTTCCTAATGATTCATAAAACTCTGCTATAGATGCTGCTAATGTACTTTTTCCTGAGCCAGGAGGACCAGCAATTATAATACCTTCACCTGTCTTTATTCTTTCTTTTAATTTTTCAGATAATTTGTAATCATCTAAGGTTAACTTTATAATAGGTTTTACAACAGTTATTTCAGTACCATCTGAAAAAGGAGGCCTAGATATCGCTATTCTCAAATTTTCTAATTGTATAACAGTTGCTTCTCTTTCATTAACTTCTATAAAACCAGATTCATATTTTGCAGCACTCATTATTTCACTAATAATTTCCTCTATTTCTTCTGAAGTCATAGGCTCTTTTCTCAACTCTGTTAATCTAAAATTTCCAGGTCTTCCGATTTTTGCTAGTGGTGGGACACCTTCTTTTAGATGTATAGACAAAGTATTTTCTGTGAAAAGTTTTTCTATTTTTAGTTTTTCCTTTTTTTCATAAGGTTTGAAGTATCTCGCTTCAGCTCCTCTAGATTCTGCAACTAGTGCCTGAACTATATCAGATGTATATAAAACCGCATTTTTCTCTAAAGCAACATCTATTATTAAGGCATCTATTCTTCCAGATCTTGCCAATTTTATTTCTTCCAAAGTTTGTCTTCTTCCTGCAAATGTAATTTTTATGTTTTTTTCTTTGGATATATTTCTAATCTTTTTAATTTCTTCAAGACCTTTGAATCCTATAACTAAGCCTTTTGATGCCTGAGCTTGCAATTCATCAATAACAAATTCAGGAATTATTATTTCAGCATTTTTTATTTCGTCTTTTTCTATTAATTCTGATAGAGTGCCATTTATTAAAACTGAAGTGTCTGGAACAATTTTTTCTCTCTTACCTTTTATTTTACTCATTTTGTTTCACCAAAAGCTTTTTATATTATGTAATACAAAATTAAAAAAATAATGAAGACGCCGATAATGCTTGCAACAATAATAGCAAGTTTATTAGCAATCCCTTTTCTTATTCCAGAGCTCGATGAGAATTATTTACCTACAGGAGAACTTCTTTTTAATGTTAACATCTCAGAAGAAATACCAGGAAAAACAACAAGCTTTTCAAGTCCCGAATCAATTGAAAAAGAGATGCAAACGCCTTATGGAAAGTTTAAAGCAAAAATAAGCTATGATAGCATAGAACAAACATTATATGCTCCCGATAAGGTTGTTATTGTTTTTACAAATTACAACAAAACAGAATGGAGAATTCAAACAAAAGATATTATTTTATCAATATCCAAAACACCTTCAAAAATAATTGAAAGATGTGAGATGGCAAGCGGATATATAGAAATAACCAATGAGCTTGGCTCAATAAGCGAAACAAATTATGGGACAAATTTTGAAAATATGAAATTATTATGCAAAGAAACAGAGAAAATTCTTCAGGAATGGGTAGAAAAGATGGAGGCTATGAAAAAGCAATTGTTTGATTTACCACCAAAAATAGTTATAAATGAATTTTATGTTGATGGAAATATCACATTTAATGAAACAAATGCAACCCAATGGATTGAATTATATAATCATGAGATATTTGATATGAATCTTAACGAATGGATAATAATTTCAAGAAGATCAGATACAGGAAATACTTATTATAATTGCTCAATTTTCGGAATCATACCTGCAAAAGGATATTTACTAGTTAACTGCTCCGATAAACTAGGAAAATCAGAAGGAGAAATAATTTTGAAAAGAGGAGAAGAGATTATAGACAGAGTAGCATACGGAAGCTTTGATGATGGGAATAAAAATGATAATGCTCCTTTGCCAGATGATAACAATTCTACAGGAAGATGTCCTAATGGCAATGATACAGATAATGACAAAAACGATTTCTCAAAAATGCAAGCAACTCCATTAAAAGCAAATGAATGTTGAAAAGAATTTGAAATTTATTTCCATTTACATCCAATATTATTTTCTTTCGCATATTTTTCAGCTTCTATTATTTCTTTTTCATATTTTTTCGCATCCTCAGTCCTTGCTATTGCAAAGCCATTTCTAACCATCCATACATTTATATTTTCATTATCAACAAAAACATATCTTAAATATCTTCCATAAATATCTTTATCTTTTAAATCACATTCCAATCTAACCCTCTTGTTTAAAATCTTTTCTTCCAATGCTTCTTTTGCAGAATAATAGCAAGGATACCCTTTTTCATCAGCATCTATTCCAAGAAGTCTTATCTTTTTGCTACCCTCTACTATTATTGTATCACCATCTATAACTTTAGTAACAATTTTTGTTTTTGTTTCACACTTGTTTGATAAAAATTTGAAATATAAAAATAATGAAACACCCAGACAAACTAAAAATAAAATTAATAGCGATTTAAATTTCTTCATTTTATTTAATTTTTTGTAGATCAATAAATATCTTACAAAAAATTCGACATTTTAATAATTTTATTAAAAGCTTTAAATTCTTTATCATAATGTAGTAACATTTGTGATTAAAATGAAAAGAGTAGGAATCGTTGGATATGGTGCTTATATACCTAGATTTAGGATAAAAGTCGAAGAGATAGCAAGAGTTTGGGGAGCTGAAAAACCATCTTTGGGAGTAGAAGAAAAATCCGTTCCTGATATAGATGAAGATACTATTACAATTTCAGTAGAAGCTGCAAAGAATGCTTTAAAAAGGGCAGGCATAAATCCAAAAGAAATTAAAGCAGTTTTTATTGGTTCAGAATCGCATCCTTATGTTGTTAATCCTAGTGGTACAACAGTTGCAGAAGCGATAAATGCCTCTGAAGATTTATTTTGCGCCGATTTAGAATTTGCATGTAAGGCAGGTACTGCAGGCATACAAATATGCTATGCTATGGTAAAAGCAGAGATGATAAAGTATGGGCTTGCAATAGGAGCGGATTGCGCTCAATCAAGACCAGGAGATGCTTTAGAATATACAGCAGGAGCAGGAGGTGCAGCATTTATTATAGGCCCTTATGAAGAATCTCTTGCTGAAATTGAAGATACTATAAGCTATGCTACAGATACCCCAGATTTTTTCAGAGCTGAAGGTGAAGAATATCCTCAACACGCAGGAAGATTTACAGGAGAACCAGCATATTTTAAACATGTTATAGAAGCAACAAAAAGGCTATTGGAAAAAACTGGCTATAATGTGAATGATTTTGATTATGTTGTATTTCATATGCCAAACGGAAAATTTCCTTTAAGGGCCGCAAAGATTTTAGGAATTCCATTTGAAAAAATAAAAGATAGCTTAAATGTTGTTGAGAAGATAGGAAATGCTTATTCTGGATCTTCGCTTTTAGGATTATGTTATGTATTAGATATTGCAAAACCAGGTAATAAAATATTACTTACATCGTATGGAAGTGGAGCCGGAGCTGACTCATTTTCTATTGTGGTTACAGATAAAATAATTGAAAAAAGAGACAAAGCACCAAAAACATCTTATTACATCGAAAGAAAGGAATATATTGATTATGGAATTTATGCTAAGTTAAGAGGAAAATTAAAGATGTAGAATCTTTTCCGTTTTTAATATTTCTTCATTAAATTATAATTATGGAGAACAATATTGAAAAAAGAAGAAAAATACAATTTATTTCTGAGTTAAAGCCCGGAGATATAGTTAATGATATGTTTGCTGTCAAATTTAAAAAACCTCCTAAAAGGTATGAAGCAGGATATTACTTTGAAATAAGGCTTAGTGATAGGACAGGAGAAATAACCGCAAAATATTGGGGTAGTTCTGAAGAAAATGTTACAAAAATATATGAATCTTTTGGAAAAGGAAGCGTTATCCATATCTCTGGAATTGTTACTGAGTATAAAAATAAACCAGAAATATCTATAGAAGAGAAAAATATCTTCAAGGTTTTAGATAAGGATCAGTACTTTTTGGAAGATTTCATAGGCTTTACAAAAAAGGATATCAATAAAATGAAAGAAGAATTACTCAGTTTTTCTGAAAAGGTAAAGAATTATTATCTTAAGAAGATTCTTGATATGTTTTTTCAAGATAAAAATTTTATGGAAAAATTCTGTTCTAGTCCAGCAGCAATGCACTATCATCAGAATTATTTTGGCGGTTTGCTTGAGCACACCTTAAATGTTACTAAGATTGTTTCAACAATATATGAATTACATCCAGAAATGGACTATGATTTATTAATAACAGGAGCACTACTTCATGATATAGGAAAGATAAAGGAATTCGAGTATGATACAAGCATAGATGTTTCGAGAGAAGGAATGCTTTTGGGTCATATTATTTTAGGGAATGAAATGGTTCAAGAAAAAATAAAGCAAATAGAAGGTTTTCCGGAGATATTATCTTTGAAATTGCAGCATATTATCTTAAGCCATCACGGAAGAAATGAGTTTGGTTCACCAAAAGAGCCTCAATTACCAGAAGCGATGGCAATTCATTTAGCAGATGAACTTGATGCGAAGCTAGATCTAATGATAAGGTTTAAATCAGAAGCAAGAACAGAAGATCCTTGGATATGGACAAGAATTTTTGGACATATATATTTAGAGTGATCATTTATCTCGTTTCCTCCTTTTTCTAATACTTTTTCCAATTTTTTCAATTTTGCATCCTACTAATAGGGAAAATATTGGAAATAAAAAGGAGTATGAAAGGTCTCTACTTGTAATGTAAGTAGGTAAAGATATTAAAGGAGCAGTTTGCATAAATTTTCCGATATACTCTAAGGCCGAAAGTTTTTCTGACCTAAATTCTTTATAAAGTTCTAGACCTTTACCCAAGCCGTATAAGCTCAATAATACTGAAAACGGTCCTAAGAGAATGTCATATTCTTCTCCTATTGATGAGAATTTTATTCCATAAGCAAAGCTCAACGAACTTGTATCTTCAAAACATTTTTTTGTTTTTTCTAAGAAAGACATTTTATCACTATTTGATAATTATTTTTTAATAAAATTTAAACTTTTTCAGAATTTAACTTTTACTAATTTTAACCACCGATAGATAATAAAATTTATTATTTTTCTAATTATCTTAAACTTTTCTTTTAATTAATAAAAACATGGTAATTAAATCAGAAATAGAAAAAAGGGCACTAGATTTTTTGAATAATATCACACCAAAAGATGGAATCATTACAATATTCCATAATGATGCTGACGGAATAGCAAGTTGTGCTTTATTAGACTTGTTTCTAATAGAAAAGATAAAAAGAGGCTCCGATTTTATAATAAGTCAACCAATGCCGCCAACAAAAACATTGGTTCAGAGAGTAAAGCTTTCATTACCTACAAAAATAATATTTCTAGATCTCGCAATAGACCAAGAAAAAAGGATTATTAAGAGCTTAGAAAGAATATGTGAAATATTAGTTATAGACCATCATCAAATATCGAATAATATAAACTCTAAAAAAACTATTCATTATAACCCACTGTTTAATAATAATGTTTACCAATCAGCATCTTATCTCACTTATAAGCTTCTATCTAAAATATCTGATATGAGTAAATATCTATGGATAGCTTTAATCGGAATAGCAGGAGATTACAATATAAGAGATTCTATGGATCTTATCTTCGAAGGAAGAAAAATATATGAAAAATATTTTGGAAAAGAAGAAGATATAAACCAGGCGTTCTTTAATTCATCTTTCAAAAGAGTAAGTGATATTATAACATCTCTAAAAGCATATGGAATTCCTTGCGAAAGAATTGTTAAGGCATTGGAAACAGCAGAAACAATAGAAGATATAGAGAATAATAGAGAGTTTTTGAATTATCATGAAAAAGTTCAAAAAGAAATTGATGCAATGATGATAAAAATAAAAAGCGAAATAAAGGAAGTTGGAGATATAATATTTTACGAAATGAAATCAGGATATAGTTTAAGATCAGTAATAGCAACAAAGCTTTCTGAATTGTATCCTAAAAAGATTGTTTTTGTTTGGGAGGTTGTGAGAAACAATGTGAAATTTTCTGTAAGAAATCAGAATGGAAATGTAGATGTTGAAAGAGTTTTGAAGGAAGCAAGCAAAGATTTTAAGACAGCAATTACAGGAGGCCATAAATTAGCTGCCGCTGGCTCAATAAAAAAGGATGAATTCGATCTATTTAAAGAGAAGATATTAGAGATTTTGTCAAAAAATAAACTATGAGATTTTTTGTGATATTACCATTGCATGCCCTTCTTCATATGGCTCTAAGATTATAACTTCTTTTATTTCAAATCCAGAATTTTTTAATTTTTCTATGCTCTCTTCAAATATTTCCTCAGGTTCTTTGGTGACATCAATACTTCTGGCCTTTATAGCAATCATAAGATAACCATTTTTCTTTAAAAAAATATTAGAATTTCTTATCGCTATTTCTATTTCATCTGGCTGAGCTAAATCGCAATAAACAATATCAACCATCTCAACCCAATAATATTCTTCATATTTTCTTGCGTCTGCAAGTATAGGTACAATATTTTTCCTTTTTTCAGCAAGCTCTAAAAATTGATAAAAAACCCTTTCAGAAAATTCGACTCCATAAATTATTCCTTTATTCCCAATGATATCTGAAATATGAGAACAAGTTGTTCCTGTAGAGACTCCTAAATATAAAATTTTTGACCCTTGCTTTATAGGCATTATTTTAAGTCCGTTTATTATTGCTGCAGCTAATTTGCTTCTGTAAGGATCCCATTCTCTATAAGAATTTTCATATTTTGTATAAAGCCTCCTGTTTTCATCCAAAAATACATTTTCAAATATTTCTTTCATATCTAAGCTTTTACTTTATAATTTTTTTATAATTAAAAGTTTTTGTAACTACCAGTAAATAATTTAAATCTTTTCTATAAAATTCTCTTATGAAAAGAGAAGTAATAAATGAGATAAGAAGTTTTGTTGAGGAAGAGCTTGGAAACAGAGATAGAAAAAGCCTTGCTCATGATATAGATCATTTAATTTTTGTTTCTAAAGGAGCTAAGACAGGAGCAAGATATTTATCCAAGATATATGGCATAAATTTAAATGATATAGAAAATCTTGCTAGTTTAGCAGAAATAGCTGGCCTTCTTCATGATATAAAAAGAGAAAAGACAAACCTACCTCACGCTGAAGCTTCTGTAAAATATGTTAAAGAAAAAGGTATTCTTGATGGTTTGTTAAATTCAGAGGAAGCTGAAATTATATATTCTGCTATTCAATTGCATGAAAAAGGTTATGATGAAATTGAAGAAGAATGCAAAGATCCTTATACTCTAATAGTAGCTCGTTCTTTAATAATTGGAGATAAGCTTTTTGAGGGAAGTGGACCAAGAGTTATAGAAAGAAGATGCTTTTTTGTTGGAAGGGAAAGGGTATTAGATGGAGATTTAAAAGGAATGTTTAATTTTCCGAACGAAAGCTATTTAGCTGTATTAGGAGAAGGGCTTAAAAGAATTTATGGTGTTAATCATGCAAAAAATTATGAAAGAGAACTTTGGCCTATTGTTGATGAACTTCATACTTACCAATATGAATTTGATGCCGGACTTTTAGGAGGAAGGGATGAAATAGAAGTAGTTAATGAGCTTGAAAAAAGAGGTTTTTCTTTTGGAAATGTGAAAAAAAGAGTTGAAAGAGAAAGACATTATGAGGGAAAATATTTTAGTAGAGAGGAGTTTCCAAAAATTTCAAAAGCTATTAAAGTTATTAATAGTTTAGATAACAAAGAAAGAAAAATTTTGGAGAATGATGCAAAAAGGCTTTGTTATGAAATTATTGTTTCTCCAACTCCAAAAGATTTTGTTGAAATGATATGGGACTTGAGTCCAGAAGGATGGTATGGTAAATGGGTTGATGGAATAAGAGATTATCATTCAGGAAAATTTTTCTATGAAATAGAAGAGAAATTGTTTGCTTAATAATTTTTATTTTTTAAAATTTTTTCAATTTCTTCTTCCAATTCATTTTTTAATCTTTCTTTTTCGTCCCTCCCAGAATAGAAATCAATCTTTGCAGCAAGAGATATTTTTGATGCAACAACTCTTGCAATCTTTCCTCTCAACTCTTTAGGAGCATTTTTCACATATTTACAATTATAAATGATTCCATGTTTTGGAGGTTTTGCTTTACCTTTACTTTTTAAATGCCTGAATAAAGCTTTTTCACTTCCAATAATTTGAATTGTGGAAGAGGCCATTTTAGCAAGGTTCTCTAAAGAGCCTGCATGAGAAAGTAACATTAATGCAATATCTTCACCAGCAACATAAGATAGGTTTGGCGCAATCTTTCTTACCTCATTTCTTGAGTAATTGTTAAGAAGATCTCTTGTGAATATAAGTTGATTGAGCATTTTTTCAATATTTAGAATGATTTGTTTTTCCTCTCTCTTTTGATTATATGTTGCGTCATTTTCAATCTCCTTTATTATTTTATATACATCCTCATCCTTCAATTTTGCTCCGGGTTTTAAAAGCCATATTATTTCTTTAAATCTTTCTCTTATAGGAGAAATATTTTTTTCTATTGATCTTAAAAGATCAAAAACCATTATTAAAAATTTTTCTTTTTCAATTTTCATTTTGTTTTTACTAAAATATATTCCAAAATTTTTAAGAATTTCATTTAGTGTTTCATCATCTTTTGCAATATTTAACTCCTTTGCTAAATCTCTTACTTTTTCTCTATAAATCCTTTTTCCGATTTCATCTTCTAAAACAACATATCCCAGTTTTTCTACGTTTTCAATTAATATTTTTTTGTTAACACTTTTTAGATCTTTATAAATTATTACCTTTTCATTATCATCAAAAACAAAATATCCAATAGGAGTTTCAACTAAATAAGCTTTACGCTTTTTTTGATTTTCCATAAATTTAAAATTTAACTGAAATAATTAAATGGTTATGGGAAGAGTAAGAACAAAAGACATAAAAACAGTAGCTTTTAATTTAATACAACAACACCAATTCACAACAGACTTTGAGAAAAACAAGAAGATTATTTCAGAAATAAATTTAGGTGTAACAAAAAGGATGAGAAACAAAATAGCTGGGTATATTACAAGAATTATGAAAAGAAATAAGAGTGTTGAAAAGCCTTAATTACCTATTAGCGAATTTTTTAACATCAATTTTTCTTACTTCTGCCCATTCTTTTGTTTTGCCTGTAATAACAACAGGAACCTTTTTTAACTCCTTTATATTTTTTGCTCCAACAAGAAACATAACCATTTTTAGCTCTTTAACAATTTTTTCAATCTTACTTTTAACTAGCTTATAGTTTTTTGTTGCAGGTTTTAAGAATGGTAAAGCAATTCCTACAGCAGTAGCTCCAAGAGCTATGCATTTTGCAATTTCAATTCCATTTCTAATTCCACCCGATGCTATTATAGGTATTTTTACAGCCTCTACACATTCTATTAAGCTTATTGCAGTTGGTATACCCCAATTAATTATTGAGCTATTTTTTAATTCTAAATTTCTTTTACTTTCTATCAAAGACCAAGAAGTACCACCATAACCAGAAATATCTATTGCAGATACATTTGTTCTTTCAAGATCTTTTGCAACTTCTCTACTTATTCCAGCTCCAGTTTCTTTTACTATTATAGGAAAACTCACATGCTTGCAAATATATTCAATATTTTTTAAACACCCTTTCCAATTCTTATTTCCCTCTGGTTGAAATATTTCTTGAAGCGCATTTAAATGTAAAGCTAAAGCATCTGCTTTAATCATTTCAACAGCTTTTTTTACTTCTTCTATATCATAACCATAGTTCAATTGTACTACGCCAAGATTTCCTATCAAGAATATATCAGGAGCAACATCTCTTACATAATATGTTTTTGCTAATTTTGGATTTTCTATAGCAGCTCTTTGAGAACCAACACCAAAAGCTATTTTGCATTCCTGCGCTGCAATTGCCAAATTTTTATTTATCTTTTCAGCTATTTTTGTACCACCTGTCATTCCAGATATTATTAGAGGAGCGCTAAGTTCTTTTCCAAAAAATTTTATAGAAGTATCTATTTCATCAAAATTTATTTCAGGCAATGATTTATGAACAAAATCAATATCTTTTAAACCATAAAAATTTATTTCATTTAAGTGAGTGGAACCAATTTCAACATCCTCTTTCAAACATATTTTTATATGCTCATACTTTCTCTTTGATGTTTTCATGATTTTTAAATTTCTTTTCAAGTTTTAAATAAAGAAAAAATTCTAATTTTCTAATTTTACTCCTTCGACCCCTAAGTCAACTTCCCAAAATTTATATCCTAAATTTTTTATTAGATTAATTAAACTTTCTTTATCTTCGTGATAGCATAAAACGATTCCACCTCCTCCAGCTCCGCATAATTTTGCGGCACCTCCAATTTTTCTTACATTTTCACAAAGCTTATCTATTTCATTACAAGAAACCTTTAGTTCTTCTAAATTTTTTTGTGCAAGATTAATAATATTTTTTATATTTTCAAAATCTCTTTTCTTCAAAGCCTCTTTCATTTCTATCGTTAATCTTCCAATCTCTTTAATTCTTTTTTCTCTATATTCTTTATCTAAATTGGCAACCATTTGCACAAGTTCTCCAGTAGTTTTTTCTGGTTTTTTTGTGTAAACCAGAAAAAAATTTTCTAATTTGTATGGAATTTCATCTTTTAAAGATATTATTTCATTTTTAGAGGAAGATTTTCTGAACCATAATATTCCTCCATAGCAGCAGGCTGTGTTATCTCCTCCACTAGGGTTTCCGTGAATTATTTTTTCTTGATTAAAAGCTATTTCATTCAATTTTTCTAGGGATATGTTTTTTTCAAATAATTCTGCAATAGCTTTTGTTATCGCAACAGCTCTAGATGCAGATGAGCCTAAGCCAGAGCCAGTAGGAATTTCGCTTTTAACTTCTATTGAAAAACCTTCTTTAATATTTAGAGCCTTAATTGCAATTCCAATAATAGAGGCTCTATAAAATTCATAGCCATTTACCTTAACAAAGCCAAAAAGCTTTGAAAAGTCTCCAGTACTTTTACCATGATTCCAAAGCTCTTCACATTTTTCTGTAATTTCCAAAACATTTTCAACACTCCAAGAATGCGAAATATTTGGCCATTCCATATCTCTAAAAGATATATTTTCAGAAAAATCTATTTTTACATAAGTTCTCAATCCAATAGAAGAAATTATTGCAGGTTCACCATAAACAACAGCATGTTCTCCAATCAGATGAACCTTTCCTGGAGCAGAGACCAAAAACATAAAATTAGCTTAAAAGAAAGATTTAAAAAATTTATCATACTCAATTATAAGGATTTAAGGTGATTTCATGAGATTTTGTAAAAAATGCGAATCTTTAATGATACCTAAAAAATACAAAAACGAAACTTTTATTGCTTGTATAAAATGTGGTTATAAAGAAAAATTAAGTTCTAGAACAGCTGAGTTAAAACTTATTAAAAAACAAGATGTTAAAAAAACAGTAACAGTTGAGGAAAATAAGATAACATTACCTATCACAGAGAAAATGTGTCCGAAATGTGGTAACACAGAAGCATATTATTTTTTACAGCAAACGAGAGCAGCAGACGAGCCACCAACACAATTTTTTAAGTGCAAGAAATGTGGCCATGTTTGGAGAGAATATTAGATAAATCCTTTTTCAGCAAGTTTATTTAGAATAATTATTGTATAATTTGTGAGATTCATATTTTTCATTTGATTTATTGTGAAAAAGCCAAGCTTTTTAGCATCCCCTCCTGGTTTTATCCTGCCAGAAATTTTGCCTAAGAAAACATAACATATATGCCTATGAAAAATTTTTACATCGTGTGAAAAATAAAATAATGGTTTTCCTTTTATTAAAACTTTTCCAACCTCTTCTAAAGCTTCTCTTTTTGCAGCATCTTTTATTCTTTCACCTTTTTCTACATGACCTCCAGGAAAAGCCCAAAAATTTTTTTCCGGTTTATTCGCTCTTTTCACAAGAAGGAATTTATCATCTTTTTTTATGATTATTGAGACTGTTTTATGAATTATAAACCTAGAATTATTTATTATGCTGATAATCTCTTTTTCAAACTCATTTTTATTTATTATTTTTATTTTATTTTTTCTCGCATTTTTTATAATCTCTTTATTTACATAACCCCAGTTAGCTAATAAAGGAATTGCTTTTGTTTTTATTTTTATATTTTTTAAATTTTCTAAATTGTCATCAATGAAGATTATATTTCTTTCTTCAATTCCATACCTTTTAGAGATTTCTTTTATATGCTCTGATTTATCAATAGAAAATTCTCTTGAAAATATTTTTGAAAAAGGAATATTCAAGTCAATACTTCTTAAAAGAATCTTTACAGCTTCTTTATTTTTTGTTGTTGATATAAATATATTCCACTTTTTAATGTTTCTATTTATGATTTTTACAATGTCGTTAAAAGGTTCATGCATTAGGCTCCATTTTTTTATATCTTTTTTCTGAAGTTCTTTTCTTATTTCATAAAATTTTTTAACATACTCCTTTTCCCTTTTTTTCAACTTTTTTCTAATAGATTTTAAAAGCTTAGAATCAAAAAAACCTCTTTCTATCATATAAAATGTAGGTAAATGATCTTCAGTAATTCTTATATAAGGTCTTGCTTTTTTGTAAAGATTTTTTGTTTTTTTACAAATTTTTAAATTTCCTCCAATCTTGTTGTAAGCCTCTACCCCAACATAGTAGCATTCATCTATGCTATTTATGATGACGCCATCGAAATCAAAAACTATAGCAAAATTTTTCATAATTATTATCAAATCTTTAAATTTTATTAAAACCAAAATTTATGGGCTCGGCCGGATTCGAACCGGCGATCTTCTGCATGTGAAGCAGACGTCATAGCCACTAGACCACGAGCCCAAAAATTTATATTAACCACTTATTTCTGTTCCTATCTTTTCTCCATTAAGAAGATGAAGTAAATTTTCAGGATTTCTACCATCTATTACAAAAGTTTTTATCTTGCTTCTTTTTATAACTTCTATGGCAAGTTTATCTAATATTCCATATGCTCCAGGAGAACCTTCAATAGCATATTTTTCTATTTCATCAAAAGATATTTTTTCTATTTTTTTAGCATCTTCGAATATCTTTGGATCTTTTGTATATATTCCATCAACATCTGTCATTTTTATTAGAATATCGGCATTAATTAATTCCGCAGCAAGTGCAGCATTTGCATCAGTGCTTCTTCCAGGAAATATTCCTCCTAAGATTCCTTTTTGCTTTGTTTTCAATTCTTCTAAACTATATAAAGCAGGCAGTCCTGTAAGAAAAGAAAAAAGCCTTACATTTGCTTTTAGCAAATCAATTGCAACCCATTCTATTTCTTCATTTTTTAATCCAAATTCTTTTAATGCTTTTATATAAGACCTAACAATTTTTCCTCCTCCGACAACAATAATCAAATTATTTGTTTTTATTTCTTTTATCACATCAATAAGTTTTTTTATGTATTCTACACAAGGACCCTTTTCATCAAATGTTAAAGATCCCCCTATTTTTATAACAATTTTCATATGGGCCGGGAGAGATTCGAACTCTCGACCTCCAGTTTGCTTAGCTGCCCTATAAGACATACGCGCTTATCATGGCGCTCTTTCTGGAGCTTTGTCAAAGTTAACAAAGCTCAACCAGGCTAAGCTTTACCTGTCAATAAGTATTACTTATTGACTACCGGCCCTTAGCCCGTTGAGCTTCGGGCTTTATTAACTCTAAGTTTAGAAAAATTTAAATCTCTTTTATTATTTCTCCATTTGTCGGTGCATAAGATTTAATCCCAAACTCTTTTTCTATATCTTGCGAAAATTCTTCACATTTATCTCCATGTACACAAATCACAACTTTAGGATTTAATTTTTTTATTATTTCTATCAATTCATTTCTTCCTGCGTGTGAGGAGAAATCAAACTTTTTTACCTTACAATTAACTTCTAATTTTATATCTCTGTATTCGAAGAAAGAAGTTTTTAACAATTTTTCTCCAGGAGTACCTTCAACTTGAAAACCTGTAAGTAAAATCTTAGAATTTTTATCTTTATAGATCTTTTTTATATAATGAACAACTGGCCCACCATTTAACATTCCTGATGTTGTTACTATTATATTTCTTTCTCTTTTTCTAAGAAGTTTCTCTCTTTGCTTATTGTTTTTTACTTTCATTATCTTTTTAAAAATATTCTTTAATAATCCAGAAGATTTCAAATTATAATTCATTATTATTTTTGTAGCTTCCTTTGCCATACCATCTAGTGCAATATAATCTTTATAATCTTTTAAGATGAGCAAAATTTCTTGCGCCCTTCCTACAGCAAATGTTGGCAATAAAGCAATTCCATTCTTATTTATAACATCATCTATTTCTGCTTTTAATAATTCTTCTTCTTCCTTTCTTTCGGGATGTTCTTTATGAGAATATGTACTTTCTGTTATTAGTATATCTATATTTTCATTAGGAAGTTTGCAACCATCAATTAATCTTTGAGGAAGTAATTTTATATCTCCTGTATAAAAAACCTTTTTATCACCAATTCTTAAAAGAATACTTCTAGACCCAGGAATATGACCCGCATCAAACAAATTTATTTCCACATTTCCAATTTCAAATCTATTATCAACTATAACAACATTCTTTAAAGACTTTTTTACATCCTGCTTTGTGAAAGGCATAGGATATTTTTCTATAGTCCCAACCTTTACAAAATCTTTTATTAATAAAGAATATATCTTGAAAGTTTCCTTAGTCATAAAAGCTTTATTATTTCGCAAAGTTGGCACAGCTCCACTATGATCTAAATGAGCATGCGTTATAATCATATCACAATAGTTTTCGGGTAATAAAGGATAAGAAGGAGGTTCTGGCTGAAGCTTTACTCCATAATCTAATAGAATTGAAAAATTATTTTCAGATAGAAATATTCCCGACCTTCCGACTTCATTCCCGCTTCCCAAAATTTTTATTTTCATATAAATTCATATGTTATAAATTATAGTCCATGTTATAAACCAAAAAAGAATTAAAAGATAAACACCATTTGATAACCACCAATTCCACGACTTTTTTTCAATTTTTAGTAATCTTTCTAGAGAAAATCTTAAAATAAATACTACAGTCAAAACAATTAGAAGATTGATGGCTGGAAATTTTGTTATTTGTGTAAAAATAGAGGATAAAAACCCTAAAACAATTCCAACAACTGAAAACAAAATTCCTATTTTCTTTTCCATTTTTATCAAAGAATAAACTATAACTTTATATTTTTAAGTCTTTCTATTCTTTTTTCTACGCTCGGATGCGTTGAGAAAAGATCTTCTAAACCACCTTTAAAAGGATTTACAATCCATAAATGAGAAGTTGCAGCATTTCCATGAAAAGATTTACTTCTAGAATATTGAGTTATTTTTTCCAAAGCTCTTATTAATCCAGAAGGATTTTTTGTTATAATAGCACTTCCATAATCGGCTGCATACTCTCTTGTTCTTGAAATTGCTAATCTTATAATTGTTGCTATCAAAGGAGCAAAGATAATCAAAAGCAAACCACCTAAGTAATTCTCTCTTTTGTTAGAAAATCTGAACATATAAGCTATATATACAATAGCGCTTGCAAATACAGCAGCCAAAGTAGCTAACAAAACATCCCTATTTTTTATATGTGCTATTTCATGTGCTAATACGCTTTCAATCTCTTCATCATTCAATCTTTCAATTAAACCAGAAGTTACAGCAATTGCAGAATTTTTTGGTGACCTACCTGTTGCAAAAGCATTTGGAATATCTAAATCAACCAAATAAAGAGAGGGTTTCGGTATATTAGCTTTTATAGAAAGATTTTCTAAAATACTTTCAATTTTTTTGTTTTTCAGAGGTTTAGCATTATAAATGCCTAAAACAATCTTATCGGAATAATAATAAGAAAAAATATTTATGAAAAATGAAAGAATCAATGAAAAGAGTAAACCATCATAACCAGCAATAAAAAATCCTATGGCTAAAAGAATTCCTGTAAGTAAACTAAAAAGCAAACAAGTTCTTAACAAAAAACCTAGCATAACTATAAAATTGTTTGATATTTAACTTTTAAAATATTCTTTTTAGCCACTTTCTTATAACGTATTTGAAATCAGCAATGTAATCTTTTATTTTTCTTCTTTCCCTTCTTTTTAGCATGTAGAAGAATATATTTATCCCATCCCTTATTGTAACACCTTTTACATAAACGTGGGAAGATATTTTAACATTTTTATATTTTATATCATAATATCCTACTGCAAAAATTATCTCAGATGCAATTTCATATCTATTTGCTTTTAGATAAGGAAATATTTTTTTTAATGCATCTTTAGAATAAGCTCTAAACCCAGATTCTGTATCTCTAAGGGTTGTGCCTGTGATAATATTTGTCATGAAATTTAGAAAAAAATTACCAATCTTTTTAATAAGAGGGTATTTAGAAAGATCTCTTTCCCCAAGAACAAATTCATAGCCTTCATTTATAGCTTTTATAAACTTAGGTATTTCTTTTGGATTATGCTGACCATCTGCATCTAGTGTTATTATTATATCGAAATCTTTATTTAATGCGTATCTAAACCCATCTCTTAAGCTTTTTCCAAGACCTTTGTTTGTTTTATGTGTTATAATCTTTGCTCCAGCCTTTTTTGCTATTTCTTCAGTTTTGTCTTTAGACCCGTCGTTTATGACAACAACCTCGTCAACATATTTTTTAGCAATCTTAACAACATTTCCTATAGTTTTTTCCTCGTTATATGCTGGAATTATTGCTAGAGTTTTTTTCATAAAACTTTATTAAAATTTAAAAAAATAAATAAAAGTTATGCGCTACACAAAATATGAAAGAGCAAGAATGATAGCAGCCAGAGCTTTACAATTAGCTGCTGGTGCACAGCCTTTAGTAAAAGTAAAATTAACAGACCCGGTAAAAGTAGCTAAATTAGAGTTTGAAAAGGGATTAATACCGCTAAAAGTGAAGAGGCGTCTAGAAGTATGACAGAAATAAGAGAAATAAAGCTTAGAGTAATTTTTAATTCTTTTGGTGAAGAAACAATAGAGGCTATAATAAATGATAAATTTTTTGCAAGCAGCTCAGGAGGAATAAGCAAAAGTTCTTTTGAGGCAAAGATTATTTCTCCAGATAAAGCAATCAAAAATTTCAATAAAATAAAAAACAAATTCTTAGGAGACTTTTCTCAAAAAGAATTCGATTCTCTTCTCAAAAAATATGAAAATAAACTCGGATCCATTTTAACAACTTCATTATCATTAGCGTTTTTTGTTATGGAGTTTGATTATAAATATGAAAAAAGATATTTTCCGAAATTATTGGTAAATGTTTTAGGTGGTGGAAAACATTCTTTTGTAAATGGGCCAGAAATTCAGGAATTTCTAGTTATTCCAAAAGGAAGAACAATTAGAGAAATAATAAAAAAGGCAATAGATATATGGAATGAGGTTAAAGAAGAGTTAAGAGAAAAAAATGCTTTATACGGTTTAAATCCTGAAACAGCTTGGCTTTCAAATATTTCAAATGAAGAAGCTTTGGAATTAGTAAGTAAAATAGCAAAAAGATATAATTCTTCTGTTGGTATAGATTTTGCAGCTTCTAGCATTTATAAAAATGGAAGATATGTTTATAGAAATAAAGAGCTTTCTAGAGAGGAGCAAATAGATTATGTTTTAAAAATTTCGAAAGATTTTAAGTTAAGATATATTGAAGATCCTCTTTGTGAGTTAGATGGGAAAGGTTTTAAAGAATTAAAAAGAAGAACAAATTCATTAATCTGTGGGGATGATATAATAGCTACAAATTATGAAAGATTAAAAAGATTTAAAGATAGTATAAATGCTGTTATAATAAAGCCAAATCAAGCCGGAACAGTAACAGAGTGCTTAGAGATAATAAACTTTTCAAGAAAAAATGGAATAATAAGTGTAGTAAGTCATAGATCGACAAAAACATCTTGTACGAGCGAGGCAAAGCTTTCATTATTGGCAGATGCTGCAAAATTTAGTGTAACAGGAATAGATTCAGCAAGATGTAATGAATTATTAAGAATTTGGGACGAAGTAAAAAATCCAAAAATAAGAGAAATAATATAGGGTGAGATAATGGTAGAAGAAGATGTAAAGAAAAAAGAGAAAAAAAGAGAAAAAAAGAAAAAAGAAGATCTTTTAATTTCTAGAGAAAGATATCTTCAAAGCGGAATACATATAGGTACAACTATTAAAACCAAGAATATGAAAAAATTTATTTATAAAACACTTTCTAATGGTCTTGCTGTTATGAATTTGAAAATGATTGATGATAGGATAAAAATGATCGCAAGATTTTTGGCAAATAAAAATAATATACTCGTAGTAAGCAGAAAAATAAAAAAACCTGTAGAAAAATTTGCTTCTATAACAGGAGCTAAAGCTATTGTGGGAAGATTTATGCCCGGCTCTCTCACAAATCCAAATTCTGAAAATTTTATAGAACCAGATATTCTAATTGTTACAGATCCATTTCTGGATAAACAAGCAATTAAAGAGGGAGTAAAAGTAAGAGTACCTATAATAGCTCTATGCAACACATTTAATAATACATCATTTGTTGATATTGTTTTGCCGTGCAATAATAAAGGAAGGAAATCAATAGCTTTGATTTTTTATCTTCTTTCTAGAGAAATTTTAAAGGCAAGAAAAGAAATAGAAAAAGATGAAGATTTTAAATTTAAGCTAGAAGAATTTATTGAGACAAAGGAAAAATAGGGGACTGTGGTGTAGCTTGGTCTAGCACCGGAGCCTTGGGTCTTTCAGATAGAAAGCTCCAGACCCCGGTTCAAATCCGGGCAGTCCCACTTATGATACTTTTTGTAAAAAATTATCCATGTCTTATTTTGAAACATAAAAATAAAAGATATATGATCATAAGCGACTTACATTTAGGTATCTCTCTTGAACTCGAAAAAAAGGGATTTTTCTTACCATCTCAAGCTGAAAATTTGGCAAATAAGCTAAACAGATTGAAAAAAATTACGAGGGCAAAGGAAATTATAATATTAGGAGATTTAAAACACAACATTCCGTTAGCATTAAAATATGAGAAAGCCGAGATAAATAAATTTTTATCAAAAATAAACTTTGAAAAGATAATTTTATTAAAAGGAAATCATGACGGTAGGATAGAAAATGTTATAAGAAGTGAAAAAAAGATTATAATACCAAAAGAAAAATTTTTTGTTATAGGAAAATATGTTCTTACCCATGGTCATATAAAGCTAAATAAAAAATTGCTTGGAAAAAATATTATTATTGGCCATATTCATCCGTTCATAAAGATGAGAGATAAATTTTCATTTTATTATGAACCTGCTTGGCTTGTATACAAAGATGAAAAAAGAGAAATAATTATTATGCCATCATTTAATGATTTATGCGGAGCAACTATAGTAAATGAGCAAGAGCTTATAGGACCAATAGCAAAAAATTTAGATAGGGAAAAAATAAATGTTTATCTTCTTGATGGTACACTATTAGATAACTTAGATGCTTTATGGTTAGGCGAGTAAAATGGTTTTTCATCTTTTTAGTGAGAAACTTCAAGAATTGATAAAGAAAAAAGGTTTTTTAGAGCCGACAGCACCACAAAAACTTGGAATACCAGAAATTCTTTCAGGAAAGAATGTACTAATAATATCTCCAACTGGAGTTGGAAAAACAGAAGCTTGCATACTCCCACTTTTGGATAAAATAAAAAATAATAATGAAAAACCGATTGCTCTACTTTATATAACTCCTCTCAGAGCGTTGAACAGAGATTTATTAGATAGAATCTTCTGGTGGGCAGATAATTTAGAGATGGATATCGATGTAAGACATGGAGATACCAGTAAAAAAGAAAGAAGCGAGCAAAGAGAAAACCCGAGCCATATATTAATAACAACACCAGAAACATTAGGTGCAATACTTCCAGGAAAAAGAATGAGAGAGCATCTAAAAAATGTTAAGTATGTCATAATCGATGAAATTCATGAATTGGTTGAAAATAAAAGAGGTGTACAGCTCTCTCTTCTTTTAGAGAGATTAGAAAGAATAGCAGGTAATTTTCAGAGAATAGCTCTTTCAGCAACAGTTGGCGAACCTAATAAAGTTGCTAAATTTTTGGGCAACAATGTAAAAATAATAAATGCAGATACAGAAAAGAAGTATGAAATAAAAATAGAATTGCCTAAATATAAAGGAAATGAAGTAGAAGGAAGAATATTGAGAATAAAGGAATTAATAAACCAACATAATAAAACTTTAATATTTACGAACACAAGAGAAACAGCAGAAGCTTTAGGTAGCAGATTCAAATTATTAGAAAAAGATTTTCAAATTGATGTTCATCACGGCTCATTATCAAAAAATTTAAGGATAAAAGCAGAAAATGCATTCAAGAAAGGTGAATTAAAGGCATTAATAGCAACATCTTCTTTAGAACTTGGAATTGACATAGGCGAAGTAGATTTTGTTATTCAATATTTATCTCCTAGAAGGGTTTCAAAACTATTACAAAGATTTGGAAGAAGTGGTCATAAGATAGGAGAGATAAGTAAAGGAGTTATAATAAGCGATAAAGATGATTTGTTAGAATCTTGTATAATAGCAAAAAATGCTAATGAAAGAAAGATAGAAGGGATAAAAATTCATGAACTTGCTTTAGATATCTTAGCAACACAAATAGTAGGAATCACTTTAGACGAATATGAAATATCATTAGAAGACGTTTTTTTAACAATAAAAAAAGCATACCCTTATAGAAATATGAAAAAAGAAGATTTCATATCTCTTATAAATTTTCTTAGCGAAATGAAACTTATTTATGTTTCAGAAGATGGAAAAAGAATAAAAAGAAGAAAAAAAGGTTGGAAATATTATTATGAAAATCTGTCTTCTATTCCAGATTTAAAAAAGATTTCTGTTGTAGATGTTTCAAAAAATGAAACCATAGGTTTTTTAGATGAAAGTTTTGTTTTAGAACACGGTGAAATAGAAAATACATTTATATGTGCAGGAAGTGCATGGAAAATAATTCAAATAGAAGGTACTAAGGTTTTTGTAGAATACATAGAAGATATAGACTCTGCAATACCTGCTTGGGAAGGTGAATTGATTCCAGTTTCTTTTGAGGTTGCACATGATGTGGGAAGGCTAAGAAAATTCATATATAAAAAAATTGAAACGGAAAATAAAAATCTTTTGAAAGATTTTCTAATCAAGAATTATAATCTTAATGAGCATGCTGCAAAAGCTATAATAAAAACAATATTGAAACAAAAGGATTTTGTAGTTCCAGATCATAAAACAATTTTTATAGAGAATTTCAAGGATTTTATAATAATACACTCTTGCTTTGGAAATAATGTGAACAACACCATAGGAAGATACATAGCTTCTATGCTAGCAATGACAAAAGGAGAATCGGTTAATGTCAAAATAGATCCTTACAGAATAATAATAAGAACATTTTCAAAAATAGATGAAATTATAAAAATTATTTTGAATGCAAACGATTTGAGAAAGGTTATTGAAATTTCTTTAGAGGATAGTTCATTATTTAAATGGAATTTCTTTCAGATAGCTAAAAGGTTTGGAATAATTTCACCAAACGCAACAATTGATAGTATTAATTTAAATAAAATAATAAATCAATATAAAGATCATCTTGTATATAATGAAACAATACGTACAATATTAAAAGAAAAAATGGATATTGAAAAAGCAGAAGAAATTCTAAATCAAATAAAAAGAAAAGAGATAAGAGTTGTGAAATCAAATAAAAAGATATCTCCATTAGGAAAATCCGGCCTGGAAAGATTATTTTTTGATGTAATAAAACCAAAAAGACCAGAAAAAGAGATTTTCGAAAGTTTTAAAAGAAGATTATTGGGGACAAGAATTAGAATTGTTTGCATGAATTGTAAAGATTATTCTATTAGTATAGAGGTTAAAAATCTAGAAGAATATCCTACATGTCCAAAGTGTAATTCGAGATTGATTGGAATATATGACTACTCATTCAAGAAAGATCCTTTAGAGCTTCTTAAGAAGAAAAATTTAACAAAAGAAGAGAAAAAGGAGATAGAAAGGCTAAGAAGATCAGCATCTTTAATGATAACATATGGAAAAAAGTATGCAATTGTTCAAGCTGGAAGAGGCATTGGCGTTGAAACTGCTGCGAAAATTTTGTCAAAATTACCGAAGGATGAAGAAAGTTTGTTGAAATATATATATGAAGCAGAAAAATCTTATGTAAAGTATAGAAAATTTTGGAAGTTATAATCTCGGTGAGAAAAACAAAACTTTAAATATTAGTGATAATTTAAATAATATTGAGTGAGAAAAATGGCAAAAAAGAAAAAGAAGAAGAAATAAATTATAAAAAATTTTTAATCTTTTTCTTTTTCTTTTTTATTTTCACAAATCTTTTTTTATTTTAACAAAACAACTCTGCTGTCTTTCTTTTCATCGACTATTTTATAATTACTATGTTTTTCAATCTCTTCGGAAAATTTTCTTATCTCTTCGTGAAGAGGCATTTTAGAATAAGGTAATCTACTTCTTGAAAAACCTACCGACATAAAGCTTTTAACTTCTACATATTCAGGATTCGCTTCTTCTATTATTTCAGCATATTTTTCCGGATAAATAAAATTCAAATCTTTTACTAATGTTAGTCTTATTACAGTTCTACATTTTTTTCTAAAGTTTTTTATCATAGATAAAGATTTCTTAATCCTTTTCCACCCATTCTTTATTATTGGCATACACGTTTTCTTATAAATTTTTTCATCTGGAGCAGGCAAAGTAATATATAGTTGAGTTGGAGGATGGGATAAGATCTTTTTTAACATATTAGGAAATGTTCCATTTGTTACAAGAAAAGATGTCATTCCAATCTTTTTAGTTTCATCTATAAGCTCAGGAAGCTTTGGATACATTGTCGGTTCGCCAGCAAGAGATATAGCTATTTGATTTGGATATAAAGCTTCTTGAAACTTTTTTAAATCAACTTTTGGATTTCCTTTAAAGCCTTGCAATATCTCTCTATGCTTTTTAATCGCTTCCTCTAATATAAATTTTGGATCGTCTATAGGGCCTTTCCATCTGCTTGAGGTTATGCTAGTATCTCTCCAGCAGAAAAGGCATTTATGAGTGCAAAACTGTAAAGAAGGAGTAAATTGTAAGCATCTATGAGACTGAATTCCATAAAATTTTTGTTTATAGCAAAAACCATCACCACGCAAAGCCTTTCTTGTCCATTCGCATGTCTTTATAGCAGAATGATTTCCTATAATTCTAAAACCAGCATTTTCCAATTTTATTTTCTCTTTCTCAGAAAGCATATATAAAAAACAATCTGGAAAATTTAAAAATATGAAAAGAATGAGGTTTTATTTTATAGGTGATATAGCCTTAGTAAAATTTTTTAGAAAAATAAGCAAAAAAGAAAAGATAAACTTAGCAAATTCTTTAAAATCAAGATTTCCAAGAATAAAAACAGTAGCAGAAATTTTAAGCATAGAAGGAGAATTTAGAGAACCAAAAATAAAGATTTTGTTGGGCAAAGAAACTGAAACAATACATAAAGAGCATGGAATTCTTTATAAGCTTGATGTTTCTAAGATAATGTTTTCCAAAGGAAATTTATATGAAAGAAACAGAATAGCAAAAAAAGTTGAAAAAAATGAAATAGTTGTGGATATGTTTGCTGGCATAGGATATTTTTCCTTAGGTATTGCAAAATATTCTAAACCAAAATTAATTTATGCAATAGAAAAAAATCCTGTAGCATTTAATTTTTTGAAAGAAAATATTGCTTTAAACAAAATAAATAATATTATACCTATTTTAGGAGATTGTAGAGATGTGGTAAAATCTTTAGAAGGAATAGCAGATAGAGTAATAATGGGGTATATAAAAAATACTGAAAAATTTTTATCTACAGCTCTTCTCTTTTTATCAAGAGATGGAAAAAAGATTATCCATTTTCACAATACTTACAAGAAAGAAGAACTTTGGGACAAGCCCATAAAAACAATAGAAAAATATGCAAAAGAAAATGGTTATAATGCTGAAATCCTAGAAAAAAGAATTGTAAAAAGCTATGCTCCAAAAATATTTCATGTAGTGATTGATTTCAAGCTTTCAAATATGTGAAAAATTATGAAGAAGAAAAAATTTAAAGGAAGATGGTATGATTGTTTGAAAAAAGCAGGAGAAACGTTAATACTTTTAGGTCCAACTGAAGCTGCTTTAAGATTAGCTTATTCCGGAAATTACAAAGGAAATCTTTACGAAGGCCTTGGAATGTTATCTGCTGGTTTAATAGCGTGGGATTTAGGGAAATATTATGAGGAAAAGAATTCAGAAGATTATTATTCTCCTTTAAGAAATGTAGGAAGATTTTTAAGAGATTCACTAACTTTAACTACTCCACTTTATATTTCAGCTTCTAATCTAGATAATGTTTACAAAGCATTTATTCCAGCTGCTTTAGGGATTGGCGTAGGATCATTCTTAGAATATGTAGCTGCTCCTATTCACGAACATTTAAAAGAAAAATTTAAATCAATTAAACAAAAATAAATCATCTTTCAATTTCCAATAAAAGTGTTTCATCCTTAAATTCCTTTTTTGTTATACTCCCTACAACAGGCAAAAGCTTGAAATAAAGCTTATCACCAGCAAATGCCTTAATTTCAATACTTTGCTCCAGTTTTTTTATTTCAATATCATTTATACTTTTCACTCCTGGTAGTTTTATCTTTATTATTTGCTTATTTTTGTTTTTTGTAATCTCAGTCTCAGGCTCTTCTGTAATTTTTGGTGGTTTTACTTTTTCTTCTCCAGTTTCATAAACCATGAGTTTTTTCTTTATCTCGGGTTCAAGTTTTTTATATTCTCCGAATGTCTTTACATCAATTTTTGGTTTTTTGCCTGTTTCTGTTTTTATTGTAATACTTATTCCACTAAATTCTTTTGGTCTAATTTTTGCTTTAGGAATATCAAAAGAAATTTTGAACATCTTATCCAATCTTTTTAATTCCTCATCAATCTCCTTTTCAATATCTTCTAAATGTTTAAAAGGTAACACCCTTTCAAATATATCAATTTTTTCCAAATCTTCTCCGCAATATGGGCAAAATCTCCACTCATTTTCCACAATTCTTCCACAATTTTTGCATTTCTTTTTCTTGAACATATTTTTAATATACTATTTTAAGGTTTAATTTTTTTACAGCTTCTATTTTCGAATTTCTTCAAATATAAGCATTTAAATATTTTACTATTTAGAGATAATCACGTGGTGAAAATTAAAAAATTAATAAAAGAAAAAAAATTTAGAAATGCAGTTATTGGTGCTGCAACAGGATTAGCTTTATTAGGAGCTGGAGTAGGAATAGGATACGGAATATGGGGAAAAGATAAAAAAGAATCGATAGAAGTAAAACCAATAAGTGAATTAGTAAGCACGCTTTATTATCCTCTTGAATATACGATTTTTATCGGAAACAATCCTTACGGAGCACGAAAAAATGTAATTAAGTTAAATGCAACTAATGGAAAAGAAGAAATAACTTTTTCAATTTATGAACAAGATCCTTGCAAATTTGCATATTTATTAGATTATCTTGAGTTAACAAAAAGAAATAACGGATTTTTTGGCATTCTTGATTCATTAGAAAGAAATACAGGGTATCCAAAAGATTATAGAAGAGCTTTGAATTTGAGAATAGAAAGATCAGCAGAAGGAAAGCCTGTATATATTTTAAGTGGAGACGATCTTATATTTTATACAGTAGTTGATCGTAGATAGATTTTTATAATCTTTAATTCTTATTCTGCTTTGCAAACCTCTGGAGCTTTTCTGCAAAAGGCTTCTAAGCATTCTTGATCTTCTTGATTTTCAAAGCAACATACTCCTATATTTAATGTTATATTCTTTTCATTTATCGTACCTTTTATTCCACTCCTACATTCTAATTGCTCTTTAGTATCTTCTTTTACAACGGCTGTACTACATTCACCATTTCTGCAGTTCCCTTCACCTTCTTGACACCATTTAATAGGATCATCTGGATATTTATTCTTTCTCCATTCACAATAATTCTCTTCTCCTATTTTTGGTTCTTCTGTTTCATTAGTAACTTTTTCACAATCAATTCTACACTTTTTATCTTCACAACATTGCAAAATTCCACAGCAATTTAATTTTTCACAGCTTTCTTCCTCTTTTGCACATGTTGCTGTGAGCATTATTATCGGACCTTTTGCCACACTAACTTCAACAGTATATTTACTTAAAGAAGCAGTTATAACATCACTTCTACTTACTTGTTCTGGCTTTATGTCAGCTGATATAAATTGACATATTACCGGATATTTACTAGATTCTCGAGAACCTATTCTTATTTCCTTTGTAACTTTGCAAGTCACAATCTCTACATTTTCATCTTTTGTCAAATTTTCACATTCGAAGTTTTCGCCCATACAACTTAGTTCACTTCCTATTGTTTTCGGAAGAGATATTTTCAATATAGTGCCTTCAGAAAGAACTACAAATTCATTTTCGCCAATTCTTTTATTTATAATAGACACTGTAAGAATTTGCGTGCTTCCATTAAATAATGGCTGCTCACCTACACTAAGAGAAATCATTCCAGGTGAAGCTTTTCCAACAGCAACAACATTTCTAAATAGCTCATACTTCTTTATCGGATCAGTCATCATTCTTTTTATTTCTTCTTCATTCATAACCTCTACTATTAAAGAAGATGATGCATGATAATTATAATTCAACTTAACTTTAACCTCTGCTTCTCTACCCGGATTTTTTTCCTTTGCTATAAATGGTCCGAACTGCTGAACAATAGCTTCGTTCGGCAACAAACTAATATCCCCATAACTATAATTTCCTTCACATTTATTAGGTTCACAAGAAAGAGATATTGAAACATTTTCTGCTTTCATACTTCCTTCATTTTCTATTCTAACTTGAACAAAGAATCTTTGATAATATGGTACTTGATCAGGAGAAGGTAAAATATTTTTTATTTCCACTCCTTTAGGTTGTGTTTGTTTTGCCTCTATATTTAATGCTTCTTGCTGCTTCTTTAGAATATATTCCTGAGGATTTGTTAACATAAGGATAATATCATTAAAAGAAATTGAAAATGTTTTAAGAGCTACTCTTAAAGGAGATTTTATTTCTTCAATATAGTGTTTTACATATCCAGAATAAGGGCCAGTAAAAGTATATCCAAATATTATACAAATAATAGAAATAGAAAATATTACAGAAGGTCCTCCTGAAATATAAAAACCAGTTAAGAAAAATATAGATAACAACCAACTACAAATAAAAATAAAATTAAATCCAGGGTATATATCAAAGGAAGCAAGAATTATCATAGTATCTAGAGCAATAAGTATTCCACAAATTACAGATGTAGCAATGAATTTCATTTTATTAAACCCAGGAACCCTTCCAAAAAGCCATAACACCAAAGCCAAAATACATAATACTATCAATATTGGTGCCATTTCAATTACCTATTTTTTTCATATTCTTCTGACCAAAATTTACTAAGAGACATAATAACAGTAATTATTATCGTTATAATAAGAACAGCAAGAGTAGGTCCGGTCATAGCGTATCTTATAAATATTGAGAATAATATCCAAACCAATACTGTACCAGTAACAACAGGAGAGAATATAAACTCAAAAAGAAAATTCCAAGAATATTCTATAATGCCATAAGCTGATGAGGACAACCCTTCTATTGGTCTATAAATCTCTTTGACAAACCATCCAGAAAAAGATTGATATAAAGTTTTATAATTATTTCTTACCATAGTTTCTGCTTCAGCAATGGCAAAATTTTCTAATGATTTTCTTACATCATCTCTGAAATGCACAATATTAAATCTCTTGCAAGTTTCTTCCAAAACTCTAGGTACTTCACCCATCAATATTTCTTTTAAAACCTCAAAATCTGTTGAAGTATCAGTCATGAAAGCTTCAAGTCTTCTTAGATTTTTCAAATATTCTTCTCTCTC
>CAZSPP010000022.1:0-12156 GCA_964608845.1 uncultured archaeon | reverse complement strand
CCTTCCCTTCTTTTAAAATTCTCAATGTTTTCTTTATCTCCTCTAGTTCTTCATCAGTAATTCCATAAAGTTTAGCAACAGTTTTGTCAATTTCTTCTTCAACTTTTTTCAATTCTTCTTTAGCAATTAAATCATTTTGTTCATAATATTTTTTAGCCAATTCATGAGCTTTTTTGGAAAGTTCTGAGAGTTTGATGTGGAGTTTGTCTTTGGGATTGAATTTTGGAATTTTAATATACTGTGTAATATGCGTTTCCATTCTTAGTTCATATGTATAAGAAGCTATTGTAAATAAAACTGGCGATGAATTTAAGACACCTGAAACATAGTAGGCTTCATTTTTATCTTTAAAAGGTATAATTATTAATGAATCGTTGCATATAATTGATTTTTTATGAGATAAATTACCTTGAAATGGCTCTAAAACTGATGAGGCAAAGCTAATCGCTTTTCCGGTTATTCCACCAGCGATTCTTTTCCACACTACTTTATAATCTGTTAAAGAATAATCCCCTATATCATAAAGTGAATAAAACGGGTTTTTCTTCCCCCATAACTTATGTAAAGACCTACCTTCTAATTGTTTTTTAAAATTTAGAAAGTACCTATAAGTTTTTGGATAATTTATTTTCATTTCCCTTTCATGTAATGGTTTTCCACTTTCATCATGAGGCACAATAATATAGTTACCTTCTGGAATTCCATACCACTTTGCGATATTTTTTCCTTGAATTAATGGGTAAACTAACTTTTCCTCTATTAAGTTTTTTATTTTTTTAACCTCTTTCTTGCCACCAAATCCAATATTTTCCACTAATAAGTCACTATTCTGCTTGGAAATTATATTAACCCAAAATACACCATTCATGGCAGTTACTACACCTAAATAAGCCTTATACCAAGGAGATCCACCAACAACGTTTTCTATCGCTTTCTTTGCTTTCTCACTAATCATCATCCAAGGTGTTTCTGGTTTTCCTTTCTTGATTGGTGTGAAAATCATATCAAATTGTTTTGTAGTTTTCTTTACTTCTTCCAACTCGGCTTCTTGGTCAATTCCACTGCTTCTTGGATTATACCACATGATACATGGAATTGGAAATTTTGTCTGTCCTTCTTTTATTACAATTAAAGAGGTTCTATTTACTGCTCCTTCAAAAGGATAAAGTGTAACTAAATCATGGATCTTCTCTACTTGGCATTTATTAGCTAACCATTTTCTAAATCCTGCGCCAGCCTGAGTTTTATATGTTGTGAAAGGAATTAGGAAAGATAACTTTCCACCATCATTAACATATTGATCAAAACATCTTGCAACAAATAGCATTGAAATATCTCGTTTTACTTTTCCTAATCCCATTCCTTTTGTTTTTTCTAATAATCCGTACTTATCCCACAGTCCTTTCGTAGAATTTCTATAAAACTCAGGCAAGTTCTCCCAATTAATCCATGGTGGATTACCAACAACATAATCAAATTTACCTATTAACAACGGTGCAAAAGAATTTTTCAGTAATTGGGTCCAAATTTTATTTTTGTGATAGCGATATTCCAGATCATATATCTTTTTGTACAATCGTTTTATTCTCCCAATAGAGACTTTCGACAAACTTACATTCAGCTTTTTTAATGCTTTATCTAGAAAATTCAGAAATTCATTTTCACTTTGCTCTAACTTTACACCCGTATCGATATAAAGAAGAATTTCTTTTAGAATGCCTTTTTCAATCACTTCACTAGGTATCCAAAATTCTCCTTCTGTTGTATATAGCCTAAATTCTTGCTCTCCTTCTGAGTCTAATGTTTCCCATTTTTTACCACGTTCAATAGAAATAGAATCAGCAAGATAAATTGGTATTTCAATCCCCTCTTTTGGCCTGTATCTTAACAAATCGGATAAAGCTATTAAATAGTTTGCTTTTGATGCTAAAACTGCAAGAGGATTGAGATCTATGCCTCTAACATTATTTATTATTTTGTGAATCAACTCTCTTCTATCTATGAAATGTTCATCAGCATATTCTCTGATCCTTTTTATTACCAATACAAGAAATGTCCCAGAACCACAAGCAGGGTCTAAAACTCTTTTATCTGGATTTCCATCATAACCAACTTCATCTAAAACTAATTCAGCGAGCCAGTCAGGTGTAAAATATTCACCGAGTTTATGTCTTATATCTCTTGGAACCAAATTTTGGTAAAGCCTTTTGAATAAGTCTTTCACTCTTTCTGGATTCAATTCAACTGTAGCTGGTTCGTAATCTAGAAGTTTCTTAACTAACTCGAAAACCGATTCAGCTATTTTTTCATTCCATTCATCCAAATACCACGCAAAATAATCAGCTTCCAAAAAATTTCTTATTCCAATAGTTGCAAAAATCCCACCTTCTTCCAAATCTTTCAATTCTTCTAGCATTTCTTTATAGCTTCTGTAATAAGCTTCCTCGATTCTTTTTAGATAAGAACCAAGAAGACTGTCAGCAAATAAGGTGACAATTTCAGAGGTTAGCAACTTCATTAGAATTGTATAATAGGTATGGATAGCGTACAGCAACTTTTCAACATCAACTTCTACAGACAACCCATAATATTCAACCAATCCTTTCAATTTATCTGGAGAATAAGAACATACTTGTGAAAAAACCCTTTTCCAATCATTGAAGAGCATATTAGTTCTTGGCTTAATTTTACCAGCGAGGGAATTATAAAATGTTAAAATAACTTTTCTACTTATTTCACTTTTAGGTCCAAAATCTAAAAGTAAAAATTCGGCATCAATAGGTTTTCTCTTCAAACCTCTAATTGACTCTAACAATCTTAGAACAGTTTGTGCATTAACTGATAAAGGTTCTTCTTGTTCTTCCCATTCATTTTTCCTAAATCTAACAAAAGAAATTTTGTATCCATCTAGTATTACTCCAAACCATCTCCCAAAATATTTTGGATCGACTGCTTCTTCCGTTATATATTTTTTTAACTTTTCTTTGAATCTTATAAAGTTGGTTTTGTTATCTAATTCTCCTGGCTTTTTATACTCTATTATTACGTGACCATATAGAGCGTCTTTTCTTAGACCAGAAATTTCATGTCTTGTTTTATGTTCATAAGATGCTTTAATTCCCCATTTTTTAATTATGGGATCTATTAGTTTTTCTATTGCTATTTTTAATTCTTCTTCATTTCTAGATTCTGAAGCACATTTAATTATTTCATTAGCTAATTTATTTGTATCAATCTGTTCCAAAGTTATTTCATCGCTTATTTTGTCCATTTTCTCATCTTTTAGATATTATGTATTGATGCAAATAGGGTTGGATTTTTCCATTTGCTTCAAAACTTTTTCATTTTTCTCATCAAATAGATAATTAAAAAGTATATTTTTATTTTTTTTATTTTTTATAAAATGTTTCCACGGTCTTCAAAACCCCCTGAGAAAGGCCTTTTAAATTATAGCCTCCCTCTAAAATGAAAGCTACTCCAATACCAAGCATTTGAGCAGTTTCTTTTATGTATTCTGAGATTTTTCTAAATCCTTTTATTGTAATATTCATTTGAGTTAAAGGATCATCTTTATAAATATCATAGCCAGCAGAGATCAGTATCAAATCAGGCTTATATTCTAAAGCAACCTTTCTAAAAATTTTTAGTTTTTTAAGATATTCTTCATCATTTGTATATGGCAATAAAGGAATGTTTAAATTGAAGTTTTTTCCTTTTCCAGCACCTTTTTCATTTTCACTTCCTGTTCCTGGATATGCTGGATATTGATGGAAAGAGATGTAAAAAACTTCGTTTGAGTAATAAAAAATTTCTTGGGTTCCATTACCATGATGAGCATCAATATCTAAAATCAAAATCTTTTTTGCTTTGTTTTTTCTTATAAGATATTCTGCAGCAATTGCAACATTATTAAAAATGCAAAATCCCATTCCTCTATTTCTACATGCATGATGTCCTGGTGGCCTAACAAGAGCAAAAGAATATTTTTTGTTTAAAGCATAGTTTGCTGCATTTATGCTTGCTTCTACAGCTTTTAATGCAACAAAATAAGTATCTTTTGACGCATAAGTGTCAGGATCAAGCATAATGTCACTTTTAATATTTTTTATAAAATTCACATATTCTTTTGAATGAACCTTTTTTATTTCATTTTCTACATTTTTTATTGGTTTTGGCTGAATTGTTTTGTAATCTTTATCATCAAGAACATTCTTTATAGCAATTAATCTATTTTTATTTTCAGGATGGTTTTCCTTATTATGTTTCAGAAAATCATCACTATAGATTATTATCATAATTATTATTTTCCTTTATTATTTTCATAGCTTTTTTATGATATTCAATTGAAGTTTTGCCTGCTTGATCAATCGTTTTTCCAAGAGAAACAAAGCCATGATTTTTTAATATAAAGTAATTTATTTTCGGATGTTCTTTTAAAATATTTATAGCTTCATTTGCCAAGCTTATTGAACCATAAGGAGCTTCCTTTTTAGTTACAGGAATTTTTAATTGTTTGTAAAACTTTAATATCAAATCATCATGCCCATGAAATATTGCTTTAATTTCATTTCTCAATTCATAAATTTTATAATGTAAAAAAGATTCTGAAGAAGGATATTTTAATCCATAAACAAATACTTTTTTATTTTTTATATCAGCTTTAACAATCTCTACAAAATCAAAATCTTTAAGCTCTGATAAATTTGCTCCGGAGGCTGTTATAATAAATCCTTTTTTTGTTCTAAAGCTTAAATTTCCTGAAAAGCCACCTTCAACTTTAGATGCAAGTTTCAATTTCCCAAAAACCTTTCCCCAGAATTTTAATCTTTTAATATTTTTGTTTTCAATTTTTCTTTTTTCAATAAAAATAGTTTTAAACTTCGTTCCAAAATATTTTTCAACTTTCATTTTAAACTTAAATTAATCGCTTATAATTAAAATTTTATATTATTTTCATAACAAAAATCTATGTGATTAAGATGAAAATTCCAGAAATAAAGAAAAGCCTTTTAGAATTTATACAAAGGTGTAAAAGGGTAATTTTAGTTGCAAGTAAGCCAAGTAAGGAAGAATTTAAACAAGCTTGTAAAATAACAGGCATAGGAATAACAATACTAGGTCTTATAGGGTTTATAATATTTCTAATTTTTAATTTATTGATATCAGGAATTTAGGTGGTTAAATGATAATAGCTGTGAGAACAACAAACGGAAGAGAAATGGCAGTTATCTCTTCAATAACATCAAGAATAAAATCAAAGATAATGAAAGAGATTGGGGAAGGAGATATAGCAGAAATAACTTCTGGAGAATATAAAGATAAAAGAGGAGAGGTAATAAAGATTGATAAGGTTAATGAAAGTGCTATAATTAAGATTGAGGATAAAGAGGTAAGCATATCACTAGAGGAATTAAAACTAATTGAGAAAAGAAGCATTCCTATCAAGGCTATAATGCATACAGAAGATATAAGAGGCTACATATTTATTGAAGGTGATATAAACGCGATTCAAGAGGCAATAAAAAATATACCTCATGTAAAAGGAATTGTTGGAAAAGATATAACTATAAGCGAAATAGAAAGGTTCATAATTCCTGAAAAACAAGCAATAAAGATTGAGGAAGGAGATATAGTAGAAATAATTTCTGGTCCATTCAAAGGAGAAAAGGCAAAGGTTACTAGGGTTGATGAACTAAAGCAAGAAATTGTTGTTGAGCTTTTAGATGCGGTAATACCTATTCCAGTCACAATTTCAATGAATGTCGTAAGAATCTATGAGAAAAAATCTAAGCAGAAATAAAATAGAAAATCCCGCCTGCCGGATTTTCGATAAGCTTTCGAACCGGCAACACGTCGGTTTCTACAAAAAACTACAGCCGACTGCTCTTTAACTACAATGTTACCGTTGAGCTAAGGCGGGATATTATCAATTTAGATATTTAAAAAATTTATATGTTTTCCCAAACATCTTTTATTTGAAACCTAAGAGCGTGCTTAAACATGACACAAGAATATGAAGAGAGATTGAAGAAAATAGAAGCTTTAAGGAGCTTAGGTATAGAGCCTTTTGCATATAAATTTGAAAGAACCCACTCAATAAAAGATATTATAGATAAATATTCTCAGATAAAACCCGATGAAAAACTAGAAAAAGAAAAGGTAAAGATTGCTGGAAGGATTAGAAGCAAAAGAGAGCACGGAAGGATTTTATTTTCTGATATTGAGGATTTTACAGGAAGGATTCAAATTGTTGCAGAAGAAAGCAGTATAGGAAGCAAAAAGTTTGATTTATTTTTAAAATATGTGGATATTGGAGATATAATCGGAGTTAATGGATATATCATGAAAACAAAGAGAGGAGAGCTTTCTGTTTTCTTAGAGGACTTTGAATTTTTAACAAAGGCTCTAAGAGGCTTGCCAAAGGAATGGTTTGGTTTGAAAGATGTGGAGGTAAGATATAGAAAAAGATATTTAGATCTTTTAATGAATAGTGAAACAAAAGATGTTCTTATAAAAAGATCTAAGATAATAAATGCGATAAGAGAATTTTTGTTAAATAGAGGATATATAGAGGTAGAAACTCCAATATTGCAGCCAATTTATGGAGGGGCTTTTGCAAGACCATTTAAGACATATCATCATACCTTAGGAATAGAAATGTATCTAAGAATTTCAAATGAGATGTATTTAAAGAGATTAATTGCAGGAGGCTTTGAAAAGATTTTTGAATTTTCTGTTGATTTCAGAAATGAAGGAATAGATAGAAATCATAATCCGGAGTTTTTGCAATTAGAAGCAATGACAGCATATTCTGATTATTATGATGGAATGAAGCTTTTTGAAGAAATAGTTAATTATGCAGCCAAGAAGGTTCTGGGAACAGAAAAAATAAATTATTTAGGCAAAGAGCTTGATTTTTCTTTACCTTGGAAAAGAATGACTATGGTAAATGCAATAAAAGAATATGTTGGATTAGATCCAGAAAAAGAAGATTTGAATAATATGATTAAAAAAATAAAAGTTGATTCGCCAAACGCTGAAATACCAGAGAATCCTACTCGGGGAGAAATAATCAACATAATGTTTGAAGAAATTGTACAACCAAAACTAATTGGCCCTATAATAATTTATGATTACCCAAAAGAGGTTTCTCCTCTTGCAAAAGTTTGTAGAGATAACCCAAATTATACAGAAAGATTTGAGGTTTTTGTTTGCGGAATGGAGATAGGAAATAATTATACAGAGATCAACGATCCAATAATGTTGAGAAACAATTTAATTCATCAATTAAAAAGAGGTACAGAAGAGCATCCATTAGATGAAGATTTTATACTTGCTATGGAATATGGAATGCCTCCAACTTGTGGTATTGGCTTAGGTATTGATAGATTGGTAATGATATTAACAAATTCAAGAACAATAAGAGATGTTATAGCATTTCCACAATTAAGGCCAGAAACAGATAAGTAAAATTGAAAAAGAATTTAATTTTTCTCTTTCAAAATGATTTTAATGAAAGAGTATATTGAGATCATAAGGCCTTCTATAGTTTTTATGGCCGCTTTAGGTGTTATTATAGGAGCAATAATATCAAAAGCAGAATTTCTTTTTGTCTTAATAGCAGCAATTTCAGCTTTTTTAATTGCAGGTGCTGGTATTGTAGTGAATGATATTTACGATTATGAAACAGACAAAATAAATTTTCCAAATAGACCATTACCAAGCAAAAGAATGAAAAAAGGAAATGCAATTTTTTATAGCGTAATGCTTTTTGCTTCAGGAATCTTTTTAGCATTTCTTGTTAATGTGTATTGTTTTTTACTTGCAATACTCAATAGCTTTCTTGAATTTATGTACGCAAGAAATTTTAAAAGAATTGCATTAATAGGAAACGCTATAGATAGTTGGTTTGTTTCATCTACTTTTATTTTTGGATATTTGGCTTCTTTGAAAACAGTTTTTGTTATTAAAGAAGCTTTGGTTCCAATTCTTTTTGTTTCACTTCTTGCGTTTCTTTCCAATATGGGCAGAGAAATATTTGGAGATATTGGAGATATTGAAGGAGATAAAAAAGCAGGAATGAAAACTCTGCCAATAATAACAACAAAAAAATTTGCAAGAATAGTAGCATCAATTTTTATAATTCTTGCAATAGTTTTATCTCCTCTACCTTTTTTATTAGGATTTTTCAGTTTTGTTTATTTGTTTATAGTTTTTTTTGCAGACATTTTATTTTTATATTCTTTGCTTCAAGACCCAGAAACAAATCAAAAAACAACTAAGATAGCAATGATGTTAGCACTTCTTGCTTTTCTTTTGGGATCGATTTTCTGAATCTTTTATTTTTGATTTCTTCCATAACTTTATCGACAAAATCCCTAATTTCTTTTTTGCTACAGCCTCTTTGTTCAGCTATTTTTTCAGCTTCCTCTATTGTTTTTTCGTAATTATTAAACATTTTATTCAATCTATACCATTTTATCTCTTTTAGCGAATTACTTATCTTTTTGTCAAATGGCAAAACACCTTTGAGCATAAGAACGGCAATAGAAGGATATCCTAAATATCCTTTCCATTTTGATCCATTATCATCGCTTTTTATGAAATTCTTGCTTAAGTCAAAAACAACTTTATATTTCCTTGTTCCTTCACTGCTTGTTACTATCGCTTCATTTTCACTCTTAAATTCTACATGATTATCAGCAATACATCCTAAAGCTTCATAAATTTTAACTTTAGGCGGAATTTTCCAAAAAATTTTTTCAGATCCTCTTTTCATTAAAAAATTTTTGTTTGATTAAATTTAAAGGATTTTTTATGTAAAAAATTTTACTATTTAGTTAAGATTTTTGGAAATTTTACAAAAACATGAAAAATATCTTTAAATCACATCAACATTTGTTGATATGAAAAGTTTAAATACTTATATATCAATACGTATTGATATGAAAAATTCACATTTATTTAAAGCACTTGCAGACGAAACAAAATACAAAATACTTAAAACTCTTATTGATAAAGAGGTTTGTGTTTGTGAGATTCAAAGAAGGGTTAAGAAATCACAGTCAAATATTTCAATGCATCTTGCTAAACTTAAAAAATGGAAAATAATAAAATGTAGAAAAAAAGGTAAATTCATTTTTTATTCAATAAGAAATAGAAAAATAAAAAAGATAATAGAATTGGTAGAAAGATGTGATAAAAAATGAAGATAGAAATCTTAGGGTCAGGATGCCCAAAATGCAAAAAATTGGAAGAAAACACAAAAATAGCATTAAAAGAAATAAACAAGAAAGCAGAAATTGTTAAAGTTACGGACATAGATGAAATTATAAATCGTGGGATTATAGCTACTCCAGCAATAATAATTGATGGAAAATTGAAAGCATTTGGAAGGGTTCCGGAAATAGAGGAAATAAAGAAATGGCTTAAAATAAAATTCAGGTGATTTCATACGGAAAGAGAAGACTTGAATTTAATGTTTTGGATATTTTTGGTTTTTATTATATTTTATTTTGTCCCTCAGAATAGTGAATGGTTTAATAATTCTGTTTTAAGTGGAATAAATCTATTAGGAGAATATGCCAAAAAACATGTTTTAACTTGCTTGGTACCTGCATTTTTTATTGCAGGTGCAATCTCTGTTTTTGTCAAAAAAGAAAAAATTTTGAAGTATTTTGGTTATGAAGAAAAGAGATATTTTTCTTATTTGGTTGCTTCTGTTTCTGGTGCAATATTAGCTGTTTGCTCATGCACCATTTTGCCAATATTTGCAGGTATAAGAAAAAGAGGTGCTGGCTTAGGTCCTGCAATCACTTTTCTTTATTCAGGCCCGGCAATAAACATAACAGCAATGTTCTTAACAATATCTGTTTTGGGACTGAAAATCGGCTTAGCTAGAATAATTTTTGCCATATTAATCTCAATTATTACAGGTTTAACAATGCAATTATTATTCAAAGAAAAAGTCAAAAAAGAAAAGTTAATTATCCACCAAACAGAAGAAGCAAAAGTTTCTGATTTGACTCTATTTATTTTCTTTGTTTTGCTTGTTGGAATTTTGGTTGTAAACGGTCTTCAGATAAATAACTCATTAAAATATTTTTTGATAGGATTATTTACATTTGGAGTGGTTTTTATTGCTTTGTTTAAATTTAAAATTAACGCAACAAAATTATGGATTGAAGAAACTTGGAATTTTGCTAAGGTTTTATTACCTCTTTTGTTCATAGGCGTTTTTATAGCAGGTTTTATAATGCCTCTATTGCCCCGAAGTTTAATTGAAAGTTTAGTCGGTCAAAATACTATTGTAGGTAATTTAGTAGCTTCTATATTTGGTGCATTTATGTATTTTTCCACATTGACAGAAATTCCAATTCTACAGGCTTTAATTGCTAAAGGCATGGCTTCCGGTCCTGCTCTTGCTTTACTTCTTTCGGGTCCAAGTTTAAGTTTGCCAAGTATGTTAGTAATAAGAAAGATTTTAGGAACAAAGAAAACTGCAATTTATGTTTTAATTGTAATAATTTACTCATCAATAGCCGGATTTGTTTTTGGCTTTTATTAATTTTATTTGGTTTTTGTTAATTTTTTGCTTCTAAATTTCTCAACAAAATTTTTAGAATCGTTTGAATAAATTTTATATATATGAAAATAATAGATAAGAATTTTAAAGAAATGATGTTTTCTCAAACATTTTCTATTATCGGAGGAATTATTGCAGGAACATTTCTTGCTATCTACACTGAAAAAATTTTATTGATTCCTGGAATGCTAATAATTCTTCCTGGATTCTTAGAGATGAGAGGAAATATAAGCGGTTCTCTTGCATCAAGATTAAGCTCTGGTTTATTTTTAGGCATAATAAATCCAAATAAGTTTAGAACAAGAATAATCAAATGTAATATTATAGCTTCTTTTTTGTTAGTTGTTATAGTATCATTCTTTCTTGGAACTATAGGTCTCTTAATAAACTATTTGGTTTTTCGCAAACTAATCTTAGAAATATTTTTTATCCCTATTATAGCAGGTATAATTTCAAATGCAATAGAAATACCGCTTACAATATTCTTAACATTTCATCTCTTTAGAAAAGGAGAGGATCCAAACAACATAATGGGGCCTATTATAACTAGTACCGGAGATATTACAAGCATATTTTCTTTATTGATATCTTTGGTGATTGTATGAGATGTAAAAAGAGTTTTAAAAAATTAACAAGAATAAAGAAACAAAAATATCATAAAATATTTTACGAAGTTCATAAAAAGTACGGAATCTCAAAGAAAACCCTTTTCTATATGAAAGAATATGGTCCCCATACAAACGCTACCAAAACCATAATCAAAGAGAGCGTAAAGATACTTATTTTAGCATCTTTAATCAGCTCTTTAGGAGGATTTTCATTAGAATATATGAAAGCAATTATTTTACATTTAGCGCCAATCTTAATTATGCTCCCGGCTTTTAATGACATGATAGGAGACTTTGGTACAACAATATCCTCAAAATTTTCAACATTTTTACATGAAAGCGAAATCAAAGGAAGATCTTGGTTAAAAAGAGAATTGAAGAAATTGTGGTTGCAAGTTATGATATTATCTTTCATAACATCTTTTTTTACTTATTTGTTATCTCTTCTAATTTCAATCATCTCAAATTATTCATTAAGTTTTTCAATTGCCTTAAAAGTTTTTATAATATCTATCTTAGATACACTCATTTTAGTTAATATTTTATTCTTTGTATCAACATTCTTAGGATTTCGTGCTTATAATAAAAAGATAGACCCAAATAATTTTTTAATCCCAATAACAACTTCAATAGCAGATTTTGGTAATATGCTGGTTTTATCTTTTTTAGTTTTTGTATTCTTTTAGTTAATTTTATCATACCTTTAATTAGATAAACTTTAAAAAATCATCATCTAAACTAAATTTGAAAAGATATTGAAGAGATTAAATTGGTATAAAAATAATAATAAAAATTGTGGAATAAGCTAGGATGAATTTTTATGAATTTTAAAAAACTAAAAATTAAATCTGCTTACGATTCAACTGAAGATGATATCCTTAATTTATTCTATATTCCAGTTCTTTCTTATGCTAAGGAATATTGGCGATTATGTGGATTTTTTTCTTCCTCTTCATTAGCTAT
>CAZSPP010000021.1:0-15494 GCA_964608845.1 uncultured archaeon | reverse complement strand
TAACTTCTTTTACCTTTTCTTCTATCCTTTTTTCTATTTCCTCTTCCTTTTTTTCTTCAATTATTTTCTCTTCTTCTATCTCCTCCTTCTTTTTTTCGATTATTTCTATACTTTCTTTACTCTTTTCTAATTCTTCTTTTTCTTCTGCTTTTTCCTCTAACTTTTGTGCCTCTTCTAATTTTTCCTTTTTTTCTAAATCTCTCTTTTCCTCTTCACTCTCTTCCTTTATTCTTCCAGAAACCTTTTTAATTGCCTCTTCTATCTTCTTTTTTAGTATCTTAAAAATATATATCACCAAGATTAAAATTATAAGTTTAAATAAATATTGAACTATTTATTTTTTCAATCTTTACATTAAAGTGAAGGGGTATGGAAGAAGTGATGAAAGAAAATGAAGAATGGGTCCCGAAAACAAAGCTCGGTAAAGATGTTTTAGAAGGAAAAATAAAATCTATTGACGAAATATTCGAAGCTGGAATAAAAATAAAAGAACCTAAAATAGTTGATAAGCTTCTTAATCTAAAAACAGATATTATATGGATAGGTGGTTCTCCTGGAAAGGGCGGAGGTATAAGAAGAACTCCAACAAGAAGAACTGCAAGAATGCATAGGTCTGGAAGAAGATATAAAATTTCGGCTTTAGTAGTTGTTGGAAATGAAGATGGTTATGTTGGTGTTGGAAAGGCTAGCGGAACAACGCATCAAATAGCAATAGAAAAAGCTACTGAAAAGGCAAAACTTAACATAATACCTGTAATGAGGGGTTGCGGCTCTTGGAAATGTAGATGCGGAGAGTCTCACTCGATTATAAGAAAAACAGAAGGAAAAGAAGGATCTGTAAGAGTTATATTAATGCCTGCTCCTAGAGGTGCTGGAATAGTTGCTTCGGATGAATTGAAAAAATTATTTAGACTTGCTGGTATAAACGATATATGGACCATGTCTTTTGGAAAAACAAAAACAAGAATGAATCATATTTTAGCTGCTTTTAATGCTTTAAAAAATTTGAATTCGAGTAAATAAATATGATATTCCCAATCAGATGCTTTTCTTGTGGTAAGCCAATAGGCCATTTATGGAAAAGATATAAGGAAGAAGTAGCAAAGGGTAAAAATCCTAAAGATGTCTTAGATGAACTTGGAGTAGAAAGATATTGCTGCAGAATGATATTTTTAACTCATGTTGATTTACTAAAAGATTTAGCAAAATTCAAGATATAAAAGGTATTTATGAATACACTCTTACATTTTTTAATCTCATTTATAATAATAGAAATTGTATTCGGAGATGCAAAAAGTTATATTCTTCTAATAATATTATTCTCAATGCTTGTAGACCTTGACCATATTCCTTATTTAATAAATGTTAAAAAGAATGTGTTCAAAAGAAAATTCGGAGCAGAATCGAGAAGCTTTCTTCATGAATTGCTAGGTTTATCTATATTTTCTTTAATAATTTGCATTTTATTCTTTTTTATTTCTCTTAGATTATTACAAATTATATCTCTTTGTATTTTACTTCATTTTTCTCTTGATTTTTTGTTCGGTATTACTAGACCATTATATCCAATATCTAATAAAAAGATTTCCCTCGGTATTATGAAAAGGGAATTTGTTTATCTTCTTGAAATCCTTCTTACTCTTATTTTATTAATTTTGTTTTTGGTGTTTTTCTATGGATAAACCAGAAAGAACATTCCTTGGAAAATTTTCACAAAATTTTATTCAAAAAATTACAAAAAATCTTTATTTACCAAAAATAAATCCAAATAAAATTTCGGCGTTATCTGTAATATTTAGTATTCTATTCATTATATTTTTTAATTATTCTAGGATTCTCTCAATCTTTATTCTTTTCTTGGTTCTTTTATTTGATTTCTTGGATGGAGCAGTTGCAAAGAGATATTATAAAGAAGGGATTGAAGGCTATATTATTGATGTTACATGTGATAGAATATCAGAGGGTATAATCTTTTCAATATTCTTTTTTCCTTGGTTCTTTTTGTTTTCAATCAATTTATGGCTCACGATATGGAGCTTTTATAATAAAAAACACATAGTTATTCCTCTTAGGCACATTTTCTTGTTTTATCTAATAACTTTTTTTATCTAAACTAAAATTCTTTAAATTATATGGAAAAACTTATATTAGATATGAAAAGGCTGTTTATATTAATTTTGTTGCTGATGTTTTCTTTAGCGAATGCTGCAATAATAGATAAAGAAAGAGTTAGTATAGATTTAAAAGATGATGGGGCTGCAGATTTTGAAATAAATATTGAGTATCCTGAAGAGGTGGAAAATTCGGATTATTTTATTCGGGCTCAAGTTTCTAATGTTATTGTAAAGGGAGGCTCTGGAAGAATACTAGATTGCAAAATAGAAGAAATGGATATAGGAACATCTATAATATGTAGAAATATTGAAGAAAAGAGTGTTACCTATAAGTTTACTGCTTATAACCTAATTCAACTAGGTAAGAAAATGAATATATTCTCGCATCAATTTTCTATAACTGATGTAAAAAATTTTTTAGAAATTATGGTAAAAATTCCTATAGGCACAGCATTAGTTGAAGAGGAAAGATTAGAGTTTAGTGGACTAAAACCATTTTATCCTGAAAATGGAATTGAAGGTAGTGATGGTAGAAGAATATTTATAAGATGGTTATTTGAAAAACCTAAATTGGGAGAAAATATAAATATAATTATAGTTTATGAGAAGATAGTTTCTTTGGATAATAATATAATATTCTATGCTTTGTTCATCATATCTTTTGCAACCATTATTGCTTTTATCTTTTTCTGGAGATATAGAAATAAAGCCAAAAGTATATTGCCCATTCTTACAGAATCTGAAAGAGAGGTAATGAAAATTATATTAAGCTCAAAAAATGTTATTGATCAAAGAAAGATTGTTAGAGAAACCGGATTTTCCAAATCTAAGGTTTCAAGAATATTAAAAAATTTGGAAGAGAGAGGAATAATAAAAAGAGAAAAGGTTGGTAGATCAACAAAAGTAAAGTTTATTTTTGGAGAGAAAAAATCAGAAGAAATCGGATAAAGAATTTTTTATCTTTTTATTTTCCATAATTTTTAAAGAATTCAAATCTATTTGCATAAAATCTTTTGCAGCTATTGTTTTCACATTTGTATTTTCTTCAAGAATTCTTGCTTGTTTATAAACATTATTCCTTAACATCCAAAATGAAAAATGTTGAATTACTAAAAGCTCTGGTTTTTTATTCAGCCCGTTAATAAATTTTATTGCACCTTCTATGCTCATATGCTTTTTTTCTTTTTCTTTTTTTCCATATGGCACAAGAATATTCATTATAATTAAATTGCATTCTTCAAACTGCTTTTCCATATTTTCAAAATAACTTCCATCGCTTACATAACCTATTGTTTTGCTTCCTACTATCTTAAAACCAACTGTCGGAGCATAATGGTTTGATTTTGTAACAAAAATCTTGATATTGCTATCTGGAACGTTTATTTCTTCTCCTCCACTTACCTTGTAAACCATCCTTGCTTTTTCTATATGATATTTGCTTATGCAAGGATAATACTCTGAAACTTCAACGCAATGCCTTTCTGCTATTATTATTGGATCCTTCATACCATCTATATAAACATTAGCATCTGTACAATGATCTTGATGAAGATGGGAAAGAAGTAATATGTTAGGCTCTTTTAATTTCATTTTTCTAAACCAAACTATGCTTCCTGGCCCAGGATCTATAATAAATACTTTGTCATCCAAAACCAAATGCATTCCTCCGCTAGCTCTAGCTTGCGAATATACTACACTTCCCCCTCCACCTGTCCCTAAAAATGTTAGTATATTTTCAATGTTTTTTATCATTTATAAATCACAATAACAAAAAGCAAAATATATGCTAATTTTTGAATTCAAAAAATAAAAGTTTGTTTTTATATGGAAAAATTTTTTTATAAGTTTGATGATGAAATTTTAGAATTTATTGTTTTTAAAGGAGTTTATTATCCTAGAGAAGATTCTATATTCTTTGCAGATAGCTTAAAAGATTTTCTTAATAAAAACAAAAAGATTAAAAAAATATTAGAAATTGGCTGTGGTTGTGGATTTTTATCAATAATTGCTTATAAAACACTTGAGAAAATTCTTTCAAAAAAAGAGTTGAACGAAATAAGAATTTTTTCTACAGATATAGATAAAAATGCAATAAAAAATACAAAAGAAAATGCAAAAATTTATAATATAAAATTAAAAACAATTTGCTCAAATTTGTTTGAAAAAATAAACGAAAAATTTGATTTAATAATATTTAATTCTCCGTACATTCCTGTTAAAAATGGAAGATATGAAGAAAAACATTGGTCTCTTTTCCAAGATGGAAAAAATATAATAAATGAATTTTTAATTCAAGCAAAAAATCATATGAAAAAGAATTCAACAATTCTTTTACTTGTTTCTTCATTAACACCATTTAACAAAAAACTGATCAGCAAAAACTCAATGAAATATAAGATCATTTACAGAAAAAAGATTGATTGGGAGGAACTTAGGATTTACAAAATTCAAATAAAGGATTAATCTTATCCTTTAACTACCCCGATTGGTACTAATCTAACAACAATTTTACTTATTCCTGCCTTTTCTGTTGTTTTAACAACTTCATCAACATCTTTATAAGCATCTGGGGCTTCTTCGGCCATTACTCTCCAGCTCGCTGCCTTAGAAAGAATTCCTTTCTTTTCAAGCTCTTTTGCAACTTCTCTCCCATCAACATTTTTTAGCATGCTTGTTCTTGATGATACTCTACCTGCTCCATGAGCTGTTGAATAGAATGTCTCTTTTGCAGTTTCTGCTCCTATCAAAATATAACTTGCAGTTCCCATGCTACCTGGAATTAAAACAGGCTGTCCAACCTTTTTGTAATCCTCTGGTATCTCCTCGCTTCCTGGAGGGAATGCTCTTGTTGCACCCTTTCTATGAACATAAACCTTTTTTCCTTCATGATTTTCTATTTTTGCAATGTTGTGAGCAACATCATATATTAATTCCAATCCAATATCACTTTCCTTCATATTCATAATTTTAACAAAGCTCTCCCTAACCCAATGTGTAATGAATTGTCTATTGGCCCAGGCATAATTAGCTCCTGCGCACATTGCTTGAAAATAATCCTCACATTCTTGAGTTCCAGCAGGAGCATAAACAAGCTCTCTATCAGGTAATGATTTTATTTCTTTATCAAATCTTCTTTCAAGAATTTGGAGATAATCTGTACATATCTGATGACCTAAGCCTCTTGAGCCTGTATGAATCATTACACAAATCTGATTTTCTTTTTCTATTCCGAAAATCTTAGCTATTTCAGGAATAAAAATTTTATCTACTCTTTGAATCTCAAGAAAATGATTTCCTGCTCCTAATGTGCCTAGCTGTGGGAGGCCTCTTGATTTTGCTTTTTCACTTACCTTATTGTGATTTGCATATTTTAAACATCCGTTCTCTTCAGCGTGTTTTAAATCATTTTCATTTCCATAACCATTTTTCACACAATATTTAGCCCCTTCCTCCAAAACATCATCTAATTGAGATCTCGAAAGCTTAAGCTTTCCTCCTTTTCCTACACCAGAAGGAACATTATAAAATATACTTTCTAAAAGCTGTTTAAGTTTTGGTTTTACTTCATTTAAACTCAAATTTGTTCTTAAAACTCTTACTCCACAATTATGAACAAGAAAACCGTTAGCAATAAAATTATGGTTTTTATCTACACCTATATCATAAAGTATTCCATCAAAATCTATTTCTTCTATTTTTGCTACTTCCTCAAACACAAAACCACTAAAACCAACATTTTCTTTCACTTCCTTTAAATATTCTTCAAATGAAAAGAAATCTTCTCCAATTCTTACATTTTCTTGACCTTCATATAAGATTCTTTCAACAAATCTTTTATTTACTCTTAAATCTTCAGAGATTGCTATTATTTTGCTTTTAGGCATTTCTTTTCTCAAATTATTTATTATCTCTATTGCATATTCTCTTTGTTTTATCTTAGCTTCTTTTAGCATAAGGTAATGAGAAACCAATTGTCCTAAGATCTGTCTTTTGCGATTATATTCAAAACCTATTTTTGTATATAGATTTTTCAAAGATTCTAATTTATTTGATATAACTAGTCTTATTCCAACAGTTTTATCTGTTCCAGGAATTTCATATATCTTATTTATTTCTACCCCAAACTCTTTCAAAAGTTTTGCAATCTCAATTAAAAACTCGTATCCATTTATTTTCAATTCTTTATTTTTATTTACAGTTAAACTTGGTTGAATGAAATTATAAAGATGCTTTTTCATAACATTTGGTTTTGTCATTTCTGCTCCAAAAAATGCTGCTAAGAAATTTCTTTTTATCCATAATGGAGATTTTTTGATCCATTCGGGAACATAAAAGTTACAGGAAGTTTTTCTTCCTATAGGAATACCAAGTTTGTTCATAAATATAGCAAACGCCTTAGAAGTTACTCTTATATAACTTTCTTCATTAATTGTCACAAAACTTCCATAATAGTTAATTCCTTTTATTACTCTTTTTCTCGAATATATTTTTGATGGTTTAAATCCAAGCAGCAAAATATCTTTTCGTATATTTTCTAAATCCTCTTTTGAACCATTTATAGAAGTTAGAAGCCTTTCTCTTCCATTTTCTTTAATTTTATATATGCAACCATCACCAAGTATATATCCAACGAGCCTTGCAATAGCTCCTATCTTTTCATTGGAAAGTTTTAATGGAAGCAATTTGTTTTCTTTTAGTTTTTTGATTATTTGGATATCACAACCTTCAAAATCAGAAATGTCAAGAATTAAATCATCACACTCTTGATATTCAACTCCGGTAAAAGGATTTATTATAACTTTATCACCTATCTTCAATTCTTCTACCTTTTTCAATTTATTAACACAAAATATAAGATGATCTACAGAAGCTATTAACTCTCTTCCAAGATTTGTCACAATCTTATAAACCTTTCCATTTTGCTTTCTCTCTGCAACAAAGAGAACATTTTTATAATCAATATCTTTATCTCTTGTAACTAATTCTATTTTATTTATGTATTTTGGAATGTCTTTTATTTTTATTCTATATCCATCTCTAGTTAATATTTCAGAATCAGGTGAAAGACAGTTTATATCAAACCCAATTCCTCCAGGACTTAATCCTCCTTCTTTAAAGTCTAATGCTGCAACCCCACCAATTGGAAAACCATAACCAAAATGCATATCTGGCATTGCAAGAGAATGTTTAAAAATCCCTGGTAAATGAGCAACATTCATTACTTGCTGTATTGCTCCTTCTTCTACCTGCTCTAAAAGCTTTTCAGATAGAAAGATTCTTGCAGGTACTCTCATATTTCCTTCCTTAGGAATTTCCCATGTGCATTCGCTTATTTTTTTCAATTTTTCTTTAAGATTTTTTTCTGCCATTAGAATCACTTAAAAAAATTATATTTAATAAACCTAAATTAAATATTTTCCAATATTAATTTTTTTATCTTTTTACCTTGCTCTAATGCAATATCAATAGCTTTTTCTATTTCTTCTTTTGTAAATCCACCGCTTCCTGCTTTTTGAAGCGCGCAAAGAAAATCTTTTCCATTTTCTTCAAATAATCCAATTGTTAATATTGCATCTGCAGCCTTTTCTTCTGCACCATTAGGATCAATAAGCATTTCATCTGATATTTTAGCAATAGTTATAGCCACAGGTATTCTTTTTACAGGAATGCTTTTTTCTGTCTTTTCTTCGTAATTAATTTTAACTTCATCATTCTCTATTTTGTATGAAGGGAATTTTGCAGTTAAAATGGATACCATTGAAGCCAAGGTTGCTGCATCTTTTAAATTTCCGTCATCATCTAAAACCAAAATATCTACCATTATCTTCCAAACCTTTTTAGTATTTTCTATAACAAGACTTTCCATATCTATTGCATCGCTTTCTCTTATAATCCTATCAACAACCCTAGCAAGTTCTATCGCATTTTCATCAGGTGGACCAGGCAAAACCTCTGGATAAGAAAATGGAACAAACTCTGCATTAACTACTAGAATACCTTCATTTGGCATATCAGGAAATGGATCGCCTGCTTCCAATTTTACTCCTGCTAATACCTTTGTGTTTCCTATTTCAACCCAAGCAGAACCTTCTGCATTTCCTGCCTTTCCCTTTTCTATCTTTATTACCCTATATTCACTAAAAGATCTATCTTCCATTCTTTTCTTATCTCTCAAAATCATTTCTCTTATCATTTCATTTTCTATTATTGTCATCTTTATCCCTTATCCCATGAAGGAAATTGAACATCAGTAATATATTCAAAAATATAATCAATTTTCTTTTTTTCCATTTTTCTTTTTAATTCATCCAAGCTTTTTCCACTTTCTATAACCTTTTTATCTTTTACTGCTATCCACATTTTGTTATATTTTTTTAAAAGCTCTTTATAATTTTCTTTAATCCATTTAAAATCCTCAATATCCTTTCCCATTTTTATCACCAACTAAATCTTCTATTTCAATCTCCTCATACTTTTTTCTTAATGCCTCTTTTTGTTTTTGATAAACAATTTCGCAACCTTTTATTGCTAGATCTATTGCTTTTTTTAATTCTTCTTTTGTCAAAATCCCATCCATTTGTAATAAAGTTATCTCTTTTTTTCTAGGAACATAAGCAATTGGAATATCCACCTCGCCTTCCTCATCCTCTTTTCCTGCAATATCCAAAACAATTGTTCCATCTACCTTTCCAACACTAACACTTGCTACAAGGTCTTTCATTGGTATGCCTGCATCTGCTAGAGCTATTGAAGCTGCATTAATAGCAGCGCATCTTGTTGAAGCATCTGCTCTTATTATCTCTATGTAAACATCAATCGTTGTTTTAGGAAATTCTTCCAAAAATATAACAGATTCTAAAGCCCTCTGAATAACAAGAGATATTTCTCTTGATCTTCTTGATGGTGTTGGTGAGGTTCTTTCTTTTGTGGAAAAAGGAGCCATGTAATAAATAGTTGTTAGCACGCTTCTTTCCTTTTCTTCTAAAAACTTAGGTATTGGTCTAGGACCAAAAACACCTGCTATTGCTTTTGTATTTCCGAATTCAAAATATCCAGATCCATCTGCATTTTTTAAAATTCCTGCTTTTGCAACTATATTTCTCATTTCATCGGGTTTTCTTCCATCGAGCCTTAAACCATTTTCATTTATTAAATTTCCCATATTTCATCTCTCCTCAATTATTTCTATATCAATATCATATTCCTCTTCTTTTTTCTCTTTTGATTTTTCAGATATCTTGCTATCTAAGAATTCCTTTATTTTATCTGTCAAACCTGTCTTGTGTGCATATCCCTCAACCTTTAAAATTGCCTCTGCCGCTAACCTACTATTCTCACCCTTTATCCATATTACACCATTCTGTCCTACAACAATTTGGCAGTTTGTCTTCTCTTTAATCATTTCAACCATAGAGCCTTTCTTTCCAATTATTCTTGGAACTTTACTCGGAGTTACTTTAATTAAAATTCCTCCATATAGTTTTCTGCATCTCTTATCTTTCATTGTTAAGCTTACAGATTTGTTTTTGCTTACATTCAAAACCTTTGCAAATATTATATCATTGATATCATAATATCTTGTTAGATCATCTTTTGTAAGATCTATAAACTCATTAACAGCATCGCTCAATGAAAGTGTTGCTGTATAAGGAGAGTTTATATCTACAATCCATTTTGAAGATACAATATCTTTAACAACTCCTATAACCCCATCTCCTTTCTTAGGATTATAAACTCCGCATAATGGTATAACAAATTTTGTTCCATTTTTTTCATCTGCTAGACCAATAATCTTTGAAATAATAACACCTTTATCTATATATGTTCCTGCTCCAGCAACTCCATAACCCAATTCATCTCCAGGCAAAACAAGCTTTCTTTGTTTTATTTGCTCTGTTTGTTCTTCCATAAAAATCACTTTATTAAAATCGAATTTTCACCATTTGTAAGATAATTTATTTTTTTGAATACTTCATCTTTTAAGCCGCTTGGTATTTCAATTAATGAATATAAAGAGCCGTCATCCAACCATTTCGGTTCTGATCCTAATGACTTAATATATCCATAACATTTTGATGCATATTTTGGAGGTATTTTTATTTCTAATTTTATTTTTTCGAATGATAATGGCAAGATGTGTGAAATTGCTTTTATTGTTTTTTCTATTTCTTCATCAATATTTTTAAATATATCTATATGGACTTTTGCCTGCTCCATTGCATTTAATATTCTTTGTGGTGGATGCGAAATTTTAGTTCTTGGATCAATAGAATTTTTAGATATAAACTCTGCTATCTGCATCTTTCTTGCTTCAAGCTTCTTTCTTTTAAATTCTGTTGTTAGCTGAATTTCTCCTTTTCTTAAAATTTCTTCAGCTATCTTTTCTATGTTATCTGTTCCAAAAAATTCTATCATATCTTGTTTACTTGCTGGCATTCCTTTTTTACTGTCTTTAAAAACATTCTCTATTGCAAGAATATCAATTATTCTTTTATTAATTCTTCCCTTTTCTCTAAATTCATATGCTAACTCTGGATCCACAAGAATTTCAAATCTCTTTCCTCCTTTTTCTATTTTAGCTATCACAGCTTTATCAACAGTAACCATATAAATTTACCTTGTACTAAAGTATCGAAAGCTAACTCATAATCTTTAATACATAACCTTTAATCGTTTAAATCATAATAGCATCAAAACTTTAAAATATTTAGCCACAGAGCTTAATCTTGCGATTTAGCATTTTTTGGTGTTTTCATTTTTAATGGTCGTATTGCTAGATTTTTAAGCCAATTAATTAAATTTACAATCACTATGTTTTTCTTCTCAAAGTTCTATAAAGGTTTATATAGATCCTCTATAAGTCTCTTGTAAACACCTGGATTTGGTTCAATTCCGGTTATTTCTTGAAATTTTTCTAAATTGCTAAACCATCCTCTTTCTAAATAAGCTATATATCTTTCTTGAATTCTTCTTTCTATTTCTTCTCTATCATATCCTAGGGATTCAGCGATATCTAATATATTTCTCTTTTCATTCTTTTTTTCTGACGCTGTGCTAAATTCTTAGAGATTAATCTTTTTTAAGTCTTTAGGTTATGCACTACTAAATAATAAATACAAATGACAAAAACATTTAAGGCTGCTTCCATTCTATTTCATAATATGTATTCCTTGATCCTGGAAGGTTTATTCTTTTTGCCAAATAATATGTTACAGATGTTTCTCTGTCAGAAATTCCGATAAGTAATCTGAGACCAAGATCATCAGCAGTTTTTAAAGCACAAGCCAATTCCTTTCCACCAAGCTTTTCATCCTCTGTGAAAGAAATTATTGCAAATCTAGGATTATCTTCTCCAGGCTTTTCTAATCCAATCTTTTTTCTATGATATCCAATAAAATCTATTTCTCCTTTCTCATATTCCTCTTTCATTCCTGGAATTGCCATTATGAATGTTTTTCTTACAGAATGTGCCACTCTCACTGCCCTTGCCCATTCACTCATTATCATCTTAACATTCTTTGGAAACACATGGATAACATGCTTTGAATGAATCCATTTTGATTTTTCTCTTATTGGAGAAGCTCCTGGAAAATATAATCTGAAATGAGTTCCGAATTTAAAGCCTGTCTTAACAATATATCCTCTTGATCTCCAATCCTCATAAACATCAAATAAAGATTCAACATTTTTTTGATTTTTCTTTATTTTCCTCAGCAACTTTTCAAATGATAATATTTTTCCTGTTTTATTATCTATAACCTTATATCCATTTTTTGCTAAAAAGAGTGTTTCGACAAAATCTAGCTTTAATATCTTATCCCTAAGATGCTGCTTATAAACACCAAGCTGACCAATCCAAAATTTTTCAAAAAGCATTTTTGAATCCTCTTTGCACTCTGCAACAGAGATCATATCCTCTTCAATATAATTCAATTCTATATCAAAAATAGGAACAACAAATTCTTGAGAAGGATAGTTTACTGTTGGGCTTCTTCCATAATTTTTTTGCTCTATTCTATCCACAAAAGTTAATATTAAACCTCTATCTCTCCAATCCCTATAAACATTATACCTTGCAAAAATTCTTTTTTCATTAGCAAACATTCTCAAAAGCTCTAAGAAGCTTATATTTTTTCCATTTTTTATACATGGTACATTTCTAATATTTACAAGATATAATGCCTCTATAGGATCCAAAACGATTTCATTACCTTCTAAAAATCCGTAAAATCCATTTTTTAAAATGTTTGAACTTTTCTCATCGAACGATTTTATTTTATTTTTTTCAATAATTAGTTTTGGTTTTTCTTGATTTTTGTATTCATAAGATTTTTCTTTAGTAGAATCTTCCATTTCTTCACCTCTATTTATTAAAAGTTTTTATCTTCTTTATTATAAATTCTCCACTTCTTGTTTTATTATCCCAAATTTTTTCATATTCAATTACTTCAATCCTTTTTTTAAATAATGGGCAATCTAATACAAAAGTCTCAAATTCTCCTCCCTCTCCACACAAATTTACAGAATATTTTTTATTAAGCTTTTCTAAATCTTTTATTGTTTCAAAATTTATTTCTTTTCCTAACCACTCTATATCAAATCCATAAGCAGCAACGCTTGTTATTATTACTTTAAAATTATTTTTTATTAGGTCATTTAATATTTCCATAGAATCTTTTTTCCATAGGGGTGAAAAATGAACAATATTCAATTTTGAGCATATACCATCAATCCTTGATTTCTGATAATTGCTTTCTATTGTTCCAGAGACTATTCCTTCAACATTTTTTATTCTTGAGATAATCTTTTCCAAATCCTTTACTTCCTCTTCCTTTTCACCTTTTGTTTTATGATAAATTATTGGAATATTCATAAGCTTTGCTTGAGTTTTTGTAAATTTTATGTTAGAAGTGTGAAACATATAACTTTCTTTATTTTTGCTTTCTATTGTTAAAAGATAAGATATTTTGTTTTCTCTTGATGCAAGATATGTAGCAAATGTTGAATCCTTTCCTCCAGAAAATAATGATAAAAGTTTCATAATAATGAAAAATGTTAAAAATTATAAAAAAGATAAAAAAGATAAATTAAGCTCTTGGTTTCTTCTTTTTCATATAATCCCTTGCAATCTCTTCTATTGGTCCTTTTAATCCAAGACCAATTGCTATCGCTAGTCCTAAACCAATAGAGCCTATTATTATTAGTAGTATGTTATTTACAAGATCCGCTGAAATTCCTAAGACAGGCAGTGCCAAAGCTATTGAAACGTACATTATCAAAAAGAATATCACTTTACTTACTAAGCTGCTATAAAATGTTTCTGATTTTCTTATTTCAGTTGATATGAATTCTCCTAAGAGATAACCTACTATGATTATTAGCGCTGATCCTATTATGTTCGGTATAAATCTTACTATGGATTCTACCCACAGAGATATTGGTTTTATTCCTAAAATTTGCTCTGACAAAGCTGCTGCTACAAATGCTAAATAAATCCACCACTTTATAATCAAAGAAAATATTTCAGAGAAGCTTGTCATCTTCCTTTTCTTTAGTGGCAAATAATCATCTATCTTTAATCTCACTAAGCACTCTTTTGCAAACCATCCTATGCTTTTTCCTAGCAGAAGCCCTATTATCAAAAGAATTACTGCACTTACTATGTTTGGGATATAGTTTATCGCTGCTATAAAAAATCTCTCTAAGATATATGCTATCGGAACTTCCATTTTTTCACCTTATAATTATTTTCTTTTAGGGGTTTATAAATGCTTAATCAAATAAAGAAACGCTGGGAGCAGGATTTTCGAAGATTTCGAACCTGCGCGAGCTTAACGCTCACCAGCTTTTTGAAAAACTCCAAGCTGGCGCTTTGGACCACTCAGCCATCCCAGCATTCTTTAGAATAATTTCTTATGCATAATTTAAAAATTTGTTCTTAAAAATGAAATTGTTAAAAATTAGAATAGTTTATTTTGGTCTATAAGATCTCATATATTCTCTAATTAAACTTTCATTCACATATCTTGGAAATATTATGTGAATTACATGTGATGAGGTTTCATAGCATTCTTCTACTTGAAGTTTTGGAGCAAATACTTCAGGATCTAAATAAGGATCAGGAGAATCTAAAACTTTGTATTTATCTATAAGAGATGCTATTCGTTCAATTCTTTTATTCATTATCTCTTCTCTTTTTCTTGTCTTTGGGCCCGTATTTTCTGTTGGTCTTGTTAAAACCTTTATTCCGTCTGATATAGTTTTTTGATAGTTTTTATAAACTTCTCTATATTGGGCAAATCTTTTTGATGCATTTCCGGAATTTCCCCTATGATTACTATCATATATCATATGCCAACTTACTGCTCCAAGTTCTTTTCCAGTATAATAACTTCCTAATAACGCTAAATCTGGATATATAACCCCTATAACACCAAGAAAAGCTGCTCCTCTATCTTCTGAAATTATTCTTTCAACAGGTATTATTGTAGCTTTTCCTTCCCTTTCTTTTTTCTCAAGTTCTGTTTTATATGGATCTCTCATTCTTCTTCCATTTCTATCTGCAATAACTATTGTATGATAATCTACACCAAGATTGTCAAAGGCTTCTGTAATTGTTGTTATCGCTCTTCCTGAAATTGCTGTATCTAATATTACTGGTTTTTTGATTCTTTCTAAATTTCTATAATATTCAGCAACATCATGCCTTTTTTCAACTTCATTTAAAAGAAAGTATAGAAAAGAAAATTCTTCGTTCTTTGATCTTATATGAGGCTCGTCCATAAATGTTGAGATAACCTTTGCACCATATCTTCTAATAGAGTCTGTTACTTCATCTAATGTAACTCCATATTTTTTTAAAATATTTTCATCTATATGCACATCAGCAGTAAGAGGATAAGGAATTACTTGAAATTTTCTATCTTTTGCTTTTCCTTTTTGGGGATGCCTTCTTAAGAATGGCGGAACTGTTATGTTCTCGTAAAATCTTTCGTAGTTATTGTCTACTTTAGCTAATTCATATAATACTTTTGCTGAGCCATTATAAATCGGACAGGCTCCTCTACTAGGAAGAATTAAGCTATCATAACCGCTATCATAAGCTTCTTTTATAGTTTCTACAGCTTCGATACACCCTAAGGCCAAATCCAAAAAATTATCTTGAGTAAGTTCGTTTTTCATATTTCTCACGTTTTTTATTTTTTAATCAAAACTTTACAAATCTCTAAAATTTACTTTATTTTTAAAGTTTAAATACTTTATTTTTGTAAGCACTTAAAAGTAGTTACTTTTCTCTTATTTTTTTCTTAAACTCTCACAAAATGTGGGAGAGTTAAATTGTATAATTTAATATATATTTTTTAAAAGATCGGAAGAGCG
>CAZSPP010000020.1:0-13111 GCA_964608845.1 uncultured archaeon | reverse complement strand
AGTCAGCAATAGAAGATATTGACAATCCAGCAGGATGCTTTTCTAAAACTTCAATTATCTTTTCCTTTGACATTATGCACCATTTAGTGCATTAATGCACTAAATTAATTTTATTGCACAAATTTTTAAAATTTTTAAAAGATTTATTCAGAGTCTTATCTTTTAAAGACTCTTTACTATAAGAATCCATAAATGCCAAAAGGCTTGAAATATATTGTTTTATGCCTTTAGTCTTTCTGCTATAATTTACATAAACCTAAAAAAGCTTCATTCATAGAGCAAAGCATCATAAACTTAGAACCTTTATCCCATTTTCTCCTATTTCTATAGGATGAGGATTTTCATCATGCTTTGTTCTTCTCATTTTTCTTACAAGAAGAGATCTTCCGGATCTAGTCCCAATAGGAATAAACTCAAGCTTTATTATCCCATCAACCACAAATTCCTCAACATCAAACCTTGAAAGCTTCTCAGAGCCTTCTGGAATTTCGCTTGTTAGCAATGAAGTAACGCCAGCTTTCTTTAATGCTTGAATAAGCATATAAAGCCTTCTTCTTGTTTCATGCACATCTTTAAAATAAAGACCCATAACAGATACCGAATCAAAAACAAACCTCTTTGCTTTTATCTTTTTTATTTCTTCAATAAACTTTGATGTAAAATCAGCCTCATCGAATAATGAAAAACCTTGTGCTCCAAAAGGGTCTGCAAAAATGAAAGAGAATTTTTTTTCCTTTTCATATTTTTCAAAATCCCATCCAAACCTTTTCAAATCATTTTTTATATCTTCTGGAGTTTCTTCACAAGTTACATAAATTCCTGGTTCACCATTTTTTAATCCATGCCACAAGAATTGACCACAAAATATTGTTTTTCCACATCCTGTACCTCCAGAGATTAAAATAGTAGAGCCTGGAATAAATCCACCTTCTATTATTTCGTCTAAACCAGGAATCCCTGTAGATATTCTTTCAATCTTTTTCTCCATGTTTTCACCTTATAAAAATAATTTTATTTCCCTAACTTAAAAACTTGGCTCTATCCATATCAACTGTTTTATCAGGATAAATAACAAAACCATTTTCGTTAATCTCATAATAATGGAATTTTGTTGAATGCTTTGCGCCACGCATCTTCCAAATATTCAGAGCTAACCTAAACATATCGCTTTGGTAAACCTTTCTTAAAACTATTACCCCATCAGTAACAAATTCCTCTACTCCATGCCTTGAAATTGCATTTGTTCCTGGAAGGCTTTCACATGTTAATATTGATGTGCATCTGTTTTTTTTGAGAATGTTATAAAGCTCAAGCAAAGACCTTCTTACTTCTGTACTCTCTCTTATATGCATAGAAAATGCAGAAACAGAATCTACTACAACCCTTTTTGCTCTTATATCCCTTATATTATTTTCTATTAATTCAAAGACATCACCAATTCTAAATGGCTCATATTTTACAAATCTTATTGTGTCTTCCTTTTCCCTTTTTGAGAAATCCCAGTTAAAAGCTAATGCTTGCTCTTTCAATTCATCTATCTGATCTTCAAAGGTAACAAATATAGCAGGCTCTTTTGAAAGATAAACATATTCTAAACCAAATATTGTTTTTCCAGTTCCTGCAGTTCCCGACAAAAGAATTAATTCACCTTCAGGAACGCCAGTAGGTATTAATCTGTCAAGCCCAGGAATATTTAACCTAACATAATTCATTGCAATTACCTCAAATGCAATCAAATAAATATATCCTCTTTATTTTTAAAAGAATTATCTTATCTTAAAAATTATCTTGCTCCCATCGCTTCTTGTTCTATTTTTTCTCTATATGTAATTGCTGCTGATTTACTAGAGTTTTCTGCAGCATTTATAAGCTCTTCTGCTAATGCTTCTTCTAACTTTTTCTTATTATTAAAAGCTGCTCTGTAAACAGATTGTGCTATAATTCTTAATGCCTTGTCAACCCTTCTTTGAGGTGAAGTTACAACAGCAACCCTTGCTATTATTCCTCCTAATTGGTAAGAAGCTATTTCCTCACAAACAGCAGCATTTTCTACAGCTCTTACCAAAACTTCAACAGGATTTTTATTTGTTTTTTCTGCTATTATGTCAAAAGCATTTTCTACAACCTTTAACATTCTATAAAATTTTCCTCCAAATTTTCCTGATGTTAATCTATGCCTTTTTCCTGAATGGCCACTAACCATTAAATGTAGTGCAAGCCTTTCAACAATATGCATTTTGGATTTTTCAAATCTTTCTCTATAAGCACCAGAGGATTTTGGAATTATTGTTGGTTTTAATGATATATATTTCTTTAATCCAATATCTCTTACCTCAACATCACTATCCCATTTCCCGAACAAAAGTAATTTTTTTTCAGATTTTTCATTTTTTATTTCATTTGTCATGTGATAAAATACTTGTATTTAAATTTTAAAAATTATTTTGTTTCTGAAAATTATTATTTTAGCTTTGGTAAGTAACCAGTTATCTTATTAATCTTCTTTTCATAATCAGGTCCAAAAGCCACGCAAGTTATAGTACCTTTTTTTACTTCAGTCTTTCCAGCATCTCTTACAACAAAATAATTTACATTTATTTTTTCAGCTTTTTTTATCAATTCTTTTATTTCATTTAAGTTTTTTGCTTGTAAAACAACCTTTTTTTCTCCTCTCTTTTTCCACAATTTTATAATATTTTTGTTCGCATTTTCAAAAGCTCCTAAGGAAGCGTGACAACATTGAGAAACAACCTTTCCTACAGACATTTTTATATCTCCTCTTACAACAATAACCTGCTTAATTTCATCTTTCATAAATAAGATTTGAAAAAAGAAAAATAAATTTTTAAGCATTTTCTCTTTTTGATTTTATGTAAGTTAAAATTATTGTTTGTATTGTTGTAATTATTGATAAAACCGTTGTTATTATAAATAACCAAGATGCCAAATCCTTTGAAAATTCTATTAGCAATAAAGATAAACAAAATAAAGGATACATCTCTGTTCTATGCAAAATTCTCCAAATCTTTTTTTCTTCAGGATCATTCACCGCTTTTCTATGATCCGCATAAGCTACTTCAAAAGTTGGCATTAAGCAAAAGTATGCACCAATAACAACCCAATAATTAAATGAAAAAATTTTTGATGGTAACTCAAAAAACAAAAATGAGAATATTAGCAAAAAGTCAACAATTCTATCAATAGAGCCATCGAGAAAAGCACCAAAATTTGTTACCTTTCCTTTAAATCTTGCTACTCCGCCGTCTATTCCATCTAAAATCCCTGCAATAGCAAAAGATAAAAATGAATAAAAGGCATTTTTATAAATTGCAAAAATAAATCCGATTATTGCTGGTATCAATGATATTAAAGTCCATTGATTTGGGGAAATTGGAAGCTTTGAAAGAATTCTTCCTATTTTAAGAGAAATCTTATCTGTATCGAAAAATTCTTTCAACATATTTTTCACTTAGTTTAATTATTAAAAATTTGAAAAATATTTATCTTTCTATCTTTCCTTCTATAAAATTCTCTACCATTATCTTAGCTTCTTCGTCAGGAATTTGAATAGGTGGATGCTTCATTAAAAATGCTGATGCAGCTATTAAAGCTCCACCTATTTTTCTATCCAGAGCAATTTTTGCCAATCTTATAGCATCTATTACGCAACCAGCTGAATTAGGAGAATCTTCAACAGAAAGCTTTATATCTATTTCAAAAGGAACATCACCAAACTTTCTTCCCTCTATTCTAATATAAGATATTTTATTATCCTTCAGCCAAGGAACCCAGTCGGATGGACCTATATGCAAATTTTCATAATTCAATTTATTTTTTAAGACAGAGTTTACAGCTTCTGTTTTAGATATTTTCTTTGAGCTTAATCTATTTCTTTCAAGCATGTTTAAAAAATCTGTGTTGCCACCAAAATTTAATTGATAGCTTCTATCTATTACACAACCTCTTAATTCAATCAGCCTTGCGATAGTTCTATGAAGTATTGAAGCACCTATTTGAGATTTTACATCATCTCCAATAATTGGAAGATTCTCTTCTTCAAATCTTTTTCTCCATTTTTCATCAGAGGCAATAAAAACCGGGATACAATTTATGAATGCGCAACCAGCCTTTAAAGCACATTCAGCATAATATTCAGTAGCCTTCTGAGAGCCGACAGGAAGATAGTTTATTAATATTTCTGCTTTCGAGTTTTTTAATTCATCAACAATATCAACTTCTTTTTCATCAGAAACAACAAAGCTTTTATCTTCAGGATAACTCTTCATATGTTCTGCAACTCCATCTAAAACACAACCTTTTTTTACTTTAACTCCAATCTTCGGTATGTCTTTGCAAAAAACTTTTGTGCAATTTGGTGGAGCAAAAATAGCTTCACTCAAATCTTTTCCAACCTTTCTTTTATCAATATCAAATGCTGCAACTACTTTAATATCAGAAATTTTATATCCACCTAAAACAGGATGCATTAATCCTGGAATATTATCTCCTTCAAAGTTTTTGTAATAGAATAATCCTTGAATAAGCGAAGAAGCACAATTTCCAACTCCGGCTATTGCTATTCTTATCTCTTTCATATTAACTATTTTATGACATAAAATATTTAAATATTTTATGTCATAAAATAGCAAGCTTTAATTATTAATAGAAAAATAAAAAATATGAGAAAGCCTTCAGAAAAGCTATTCGACTCAATAACAAAAGATAACCTCTGGATTTATATATTAAAAATTTTGTTAAAAGGAAATTACCATCCATATGTTATTAGAGAAAAGATTGAAAAGAATTTTGGATTTAGGCCAGGAAGAGTGACATCTTATATTGTTTTAAAGAGACTTGAAAATGAAGGATATGTTAAAATTGTTAAGAGAGAGGCAATAAGCGGACCAGAAAGAATATATTATAAAATAACACAAAAAGGAAAAGAAGAGATAAAAAAGGCAGAAGATATTCTTAGATATTGGTATAGAAAGATAAAATCTTTTTGATTATTGCTGAAAAAATTATTTTTATAAAAGAATGATTTTTATTTCCACTTTATTTCTACTTGCTCAATTCTCCATTTTGGTTCAATATCAAAAGTTTTTGTTGGCTCACATTTACTTTTATGCATCAACATACCAACCAATGCTATCATAGCTCCATTATCACCAGCATATTCCTTTTCAACAACAGCAAACTTTGCATTTCTTTCTTCACACATTATTTTTAACATTTCTTGAAGCCTTTTGTTTGCTGCTACTCCTCCGGTTAATAAAACCTCATTTTTTCCTATATGCGCCAAAGCTCTTTCAGTAACTTCTGTTAGCATTGCAAAACAAGTTTCTTGTATTGAAAAACACAAATCTTCAAGCTTTATACCTTGCTGTAATTTTTTTATAGCAGCTGTAACAATTCCAGTAAAACTAAAATCCATCCCCTTAACAACATAAGGCAATTCAACATATTTTCCATTCTTTGCAAGCTCTTCTATTTTAGGTCCTCCTGGATGAGCTAAATTTGCTTTTCTTGCAAACATATCTAAAGCATTGCCTATTGCAATATCTAATGTTTCGCCAAAGCATCTATATCTTTTTTCAACAAAAGCAATTACTTGAGTATTACCTCCAGAAACATAAAGTATAACAGGATCTTTTAATTTTGTTGTAAGCATGCCAATCTCAACATGAGCAACACAATGATTAACCTCATAAACATTTTTCTTAATATTTTCATAAAGCATTTTTGCAAAGTTTGCACCAACTTTTAAAGATAAAGGCATTCCAGGACCTTTGCTATAAGCTATTGCATCTATTTCACTCATTTTTATTTTTGCCTTTTCTAAGGCCTTATTAAAAACATTTTCTGCATTATTTTCTAATTCCTTAGCAGCTTCTTTTGGTATAATTCCAAATCCAGGTTTTGGAATATAAGTATATCTTTCATTTGCTAATATGTTATATTCTTCATCAATTATACCAATACCAAATGTATGTGCTGTTGACTCTATTCCTAAGCAAAGCATGATTTAAAATTAACAAAAAAATTATAAAATATGCTATTTGTTGTACATCATCATTTCTCAAGAAAAGAGCATTTTGATCTTAGATTAGAAATGGATAATGTTTTAAAATCATGGGCTGTACCAAAGGAAATACCATTAAAAAAAGGAGTTAAAAGGCTTGCTATTCAGGTTGATGATCATGATTTAGAATATGCAAATTTTGAAGGCATAATTCCAGAAGGATTTTATGGTGCAGGTAAGGTTGAAATTTGGGATAAAGGTGAATATAAATTAATTTCAAGAGAAGAAAATAAAATAGAGTTCGAAACATTTGGAAATAAAATGAAAGGAAGATATGTTTTATTAAAATTTGATTCAAAAGATAAAAACAAAAATACATGGCTTCTTTTTAAGAAATAATCCTATTCTCCTACGTGTTCCTCTACTTCCTTTGCCCCTTTTTCAAGCTCTTCTTTCTGCTCTTTATCTCTGTTTAGAAGAAGTTTTTGGAATTCTCCAACATGTGTTTTTTCTTCTCTTGCTATATCTAAAAGAATTTTCTTTATGTTTTCATCATTTGCTAAAGAAGCAAGCTGTTCATAAAGATTTATTGCATCCAATTCAGCTATAATTCCTACTCTTAATATTTCTTTATCTATGTCCTTTTTATCTACTTTTTCCAATTCAATTGGTATTTTTGATAGCATATTTGCCACCTATAAATTAATTTGATAGAAATTATTAATAATTAATCTTTCTCTGTTATGTTGACCTTTCCCCAATAGCATTTTCCGCAATATACTCTATTTTTATATTTTGCTAGGAAAGTACCTGCTCCACATCTTGGACAAAAATCATTTTTTCTTATAACCTTTCCATCTTTAATTTCATAGAGCTTCCATACTTGAGATTTTTTATGCTTACTTTTTGATTTAGGTCTTTCCTTCTGAGATTTTTTCTCCTTTTCTTCTGCCACTACTATTCACCTTCTTTTTTAGATTTTCCTTTATCTTTAGGTTTTTTATCTTCTTTTTTAGGAACTTCAATATCCCAAATTCTTATTTTTATATCAGATTTTCCTATCCCTCTTTTTGAAAATATTTTGCAAATTTCAATTTTTTCCAAATCTGCATTAAAAAATTGTGAAGCAAAGTTTTTAATTTCCTCTTTACTCGGTGTTGGCTTTCCTTCATGAGATATTACTGCCTTTATTTCCCTTCTTTTTAATATTGGATTGTATTTATCTTCTATAATTTCAATGTTCATTAAATCAACCCACTTTTAAAGCATATTCCCCAGGTTCTTGAATATTCAATTTTTTTGCTAACTCACAATTATTATCATAAACTATTATTATTCCTTTAAAATCTGTTACTGCCTTCTCTTTACAGTTTGGACAAATCGAACCAGGCACTATTCTTTTACATATCTTGCATGCTGGCATTTTTACCAACCTTTAATTTTAATTTTATTAAATAATAATTAAATGAAAAATCGCTATGAAATAATAAAAGATGAAAAAACAATAAAAAGCTTTATTTTTAGCGTGCTTGAATGTGCTTCAAAAGATATAATGGATTATAAGATGGGAAAGGAAGAGGCTTTGGATATATTGGTTAGTAAGGTTTTTAAAGAAAGTAAAGGAAAGGCAGATCCTAAGGTTATAAGGAAAATATTAAAAAAGGTTTTGAATTCAAAAAACTAAAGATTAAATAATTAAAGCAAAAACACAATATAAAGGGTCGGTGGTCTAGAGGCTATGACGCCAAAGTTATAAACTGCGGAACGCTTACAACGTGGAGGTCGCCAGTTCGAATCTGGCCCGACCCAAATGCTCCGTTAGTCTAGTCCGGTCTCTTGTGCCGGAAAAGGATGCGGCCCTTTCGATTTTTCGAAAGGTTTGAGGAGACGATGAGAAGAAAGGCCGAGACCCGGGTTCAAAAGAATATGGAAATCCCGGACGGAGCATTTAAAAAATAAAAAAGAGAATAAAATAAGTGAAATCGAATGAAAAGAATTTTGATTTTTGGTTTTGTATTTTTGGTTATTTTTATAATTTTTGCAATTTCGTATTTTATGTTTTTTGAAGAAAAGGAAGAAAAACAAGGGATCTGCAATCCTTGTGAAATAAATAACTGTATATGCAACATAAAATATTGTTCGAAAGGAATTGGTGGAATTTATAACAATTCTAGATGCGGTGGGGTTCCTTTATTTACATTTTCATTCTCTTCTAATAAAATTACATGGAAACCGAATAAAAAAGGAACATATTACTTAAAATTGCTTTGTGAAGATAAAGAATTTTCAACATGCTTACCAATAACAGTTTCTTAAATTTAAATAGAAATATTTAAGAATAATGAAAAGAAAGATTAAGGCAATAATTCAGGATGTAATATTCTCAGATCAGGAGCTTTTCAAATATAGCTTTTTGATCGTTTTTGCTACTCTCCTTGGAATGATAATAAACTATTTCTTTCAAGTTATAGTTGGAAGGTTTTTAGGACCAAGTGATTATGGAATATTCGGCTCTTTAATAGCAATATTATATATTATTTCAGTTTTTGGTGGTGCAATAAACACAAGCATTACAAAAATATCCTCAGAATTTTTTGTTAAGAAAGAGATAACAAAAATAAAAAGAATACTAAGAATTTATTCTTTGAGATTTATTTTTATTGGGTTTATATTAGCTTTTTTGTTTTCTTTTTTCTCTTCTTTTATATCAGATTTTTTGAAAACAAACGAACTTTTCTCTATAATTTTGCTTGGTATTTCCTTTCCTCTAACTTTTCTGAGCTCAAACCTTTTCGGCATATTAAGAGGGATGCAGAGATTTAAAGAATATGCAATCATTTCTGTTTCACAGCCAATAATAAAACTTGCTCTTGCATTAATTTTAATATTTCTTGGTTTTAAGGTTTCTGGTGCAATAGGAAGTGTTGTTATCTCAGGAGTTTTTGTTTGTATTCTTGCGTTTTATTATCTTAAAGATGTTTTAAAAGAAAAGGAAGAAAGGTTTGACAGATCTTTATTAATAAAATACTCTTTGCCTGTTTTTATTTTATCTTTTTGTATAACAGCTATGATAAATTTGGATATATTGTTAATAAAAAATCTTTTCTCTTCAGAGGAATCTGGATTTTATGTTGCAGCTTCTACCCTTTCAAAAATCGTTTTTTGGATCTCGGGCTCTTTGATTATCGTAATGTTTCCAAAAACAGCAAGCTTAAATATTTCTGAAAAATCAAAGGCAAGAAAAATCTTTAGAACAACAATTGTTTATACTTTTTTAATCTCGTTGTTATTTTTGTGTATTACATTTCTATTTCCAGAGTTTGTAATTAATTTCGCTTTTGGAAAGGATTTTTTAAAGGCAGGTGAAATAATATTCTTGTTTTTTGTTTTTATGAGTTTAATATCTATTTCACAAATAATTTTGAATTATGATTTGTCTATTAACAACACAAAACCAATATACATTCTTCCAATTTTTGTTTTTGTTGAAATTTTATTAATATACTTCTTTCATTCTTCATTAACTCAAGTGATAAAAAATTTGGTTTTGCTCAATTTTTTGCTTTTAATATTTTTGATGATTTTCAATATAAAAGAATTTCTTGAATAATTTTGAATCAAGATTTTAAAACCAATTAATTATTTCAAAAAGAAATATAATCATGCCTAAATTGAATGAATCATAGCAAAAAGTTTTAAAATTTAAAATACTTAAAAACACACTTAAATCTGTGAAGAAAATGTCTCCACTCTTAAATTTTTTAGGATATGATGAAGAAGGAAGGGAATTGTTTCAAAATAGGAAAGGAGAGTTTTTCGTTTGTGAAGAAAGAAGAGGGAATGAGTTAGTATTAAGAAAGGTAAATATCCCAAAAGACATTTTTCCAAAATTTTTTCCCGCGATTATTAAAAACACAGGGAAAAGCGTTTCTTTATACACATTTTTAGGAGTTTATAAAACTCCACATGGAACAAAAGAAGTATATTTAGAAGAGAATGGAAGATTCTATTCTTTAGTAAAGTCACCAATTTTTGAAGACGAAGAACTTCTTTTCCCTCTCGAGGATTCAGAAAAAGAAAGTATAAAAAGAGACATGGGATATTTGGCAAAATATTATGGATTTATATAAGGTTTTAGGTATGGCAAAATTAAACCCTATAGATTATAAAAAAGCAAAAAGAGTTTTTACTCCATTTGGTTATGAATTGTATTTAGCAAACGATAAAATATTTTTAGGTTTCAGGTATGGAGATGATATTTTGCTAATAGAAATAAAAGAACCATACATTTTTAATACTCATAAGATATATAATCCAGAAGAATTAGAAAGTGAGATAGCAGAAGATAGAGTTTTCGGAATTTTGGTTAATTCTGGAAAATCAGAACCAATTTATTTTTCTTCGATTAAAAACTTTAAGCCAAAAAGGGTTTTTAGAGATTTTTAAAAATGAAAAAGAAATTAAAATTATGAAAAAGAAGCTTTCAATAACAATTGATGAAGAGATTTTGAAATATATCGATTCCTTAATTGACAATAAAAATATAAAAAACAGGTCTCAAGCAATTGAAAATTTGGTTAGAAAAAGTTTTGAAGAAGAAAAAAAAGCAATAATTCTTGCTGGTGGAAAATTAAGCAGCCTGAAATATAAAGGCATATACAAACCTCTTGTTAAAATAAATGGCGAAGAAATAATAAGACACACAGTAAAAACATTAATAAAATATGGAGTTAATGAGATAATAATTTTAACACCAATTGCAAAAGATTTTATACCTATTTTAAGTGATATTCAAAATATAAAAATCTCTTATATTGATGATAAGGCGGCAGGAACAGCAGGAGCTATAAAGATTTGCGAGAAATTTATAAATTCAGATTTTTTTGTCGTTTCTGGTGATGTTTATTTCAATTTTGATTTAAATAAAATGTTTTTGTTTCACAAATCTTCAGGAGCAATAGCAACAATAGCAGTAACAACAACAAAACTAAATGAGAGTAAGGATCAGATAGAAATAGAAGGAACGAAGGTAATAAAGTTTGATTATGCATCAAGAGAAAGAACATTTTATATAAATGCTGGAGTGTATGTAATGAGTCAAGAAATATTTAAATTTTTGTCTAAGAAAGGCTCTTTAGAAAAGGATGTTCTTCCAAAACTAGCAAAAGAAGGAATGATAAGTGCATATAATTTTTCTGGGAAATGGATTCACATCCAATAAAAATTTAAATATTAATTCTTATATAAGTAGTATAAGGTAGGATAAAGTAGGATAATTTAAGAAAAGTCTAAAAAGAATAATGATAAAGGTGTAAAAATGAGATACAAAGCAGCATTTTTTGATGTTGATGGGGTGCTAAAAGAATATAGCCCGCAAGAAGCACCGAAAGAATTTGAAAAAGAAGCAATAAATGGAATAATTCTTTTAAAGGATAATGGTATTATAATAGGTTATGCCTCTGGAAAATGTGTTGATTATTTGGAAGGATGTGCAAAAATTTCTGGAATCTATGATGATAAAGATATATTCATAGGTGAAAATGGTGGGGTGATAAAATCTTCGGGATCAAAAAGAGTTTATGATAAACATATGGATAAAATTATGAAAGCAAGAGAAAGGCTTGAAAGAAATAGAATAGGAAAAGATCTTTATTTAGTTCGAATTAATGGGTTATATATTCCTTTGAGAGAGGAAGAAAAAGAATCATCCATAACCCTTTTATTTTCTCCTGATATTGAAAGGAAATATAAATTTTTCAGAGAAGAACTAAAAGGATATTTTGATGGTTTAGATGGTCTAGATTTTGTTTTTGGCGAAAGTTATGTTGATATAAACCAAAAAGGATGTAACAAAGGATATGCAATAAAAAAAATTTGTGAAGAACTAGGTTTAAACTTAAGTGAAGTAATTGCTGTTGGGGATGGAGCTAACGATATTCCAATGTTAGAGATAGTAGGCTTTCCAGCATGCCCTTCAAATTCTAAGGAAAATGTTAAAGATTTTATTAAAGAAAGAAAAGGCTATGTTGCAAAAAATCCTGTGGGAGAGGGAACAAGAGAAATATGTGAATATGTATTAAGAAATTAAAAAGTTTAAAAAGAAAATAGAAAAATATCTATAAAATTTTAAAAGGATGAAAAATGAAAGATGTTCTAGCAATAGGAGAGCTTCTTATAGATTTTATAGGGGGAGATAAATCTTTAGAAGAGACAGAAGATTTTAAAAAATGCTTTGGCGGCGCTCCAGGAAATTTTGCAATTGCATGTTCAAGGCTTGGATTGAAAACCTCAATAATAAGTAGAGTTGGAAACGATGCTTTTGGAAGATTTTTGATAGATGTTTTAAATAAAGAAGGAGTTGATACAAAATATATTCAAATAGATGAAATTAATAATACTGGCTTAGCATTTGTTTCTCATATAAAAGAAAGACAATTCCTTTTTTATAAAGGTTCTGAAATGTTTATAGAAGAGCCGAGTAAAATAGAAGATGTAAAATATATTTGCTTTGGTTCTATTCCATTGATATATCAAAAATCAAGACACACTATCTTCAAAATTATAAACAAAAAAAGAAAGAAGGCAAAGATATGCTTTGATCCTAATATAAGATTAAATCTATGGAAAGAGGATACAAAAAAATGGGTAGAAAAGGTTCTGAGATATGTTGATATTCTTCTTTTAACAGAAGATGAGGCAAAATTTATTTTTGAAGACAATGATTTAGAAAAGATAATAGAAGATATTAGAGAAAGATTTGATATTATTGGAATAAAGATGGGAAAGAATGGTTGTATGATAATCAAAGAAAATATGAAAATAAAATTGCCTGCACTAAAGGTTAAGGTTGTAGATACTACTGGAGCAGGTGATGCATGGAATGCTGGATTTTTATATGGAATAATAAAAGGATATGATATAATTACAACAGGAAAAATTGCAAATATATGCGGAGCTTTTTGTGTAAGCAAGAAAGGTGCTATTACTGCTTTGCCAAAAGAAAAGGATGTTTTGAAAATTTTGAAAAAGGTTTAGGTGTTTGAGGATTTATTCTTTTGAAACTCGCAAAACTTACTTATGGGACATTTG
>CAZSPP010000019.1:0-31189 GCA_964608845.1 uncultured archaeon | reverse complement strand
TATGTACATCCTCGGAATTTGGGATGGTCATGATGCTGGGGCTTGCATAATAGAAGATGGAAAAATAAAGGTTGCAATAAATGAAGAAAGGCTTTCAAGAAGAAAATTAGATGTTGGATTTCCAAAAAGATCTATAATAGCATGCTTAGATTATATGAAATTAAAGCCAAGTGATATTTTAATTATTGCATGTTCAACATCAGATTTTTCAAAAACATTAACAAGAATCTTTCCTTCACTAAAAGAAAGATATTATCTTTTCAGAAGAAGAAAGATCGAAAAACCAAGATTTGCAAGATTTCAACATTTCTTAAAATATAAGCTTACAAGCTATGGAGATTTTTTTGGAGTTTGTAAAAAGATAAGCGAATTTCTACTTAAAAAAGAATTGAAAAAATTGGGTTTTCAAAATTTTAAGTTATATATTGTGGACCATCATCTAGCCCATGCAGCATCAGCGTGCTTTACATCAGGAATGAAAAAAGCATTATGCATAACATTAGATGGAGTAGGAGATAAATTATCAGGAAGCGTAAACATTTTTGAAAACGGAGAAATAAAAAGAGTTGCAAGCATTTCAGCAAAAGACTCTATTGGAATATTTTTTGAGCAAGTAACAAATCTTTTAGGTTTTAGAGAATTGGAAGATGAAGGTAAAGTAATGTGCATGGCAGATTATTCTTATCCTATAGATGATTCTAAAAATAAATTTATGGATTTCTTTTCTGTAAATGGATTAAATATAAAAGCAAAATTTTCAACAAGCAAATCATATAAGCTGATAGAAAAGATAATATGGAACAATCCTAGAGAAAGAGTAGCTTATATGGCGCAAAGAGTTTTAGAAAAAAATATTCTAGAGTTATTTAAAAACGCAATAAATCAATTTGGTATAAGAGATGTTTGCTGGGCAGGAGGAATTGCATCAAACATAAAGCTTAACAGAATTTTAAGGCTTTATTCTGGGTTAAAGAATTGGTATGTTTTTCCTCATATGGGTGATGGTGGATTAGCAGTAGGGGCTGCTCTTTATGTTAACAATATGCTTCAGGGAATTAAAACTGAAAAAATAGACAATGTTTATTTTGGTTTGGATTATGACGAAAATTTTATAGAAGAAGAGATAAAGAAACACAACTTAAGTTATGAAGAAAGAGATGATATTTCAGAATTTTGTGCCGAGCTTATTTGCAAAAACAATTATGTTTTTTGGTTTCAAGGAAGGATGGAGTATGGTCCTAGAGCTTTAGGTAATAGAAGCATTTTAGCTCCAGCTGATTCAGAAGATGTTAAAGATCTTTTGAATATTAAAGTAAAAGAGAGAGAATGGTATCAGCCATTTTGTCCATCTGTTTTAGAAGAAGATGCTGAAAAAATATTTGAAGATTATGATTTTATTCCTGATAGATTTATGACAATGGGATATTTTGTTAAAAAAGATATGAAAAACGCAACAAGAGCAGTTATAAATGTTGATTTGTCAGCAAGGCCTCAGATGGTTGGAGAGGAAAATAAAAAATATAGAAAATTAATAGAAACGGTAAAAAAAGAAAAGGGTTTAGGAATAATATTAAATACAAGCTTTAATATTCATGGTGAGCCAATTGTTTGTTCACCAAGTGATGCGATAAATACAATGGTAAAAACAAAAACAAGATATTTAGTTGTTGAAAATTTTTTAGTTGAATTAAAAGAAAGATGAAAGATGAACATAAAATTAAAAATTAATTTAAACACAATAGCGTTTTTGTTATTTTTGGGTTTAGCTTCACTTTGGATTTATATTATTTTAAATTCCACTAAGTTTGGAATAGATACGAACACTTTAATAAACATTTTGCCAACATTCTTTTGGATAGATTTTTCGTTAATAATATTCTTTTTCTTTCTCAACATCGACAATATAAAAAAGCAAGTTAAAATTAGTGGGAAAACAAAAATTTATTTGTTTATTATAATCTTAACAGGATTTTTATTTAGATCATTTTTAGTTCCTCATACACATAGAGTATTTTTTGATGAAGATTTATATCTAGGAATAGCAAATAGCATTGCAACAGAGAACAGAGCTATATTATGTAATTATGGAGAGCCAACAAGATGTTTTGAAGGTATTCTGAATAAGGATCCGAGTGGATTTCCATTTTTGGTTAGCATATTTTTCAGAATATTTGGTAAAGGTGATCATATAGCCTTTGCTTTATCCACAATTGTCGGAACACTATCTATTTTAGTTATATTCTTAGTTTCTTTATTAATTTTTAATGACGAAAAAGCAGCTTTATATACTTCATTATTTTTTGCCTTTTTGCCGGTGAATATTGTTTGGTCAGGAAGTGCTGCAACAGAAATCTATTTTGCGTTCTTCTCTCTATTAACAATATTTTCTTCTATTTTATTCTTTAAAACAAATGATTACAAAGCTTTAGCATTAGCTCTTTCATTATTAGCTTTCACAGTCCAAATAAGACCAGAAGGTTTGCTATTTGTTTTGATTTTTGCTATTTCATTTTTTGCTTTTGGAAAAGAATTTAAGAAAATTTTATTTGATTACAGATTTTTGTTAATTTCTCTTCTATTCCTTTTCTTAATTTTGCCACATACAATTCAAATGTATATTTTTAGAGAAGGCGATTGGGGAGCTCCTAATGGAAAAAAGTTTGATTTTCAATATTTAGATTTCAATCTTAAAGATAATATAGGATTTTTTGTAAATAATGAAATGCATCCTATAATAATTACAATTTTAGCTCTTTTTGGATCATATTTTATTTTCAAAAAGGATCTTAAGATAGCGATATTTTTATGCTCATGGTTTTTCTCGTTTTTTGTTTTGTTTGTTTTATTTTATGCAGGAAGCGTTTTATCAGGAGGAATAGGCTCAAGGTTTGTAAATATTTATATTTCATCATTTGTTTTATTGTCAGGCTTTGGAGCCTCTGAATTAAGAAAAAAAATTGAAAATAAAAAACATTTTGATATAGGAATAATTGTTCTGTTATTTCTTTCATTTTATTTGTGCTTGCCATATATAACAATTCCAGATAAGCAAGCACAATATGCAAGAGACATGCATGATTTTGTTATGAGAAACATGGATAAAATAGATCCAAGATGCTATGTATTTACTCATAATCCAAGCATATTCTTAGTTGCTGGGAGGAAAAGCTTGCAAACATGGTATGCTCAATTTCCTTATGCGGTTCAACATATATTCAATGATACAGATTGTGTTATGTGGTTGGAAGGAGCATGGTGCTTATTCGAACCATTTAAATCAACTGTTTGTAAATATATGCACGATAATTATGATTTAGAAATAGTTGCAAGGCTTGTTAGAGAAGAAAATCCAGAGCAAGTTTTCACAATATATAGAGTTTATAGAAGAAGTTAATGAAAAAAATTAAAACTTGTTTAAAAGGAAAAGAATTATTGCTTTTTGAATATGCAATCTATTTTCTGCTTGATCAAATATTATTGAATTTTTATGCTCTATTGCATCTCTTGTTATTTCATATCCAGGATGGCATGGCATATCATGCATTATTTTTGCATTGCTATGGTATTTTTCCAATAGCTCTACACTTAATTGATAAGGCAACAAAATCTTTTTCCTTCTTTCAAACTCTTCTTTAAATTCAGGAACAACATTACCTTTTTCATCAAAAAACTCCATATCTATCCAAGTATCTGTATAAACAAAATCAGCATCTTCTATACAACTCAAATCAGTTGTTTCTTCATATAATCCTGTTTTTCTTGCAGCCTCTTCTAATTCAGGGTCATAAGATGATAAATTTTTTTCTGGTACGCATAAAGTTATTTTCATTCCAAGCTTTGTACATACTTCTATTAAACTATTAGAAACATTGTTAGCTATCCCAAGAAAGACAAGCTTTTTTCCTCTTATATTTTCTATTTTTCCACCACTTTTTTCAACCATAGTTAGCATATCTCCTAAAGCTTGGCATGGATGATATTTATTACATAATCCATTTATTATAGGAATTGTAGCAACCTTTGCAGCTTCTTGTAAATATTCATGTTTTAAAGCTCTAAACATTAGGATGTCCCCAAATCTCATTACCGCTCTTATTTCATCTATAAATTCCGCAATTCTGAATTGTGTAGTTTTCCAATCAAGAAATATTGCATGTCCTCCTAATTGAGTCATTCCTGTTTCAAATGATAATCTTGTTCTTGTTGATGTTTTTTGGAAAAGCATTATTAAAGTTTTGTTTTTTAGAATGTCTGAATATTTTTGAGGATCCTTTTTTATTTCAATTGCCTTATTTATTATACTTTCTATTTCTTCTCTAGAATAGTCTTTTAATGTTAATAGATGTCTTGGCATTATTATTTTTATGAAATCTAAAAATTTAAAATTTCTATGATAAGTTTTAGGTATGGAAGAATATGAAATAGAAGAAAAAATAAAAGAAGGTTGGATAAAAGCTTGGTTTGCAATAGAGGTTATGGCTTCAAACAAAGAACTAACAGAAAATGCATTAAAAAATCATATAGAAAAAATGTCGAGAGCGAAAGATCTTTTAATTATTGATAAAAAGTTTTTGGATATTGAAAAAATTGAAGTTAAGGATAAAAATTTTAGAGAAGCTTATTCTCAGGTTGCTGAAGTTACATTTTTAGTAAAAGATTTGTTTTCTTTAGTTGTTGCTGTTGTTTTGTATGGACCTAGTGCAATAGAAATTTTAGAACCCAAAGAAAGGAAAATAAAAATAGATGAAATTCAAAATATATCAAATTTTATTGCTGGTTTAATGCATCAATTTGCTCAAGCCGGTCCAGGGGGTATAGTTATTAAGGCTTAAATTTAAATCTTAGAAAATATTTCATTCAATTTTTCAATAGATTTTTCACATTCGCTTATATTCATTTCAAGAATTATTTTTACATTCTTTCTTTTTTCAGGATTTTTAAAATTTTCTATAATAGAAAAAACTTTTTCAAAAGGTATATTCCCTTCTCCTATTGGTAAATGTAAATCATTCTTCATATCATTATCACTTAAATGAAAATAATTTGTATCAAAATTTATCCAATCCTCTATTTTTCCAAAAGCTGCCGCATGCCCTATATCAAAACAAAATCCTAATTTAGGGATCTTACTCTTAGCATAAATGTAATCAGCAGGAATTCCAAAAATTTCACCCTCTTTTACATTTTCCACTAAAAAGTTTAAGTTGCTGCTTTCTATTATCGGCTTCATTTCTTCAATCCAGATATCAACAAAATATTTTCTAGAGTCTATCCCTTTTTTCTCTAATGCTCTTTTAAATACCCCAGGAATTACTCCACCATGAATTATATATTCTTTTGCTCCAATTTTTTCTGCAACTTCTACAGAATCTTTTATAATTTTTATGAATGCCTTTCTTATTACCGGATTTAAATGTGAAATAAGAAGATGTACAAAAGGGCTGTGCATACTATATTCAAAATCAAAGCTTTTTATCGTTTCAATATCCTTTTTTTTAAAAAGATGCGGATATTCATAAGTTAGTTGGACAAAATTTATTCCAATTTTTTTAATATCCTCAAGAATTTCTTTAAGCGGCTTTTTCCACATTTCATGTGAAGTTGTGCAACCAATTATCATATATTTCATCTCTTGATAACTTTATAAAAACTTGTGAAAAAAATATTAAAAAGATAGATATGCAAGCTGTAATACTTGCTGCTGGTGAAAGCTCAAGGTTTTGGCCTTTGAATTCTAGACACAAGTCACTTTTTAAAATATGTGGAAAACCAATAATCAAATACACGATAGAAAGCCTTATAAAATGCAAGATTAAGGATATAATAATCGTTCAGAAAAAGGAAAGGGATATAGAAAGAGAGATTGGAAAAATAAGTGGAGCAAAAATTACTTATGTAGAACAAGAAAATCCTTTAGGAATGGGTAATGCATTATTGTGTGCTAAAGATTTTTTAAAAGATAATTTTTTTGTTTTGAATGCCGACAGAATAGATTGTGACATTTTTATTAAAGAGATGATTTTCGAGTCAAAGAATGCTGATTTGGTTTTAGCAGGATCTAAAACAGATAAACCTTGGTTATATGGGATTTTAAAAATGAAAGGAAAAAAAGTTATTTCAATAATAGAAAAGCCTAATTTTAAAGGAGAAGCTATAAAAGCTGTTGGCATTTATTTGCTTCCTTTAGAATTCTTCAAATATTATGAAAAGGTTAAAAAGCATGTTTATGATTTTGAAGATGCTATAAATGAATACATAAAAGATCATAAAGTCATATCAATTATCAAAAATTTTGATACACCAAGCTTAAAATATCCTTGGGACCTTTTTTCTTTTTGCAAAATTTTGTTTGAAAAGCAATTGAAAGGAAAATCTATGAAAAAAATTTCAAAAAAGGCTAAAATTGAAGGTAATGTTTTTATTGGAAAAAATACAATAATATACGAAAACGCAGTAATTAGAGGTCCTTGCTATATAGGAGATAATTGCATTATAGGAAATAATTCTGTTTTAAGAGAATATACAAATATAGAAAGTAATTCAGTAATAGGAGCTAATTCAGAAATTACAAGAAGCATAATCCAAGAAAATTGTAAATTACATTCTGGATTTATAGGAGATTCGATAATAGATAGAAATTGTATGATTGGTGCAGGAATAATAACAGCAAACAAGAGATTAGATGAAAAAGAGATTGTTGTAAAACATAGAGGAAAAAAGATTTCAACAAACTTTAAAAAACTCGGAGTAATAATAGGAGAAAACACAAGAATAGGAATAAGGGTCAGTATAATGCCAGGGTCATTAATAGGAAAGAACTGCATTATAGGACCAAATGAGTTAATAAGAAAAGAGGTTGGCGATGGTAAAGTATTATTAAAAAGTGTAAATGAATAAATATTTAAAGTTTTATTAACAATTGTTAATAATATGATAAAAGCACCTTGTGAAAATGTTATTTGGAAGGTTTTACCTCGCATAAGAAAAGAATTGGTAAAAAGCTTATTAAAAAAAGGAGTCTCAAGAAAAGAAATAGCAAGGTTGTTTGGAATTACTGAAGCTGCCGTTTCTCAATATCTAAATTCTAAACGCGGAATAAAATTTAAGATAAATAAAGAAGCTTCTAAGATAATAAAAAAATCTGCAGACAGAATATATGAAAAAAGGAAAAAAGAGGTTGTGGTAAAAGAGCTATGTAAAATTTGTTCTTTTATTTGTAAAAATTCATGTAGAGGTAGAAAAAAATGAGGAGAATTTATTTAGATTATGCAGCTACTACGCCAATATCAAAAGAGGTTTTAGAGGCAATGAAACCATTTTTTTACAAAAAATTTGGTAATGCCTCTAGCATTCATAAATTTGGAAGAGAAGCTAAAGAAGCTTTAGAGAATTCAAGAGAATTTATTAAGAAAAAATCTTCGGCAAAAGAACATGAGCTAATATTCACTTCTGGCGGAACAGAATCAAACAATTTTGCAATTAAAGGTATAGCATTTGCAAATAGAAAGAAAGGAAAACATATAATAACCACAAAAATAGAGCACGATTGCGTATTAAATGCTTGTAAATGGTTAGAAAATAATGGTTTTGAAGTAAGCTATTTATCAGTTGATAAAGAAGGGTTTGTTAATTTAGAAGAATTAGAAAAAACAATAAGAAAAGACACAATTTTAGTTTCTATTATTCATGGGAATAACGAAATAGGAACAATTCAAAACTTAAAAGAAATTGGGAAAATTTGCATGAAAAAAGGAATTTATTTTCATACAGATGCATGTCAAAGCTTTATGAAAGAAAAGATTGATTTTGATTATGTTGATTTAGTTAGTGTGAATGCACATAAAATTTATGGTCCTAAGGGAGTAGGAGGACTTTTTATAAGAAAGGGTGTTAAGATAGATCCTCTTCTTCATGGTGGCGGTCATGAATTTTCGTTAAGAAGTGGAACTGAAAATGTTGCTGGAATAGTTGGATTTGCTAAGGCAGTAGAAATTATGAAAGAAAAAGATATAGAGAATATGAGAAAAACAAGAGATTTGTTGATAAGAGGTGCTTTAAAAATAGAGAACACTAGATTAAATGGCCCCAAAGGAGAGAAAAGGTTATGCAACAACGCAAACATATCTTTTATTGGTATAGAAGGTGAGGCCATTGTTTTAAGATTGGATGAAAAAGGGATTGCCGTTTCAACAGGATCTGCATGCTCTTCTAGAAGTTTAGAGCCTAGTCATGTATTATTAGCTCTCGGGCTAAGGCCAGAGGAAATACATAGCGCGATAAGATTTTCAACAGGAAAGGAAACGAAAAAAGAAGAAATAGAATATGTTGTTAAAACACTTGAAGAAGTTGTAGGAGAGTTGAGAAATATTAGTTTATTAAAGTGATTTTATGTATTCCAAAAAAGTTATGCAATATTTTTTACATCCAAAAAATGTTGGTGAAATAAAAAATGCAAGTGGAGTAGGAGAAGTAGGAAATATAATATGTGGAGATGTGATGAGGCTTTATATAAAGGTTAAGGATGATGTGATAAAGGATATAAAATTTAAAACTCTTGGATGTGCGGCAGCAATAGCAACAAGTAGTATAATTACAGAAATTGCTAAGAATAAGAAAATAGAAGATGCTCTAAAAATTTCTAAGGAAGAAATAATAAAATCTCTCGGAGGATTACCTCCAATTAAAGTTCATTGCTCCTTGCTTGCTATAGATGCTCTTAAAGAAGCAATTTATGATTATCTAAAAAAGTCGAAAAGAAAAATTCCGGAGGATTTGAAAAAGAATCATGAAAGAATAGAAAAAGAGAAAAAGATTATTAAAAAGAGATATGAAAAAATAAATCTAAAAATTAAGAATTAAGTTGATGAGATTATGAAATATGCTAAAAAATTCAGTTTAATATATTCAACTGTGAATAAACAAAAAGTAGCTGAAAAAATAGCTAATGATTTGATAAAAAATAAATTAGCTGCTTGCGTAAATATATTTCCAATAAAATCTATTTATTCGTGGAAAGGAAAGATTAATAAAGAAAAAGAGTATGCAATGATAATAAAAACAAGAAAAGATCTTGTAAAAATGGTAATGAAAAATATAAAAGATAAACATCCTTATGAATTACCATGTATAATATCTTTTGATATAAATTATGGAGATAAAAATTTTTTGAGGTGGATAGAGTGCGAAACAAAATGAAAAAAACAAAAGAAAAATTTTCAGAAAATACTACGATAGAAGAGATAATGAAAAGTAAAAATGGAATAAGAGTTTTAATGAAATACAATTTTCCTTGTATGGGCTGCCCATTAGCTTCTTTTGAAATGAGTAAGCTAAGGATCGGAGAAGTTGCAAAGATGTATGGATTAGATATCAAAAGTATTCTAAAAGAACTTAATAAGAGTCATTGAGAATTTAAAATAAGGTCAATTGTTTTAAATTTTTTCACGTCAAACAAACCAAAATCAGAAATTTTGAGCTCGGGAATTACGAGAAGCGCTAAAAAGGATAGATGCATCAAAGGAGATTTTAAATTGCATCCAAGCTTCCTTATTTTTTCATGAACATTTTTTATCTTTTTTATTAAATATTCAGAACCTTTATTACTCATCAAACCAGCTACAGGAAGCTCTATTTTGCCTATAATTTTTTTATCTTTAACTACAACTATTCCGCCTCTAATTTTTCTAATATAATTTACTGCATAGCTCATATCTTTATCATTTGTTCCAACAACAATTATGTTATGAGAATCGTGTGCAATGCTGCTTGCAATTGCTCCAGCTTTCAAACAAAATCCTTTAACAAATCCAATCCCTATTCTATTATGCCCATACCTTTCTACTACAGCTATCTTGAGAATATCTCTTTTTATATCAGGAGATGGAGATTTTAGTATAGCTATTTCACTTTTTGTGGTTATTTGATCTTCTATAATTTTTATTACTCTTACCTTTATGTTTTTCTTTTTATTTGATTTTATTTCAAATCTTTTCGGTTCAATTCTTTTTAATTTAAAAGAATTTTTTATCTTAATTTTTTTGTTACATTTTCTTAATAGTTTACCATTCTTTACAATAAGCTTTCCGTTTATCCAATTCTCAATAACATTAAAATTTTTTAGATCATTAACAACAACAATATCTGCAGGATCTCCAATCCTTAATAAACCTACATTAAGATTGTAATGTTTTGCAGGATTCAAACTAACCATCTTTATTGCTTTAATAGGTTCTAAACCAAATTCTACAGCCTTTCTTAATAATTCATTTACATGACCTTTAACCAAATCTTCTACATGCTTATCATCACTTACAAGAAAGCAATTATCATTTTCTTTAGCAATATCTATTAAATCCTTCATATTTTTTGCAGAACTCCCTTCTCTAATCATGATTTTCATACCTAACTTTAATTTTTCTTCTGCCTCTTCTAAACTTGTACATTCATGATCTGTGCTAATTCCTGTAGAAACATACTTTTTTAATTTTTTCCCCCTTAAACCAGGACAATGGCCATCTATCGGCTTATTATATTTTTTCGCTATTTCAATTTTTCTAATAATTTCTTCGTCTTTATTTATTACTCCAGGAAAATTCATTACCTCTCCCAAACCAACAATTCTATCAAGCTTCATTAACTCTTCTATTTCTTTTATTCCAAGAATTGCTCCAGATGTTTCAAATTTTGTTGCTGGCACGCAAGATGGTGCTGTATAGAATATTTTAATGTTACTTATTTCAGCTTCTTTTATCATATATTTTATACCTTCGATTCCAAGAACATTAGCTATTTCATGAGGATCTGAAATAACAGAAGTTGTACCATGAACTGAAACAACATCTGAAAATTTTGTTGGAGTTAGCATAGAACTTTCTATATGAATATGAGCATCAATAAGAGAAGGAAGAAGATATCTTTTATATTCTTTGTCAGATCTTTTTATTTCATATATCTTATCTTCTTTGATTTTAACTATCGCTGGAAATATTCTTTCTTCAAAAATATCAACTAGATTACCTTCTATTATTTTTATCATGGAAATCCATTAAACTTTTCTTCCTATTGTTATAAAACCTGTATGTATTATTCCGCTTGGCCTAGGATGTGTATATTTTGAAGTTACTTTCCATTCTCTAACAATATTTTCAATTGTGTGTACTTTGTAATTCATTTTTTCAAGAGCACTTCTCACAGCTTTAACTTGTTCTATATGAGGAGAATAAACTGCAAAAAATCCATTTGATTTTAAATTTTCATGAAGCTTTTTTACCGCAGCTTCTGCTCCTTTCATGTCCAAAGTAATTAAATCAAATTTTTCTGTAATATTTGCTTTTAATATGTTTTCGTTTCTTATTTCTATATTATCTATCTTAAATTTCTTTATATGTTCAATAACATTTTCTGCGTATTCTTTGTTTTTCTCATAACTTATTACCTTTCCGGGTTTTACAATATTTGCAAGAAATATTGCTAAAAATCCTGAACCCGTACCAGAATCTAAAACATTCCACCCAGGAGCAACGCCAGTATAAGCTATTATTAAGCCAATATCCTTAGGTAAAATAACCTGAGGAATCCTTTTTATTTTTTTTAGAATATCTAAAACATTTTCCATATTTATTAAGATTTTTATCAATGCTTTAATATATTCTTTTCATCAAAAAACTTTATTATTTTCGGTTTTCCATTTTCTATTTCCAATCTAGCCAAACCTTTTGCTAAATACCCAGTTTCTTCTTTAATTCTCTCTATACCATCCCCTCTTTCATATACAGCTCCTATACCAACAATTTCGCAATTTGTCTGTTCTTCAAGAGCTTTTATAATTCCTATCATCGTATTTCCAGAAGATATTATGCTATCCGATATGATAACTTTTTCATCTTTATTCATTCCAACTATAAACATTTCATCGCATTCTCCTTTATATGCTTTTCTCTGCTTTATTCTTATTTGATTAGGCAATCTATAATCTCTTTTTCTTGCAAATGCTATATTCAATCCTAAGTCAGAAAAAACATAAGCAAAAGGAAAGCCTTTTGCCTCAGGAAGTATAACTGTATCGGCTCTTTCTAACTCTTTTTCAAACATATAAAGAAAACCTTTTCTTACTGCTGATAGATATTGTGCAGGACATTCTCTCTCAAAAGGAAGAACAACATACGGATAAAAACCATTCCCATTTTCTTTTGGAAAATATGTAATCGGAGAATTTTCTGTATCTCTTTTAATTACTTCTCTCCAATCTAAATTCTCATATCTATGCCGTTTGTAATAATTTTTCATATTTCAGCACCTTCTAAAGAATTTTTGCAATCGCATCTTCTTTCTTCAGGTATTTTTTCGATAATACTTTTTATAATCATTTTTATTTTTTCTTCATTTTCTTTCATCACATTTATTACTTCTTTAGCACTAACAGGCTTTTCAGCCCAAACATCATAATCTGTAATCGCTGAAATTATTATATGGCAAATTCCAAGCTCTCTTGCTAAAATCGCTTCGCTTGTTCCAGTCATTCCTATTATGTCTGCAAAATTTCTGTACATTTTTGAAGCAGCACGAGTAGAAAATTGTGGGCCAGAGATTCTAAGATAAGTTCCTTTTTCATGAAATCTAAAATTAAGCTCTTTTAGCGTTTCTATTGCAATTTTTCTCATTTCTGGACAAAAGGGATCAGCCATTGAAACATGCACAACCCTCCCTCCGTCATAAAAAGTTTCTATAGATTTTCCAAAGTCAATAAATTGATCAGGAATTACAATATCTCCCGGTTTATATTCTTCTTTTAGAGAGCCTGTTGCACATATAGAAATGACTCTTGTTACATTAAGCTCTTTAAGCGCCCACAGGTTTGCTTTATTGTTAATTTTATGGGGAGGTATAGTATGTTTATTTCCATGTCTTGGAATAAATGCTATGTTTTTATTTTTAATATTTCCTATAGCTATGAGATCAGAAGTACTTCCATATGGAGTGAAAACTTTTTTATATTCTTTGATATCAAGAATATCGTATATACCTGTGCCACCAATAATTCCAATAATGCTAAGCACAAAAGAAAATTTAGAAGAAAAGATTTTTAAACCTTAAAAATTGCACTTTTAATAGTAAAATTTTAAAAACTTTTGAAATTAATTATTTACTAGTTGGTAGATATTGGTGATGATGAAATGAGAGATATGAGGATAGAAGATGCGGAATGGAACATTTTAAGAAAATACTATGAGCTAACACCAGAAGAAATATTTGATATTAAACATGGAAAAGAAATAAAAGAAGAAACAAAAGAAAAGATAGCAAAAGGTATTAGAAAACTTGGAGTAGAAGAAGATGATGAAATAACAATTTCAGAATTTTATGCATATCCTTTGGTAGAAATGGTATTAAGAAAAGATTATGTTGGGCTGAAATATATTGTAGAAAATACAGGAAAAATAAGAATAATAGGCTCTCCCTCAAAAGAAAATATCCCAACATATTTGAGGAATCAAGCAGAATATGTTCATATTCATCCTCTGCACTTGCTTTTACCTTTTCCTGAAAGCGAAATAAAGGGTTTAAAGGCTTATGAAGTCATGATAGATAAAGAAGGTATTATAAATTATAGAAAACTTTTTTAGTGATTTGAGAAAGAACTAAACGAAATTAATCTAAATAAGCATCTTTTTTAGCAGAGTTTCGACTTACACCTTAACATTCAAGAAATATTTCTACAAATATCGAAACTCATATATTAATTAAGAAAAATCTTTTTGGCGAGAAACTTTTAACTCCACGAAAAATTTAAATACTTTTACTACCATTTAATAGATATAAAGGTGATATTATGGAAGAGAATATAAGAGAACTTTTAAGAAAAGGTTATGGATTTGACGAAAAAGAAATAGAATTATTTAAAGGCATAGAAGAAAAAAGATACAGAGAAAGGTTGCCAAACAGCATAATAGAAAAAATATCAGACGGATTAGCGAAATTCGGAGTGCCTGATGAAGAAGGTATCACTATTGCTGAAGGATATGCATGGCCTCTTGTTTTAATATTAAAAGATAACCCAGATGAAGCAAAAAGAATCACAAAAGTTGGCAGAATAAGGATCATATCTTCGGAAGATGAAGAAAACATACCAGCATATCTCAGAAGAGATAAAGGTTGTGAATATTATCATACTTGCTTGATTCCCAATATGTATTCTTGGCTTGGTGGAAGTGTATTTTATGAAGTAACTATAGATGTCAGCGACCCAGAACAGCAAATATCTCGCAGAGTATATAGGAAAGAATAAACCGCAATCAAGAATTTAAATTTTATTAATTTTTTTATTTAATCATAAATTTTTTTAATTATCATTCTAATATAGAATTACATGCTTGTCGGTAAAAAGTGGTATAGAAGTGTTTGGTTTTCTAAAGGAAAGATTTATTTAATAGACCAAAGAAAATTACCTTTTAAATTTGAGATTTTTATTGCAAAGAATTATAAAGATGTAGTATATGCAATAAAGGAAATGGTTGTGAGGGGGGCTTCTGCGATAAGCGCTACCGCATCTTATGGCATTGCTCAAGCAGAACTTCAGGGAAAAACAAGAATCGCTGCTAATTTAATAAAAAATGCTAGACCAACAGCAAGAGATTTAGGATATGCAGTAGAATATATGCTTAGTTTTATAAAAAAGAAAAAAGGAGAAAAGAATTTTAAAGAGGAATTGATTAGAGAAGCTAACAAATATGCTGATTCTATTGTGGAAAAGTGCAAGAAGATAGGAGAATATGGAAAGAAATTGATAAAAAATAATGCTAAAATCATGACTCATTGTAATGCTGGCTGGTTAGCTTCTGTAGATTGGGGTACAGTAACCTCTTCCATTTATATCTCAAAAAGAGAAGGAAAGGAGATTTTTGTTTATGTTAGTGAAACAAGACCAAGATTACAAGGAGCAATGCTTACTGCTTGGGAGCTTGCAAATGAAAAAATTGAACATAAAATAATTTGTGATTCTGCTAGTGCTTTTTTCATGAAAGACGTTGATTTTATTATAGTTGGAGCAGACAGAGTAGCGAGAAATGGAGACGTGGCGAATAAGATAGGAACCTTAGAAAAGGCAATAATAGCAAAGGAATACGGAATTCCTTTTTATGTTGCAACCTCCTTAAACAGTTTTGATTATAATTGCAAAACAGGAAAGGAAATACCAATAGAGTTTAGAAAAGAGGATGAAGTTTTGATTGTAAGAGGAAAAAGAATTGCTGATAAGAGATGTAAAGCCTTAAATCCAGCATTTGATGTTACTCCAGGAAAATACATAAAAGGAATAATAACTGAATATGGAATATTTAAACCAAGTGAACTAAAAAATGTTTGGCTGAGTAAATATGGAAGAAATAGAAAAGTTTGAATATTTTGAGTCGAAGAGAAGAAAAAAATATAGAAGAATTTATAAGAAGGGTAGAAAGCTTAAGGGAATTTCGAAATAAGGCTCATAATTAATTATATATATAAGTAAAAACAATAAAGTATTAGGGGTTAAAATGAATCGCTTAAAAGCAATCTCATTGCCAGTAAACTTTATAGTAATACTAGCGGTTGCAGTAATTGTAATGTTGATAGTTGTAATCTTAATGACAGGAATAATAACCCCAACAGGAACAGTAAACGATGTTCAGGCATGGACTATTGGTTGTGAAAAGCTTATTCAAAGAGGATGTAGAGGAGAAGATATTGAAAGAATAATTATATCAGGATATGATCCCGACGGAAATGGACAATGGGATAATTTGTTTACAGCATGTCAAAGAAGATTTGGAAGAGATTATACTACTGAAATGTGTAGAGAAGCTTGCTGTGGAGTCCCTGAAAGGCCACAAACAACCACAACAACATAATTTTGCAGTTTTATCCAATTTTTTTTAATATAATAATGTATTCTTTTATTATCCCTTTTTTTATTCTTTTTGGTGTAGTGTAAAATCTTTTGTTTACTACAACTATTTCTTTTACATCGAATCCGCAGAAGCTTGCAATATCTGCTAAAAGTTTGTCTGCTTCTATAATAACATTATCTTCAACAAAGACACCATCTCCAATAACAATTGCGGCTAAAGAATAATTTTTACAAACTCTATACATTTCTTTTATTGATAAGTAAATATCATTCGCATAAGCTATAGCATTAGGATATCTAGAAATTTTTTCTAATAAACTTTTGTTTAATGCATTTTCAACATCTTTTAGAATAATAGCATTTTTCGTTTCTTTTTCAATGAATGATCTTATGCCTGGCTTAGCCTTTTCTGAAAGAAAAAGTTCTTCTTCTATTTCATATACTTTTGTATATTCTATCTTATTGAGATAAGGAGGAGATGTTATTATAAAATCTATTGATTCATTATCAACTTTAAGATTTCTTGCATCGCCAAAATCTACAAAAATTTCACATTTCTTTTTTTCAAAATTCGATAGATCTTTAATCATTTTGTATATTTGCCTTTTCAACATTTCTCTTAAAGGAGCTACATTTCTTTTTTTAATTTTTAGAACTCCACCATCTTTAAACACATAACTACATTTCATTGATGCATTTATTAATGCAAGAAGCATGAAATCCCTTATTTTTTCATCTTCTATTTTATTTATTTCGTTCTTGAAAAAAATTATATCCTCTAAAATATATTTTGAAAAGTATTTCAAAAATCTTTTTGGAATTTCGTATCTTTTAAACTTTTTGTTTAATATTTCTTTTGCATATAATTTTAGCTCTTCTGTTTCATAGTCTCTTATCTTAACCCTAGAAGAAAAAACAGCTATAGGCAAAACATCAAAACCTATTGCGTTTATTCCTCTTTGTTTACATGCAAGCAACGTAGTTCCGCAACCACAAAAAGGATCTAAAATGATATGATTTTCTTTTGCGTGAAATTCATCTAAAATTAAAAAAACAAAATCCCTAGAAAAACCTTCTTTAAAATAAAGCCAACTATATATAGGTAAATTTTTATTTGGAATAAATGTAACAAGCTTCCCTAAATCAAGCCTTTCTTTTATTTTATACATGATTTTTATAATTTGAAGGAAAATAAATTAAAAGAGGATTAAAATGCTTTTATACATTTTAGGTCTTATTTTCGGCTTATTTTTATTAGCAAAATCAAGTGATATAGTTGTTGAAAGTTCTGTAGAATATTCTCAAATTACAGGAATAACAAAAACTGCAATAGGAGCGATTATAATATCTTTTCTAACATCTCTTCCAGAATTTATTGTTGCTATAGTTTCATCTTTTAATAGAGAAGCATATATAATGCTAGGAAATATAATAGGTGCTAATATAACGAACATCTTGCTAGTATTAGGATTGGCAGCAGCTTTTTTTGGAATTAAAATAAAAGAAAGAAACAAATACTATGAAATGATTTTTATTACAACTTTACTATCTCTTTATGGAATTTTTTATGGATTTAATTTTGTTTTAGGATCTTTTTCTTTGATAATTTTTTTCCTAGTTTCAAAAAATCTATTATCTTTTAGAGTTAATTCTTTGAATGAAAAAAAGAAAAATAAAAGCAGTTATAGAATATTTGCAAAAATTATATTTTTTATTTTTCTTCTTTCGCTTTCTGCAGAAATTATAGTTATTTCTTTAAAACAAATTTCTCTAGTTTTAGAAATTAATAAAACAATAATTTCTGCTTTGTTAATATCTTTTTCCACAACTTTGCCTGAGCTTGCAGTAACTATAAGCTCTGGAAAAAAGAAAGAACACGAGATTTTGATAGGAAATATTTTTGGCTCATGTTTTGTTAATATAACATTGATTTTAGCTATTGGGATGCTTTTTTCTAATTTATTTATAGGTCAAGCAGAATTGTTTTTATTTTCATTTCTTTTCGGGACATATTCTTTAATTTTCTTTTTCATGTTTGACAAAAAAATAGAAAGGATGGAAGGCTTGATATTGCTTTTCTGTTATTTATTATTCGTTTTACTTTCAATGGTTTTTATTTAAAATTTTGTAGATCCTTATGGATCCAACAAAAATCCCTAATATTGAAAGATATGTTTTAAGTTTTCTTAGACAAATTCCTTATGGAAAGATTACAACATATAAACATTTAGCTATAGCTCTAGGAGATGAAATTTCTGTAAGAGCAGTAGGAGAAATATTAAACAAAAATAAATATCCTAATAAATATCCTTGCTATAAAGTTATTCTATCAAATGGAGAAATTGGCGGCTATAGCTTAGGAATAGAGGAAAAGAAAAAGAGATTGGAAAAGGAAGGAATTAAAATTGAAAATGGAAAAGTTTTAAATTTTGAAAATTTGCTTTTCACTGATTTTAAAACAGATTTTCCATTAAAAAAATTAATAGAAGATGAAAAAAGAATGAAAAAGAAGATGGAATTAAAGTCATTAAAAAACTATTCTATTGTCGCAGGAGTGGATGTATCTTATAAAGAAAATTTTGGGGTATGCTCATATGTTTCTATGGATAAAAACTTTAACGAAATAGAAAAAATCATAATAAAAACAAAAGTGAAATTTCCATATATACCAACATATTTTTCTTATAGAGAGGGCCCAATAATTCTAAAAATTATGAAAAGAGTAAAAAATAAGCCAGATGTAATTTTTGTTGACGGAAATGGAATATTGCATCCTAGAAATTTTGGAATAGCTTGTTACGTAGGGACAATTTTAAAAATTCCTACAATAGGGGTTGCAAAAAAGTTGTTAATAGGAAATATAAAAAGAGATTACGTTTTTGTTAACAATAAAAAAGTAGGATGTGTAGTAAAAATAGGAAAAGAAAAAATATTCGTTTCTCCAGGAAATTTGATAGATATAGAATCATCTAAGGAAATTACAAAAAAATTTATTAAATATAAAATTCCAGAACCATTAAGATTAGCTCATCTCTTTTCTTCATTAAAAGCAAGATCTTTATAATTTATTTTTTCAAGTTAAAAAATAATAAAAAATTCCAATGAAATAAAAATCTTTAAAATAAAATTAAATTCATGAGATATCCTGCGGCAATAGGATTTTATCCTGGAAATAAAGAAGAACTTATTTCTATGATAAAAAAATTTATAATTAAAACCGATAAAATAGACGCGAAGGCAGCTATAGTTCCTCATGCAGGCTATATTTATTCAGGAAGTGTTGCAGGTAAAGTATATTCAAAAATAAAAACAGAGAAAAAAACTTTTTTGATAGCTGGCCCGAATCATACTGGAATAGGAAAAAAGGTTGCTTTAAGCCAAGAGGATTGGTTAACTCCTTTAGGAGTTGTTAAAACAAAAAGATTTAATAAGTTAGAGATAGATGAAAACGCACATATATATGAACACTCAATAGAGGTTCAAATTCCATTTCTTCAATATCTATTTAAAGATTTTGAAATATTGCCGATTTGCTTATCTTACTTATCTTTTAAAGAGATAGAGGAATTAGCAGAAAAGCTTGCAAATGAAGAATTTTTCTATATAGCTTCTAGCGATTTTATTCATTACGGACCAATGTATGATTATGAGCCATTTTCAGGAACCCAAAAAGAGATTTTAGAAGAGGTTAAAAAAATAGATAGAAAGGCTATAAAATTTATAGAAAACCTTGAAGCGAAGAAATTTTACAACTTTGTTTTAGAAAAAGATTTAACAATTTGTGGTTTTGTTCCTATAACATTAATCCTTTTAATAGCAAAAAAGATAGGAGCAGAAAAAGGAATTTTAGTAAAATATTCAACCTCTTATGAAATAACAAAAAATTCATCTTTTGTTACATATGCAGGAATTATAATTTTTTAGGTATTTGAATTATTTAGGAAATGGGTTATTTTTTTCTGAGTAAAGAAATCTTTAAGGATTTTGCTTTGATCAATTAATTTGTTTATTGGAGTTTTTATTCTTGTGGATAAATATTCTAAGGCCTCTACAATATTTTCAAATTTTTTTGGATAAAAACCTAAGGCAGCTCTTACACTTTCCCTAACTTCCCAAACACCTAATGGCAATATATGTCCAGGATAAGCTTCGCTTATAACTAAAGCTCTTGCTTGTTTTTTCATTTCTTTTAGCTTTTCTGCTACAGCAAGTCTTGCAGAAAAATAGCATCCTCCAATGTCAGGATAATTTTTTCTTCCCCAATAATCTTCTCCATCTGAGCATATTGTTATGTAATTCTCATTGGGATTCCAAGTAGTATTTGGATACCAAGCTTCTATTAATTCATACCCCCAAGAATCAGGAAATAGTAAAACAATAAACAGTCTATCCAAATGTTTAAACTCATAAACCAAAAAATTGTTTATTAAAGGATAATTTCTTATTTCTTCTAAAATATTTTCTGAGATTATTGAATCAACAGCTGTGATGCTCCATCTTGTTGGAACAAGTCTTCTTTGAATTTTTATTCCAAATAAGCCTGCACTGAAAGCCTTTTGTATTTGAGAAATATTTAAGCCTTTTTTATATAACTCTATTATAGCATCTTCGGCCTTAAGATCATAATCATAATACACCTTTTCTATTTTTGCATCCGCTTTTGGATTTCTTATTTTTACATCTTCAACAATTCCTCCTGGACCAAATGGCTGAACTTCGCTATCAAGTATTATACTTTGTGTTGGTTTATTTTTTAGTATAATTTCAGTTTCGACAGGGTTTTTTGACATTGCTAGCTCTTGAATATATTCAATAAATTTACATTTTTCTAGATTTTTAACATTTGTTAAAAATTTTCCTCTTATAAGCTTGAATCTAAATTCAATTATTTCATCAAAACTTTTATCAATCCATAATTCAGGAGAATCGTAAATACTTGTGTCTCCAATTTCTTGGGGAACCGCAGGACCCGCATAAACATAAGGATATCCAATTCTCCCTATAAATATAGATGGTGGAGAATTACCAAAAATTTCTTTTTTGAGATGTTGCTTTATTTTTAGGAATGAATATATTTTACTAAAGATTGGACATTTAATTTTTCCGCAAAGCATTTTAGAGCCTCGACAATAAACACATAAACTCTTCTTAGGTATTTTTATTTTTATTTCATTTTGCAAAAAATTCTTTACATTATTTTCATTAACTACATGAGAGATCCAAGGTATTTTTGCTTTTACTATTTTTACAAATCTTTTCTTTTGAGTATTCATATTAATTAATTTTTAACAAATAATTTTAATAACATGATAATAAAGGAAGTTGAGTGCAAAAAGGCAATAAGCAAAAGCGGAATTTATGGAATAGATTATTCTATAAATCCTTATTTAGGTTGTTTGCATGGATGTAAATATTGTTTTGCAAGATACATGAAAAAATTTTCTTCTTGCTCCGCAGATTGGGGCGAATTTGTTGAAGTAAAAATCAATTTAATAGAATTGATTAAAAAAGAAATAATGAAAATTAAAAAAGGAAGTATATTGATAAGCAGTGTAACAGATCCATATCAAGAAACAGAGAAAAAATACATGTTAACAAGAAAGATTCTTGAAACATTTTCCGATTTTAATAAATTTCATATAAATATATTAACAAAATCTTCTCTTGTAGAAAGAGATTTTGATATAATTAAAAAAATTAAAAATATAACTCTTGGATTAACAATTGTTACTTTAGATGAAGAAATAAGAAAAGTTTTTGAGCCAAATGCTTCTCCAATTAAAGAAAGGATCGATATCTTAAAAAAAGCAAAAGAGTTTGGAATAGAAACTTATGCTATGGTTGCTCCAATACTTCCATTTATTACAGAAAAAAGTCTAAATGAAATGTTGAATTTTTTTAAAAAAATAAACATTGATTTTATTTTGATAGATAAGCTTAACATAAAAGCAGGAAATTGGAAATATATAAAAGAGTCTTTAATGAAGATAGATTCAAATCTTGTGAAAAAATATTCACAAATTTTATTTAATGATTTAGAAGAAAGTTACTTTTCTGAAATAAAGAAAAGGATTGAAAAAGAATGTGAAAAGATAAATCTTACCTATTATTTTTGTTATTAGTTTTTGTTTTTGCTCTTTTTTCTATTACATTTTCTATATCTTTTATAAACCTTCTAACATATTCTCTTGTAAGCTCAACATCACGTTCAGGGATTTTATCTACAAGATTATCATCAACCATTTTTCTCATTGCTGCTACTCTCTTAAAAAGATTTTCATAATATGGGCTAAGACCCTCTTCTTTAATAAGATATTTTTTTATTGATTCATGCAAATATTTGGGATTTTCAGGAAGTTTTCCTAAATATTTTAGTCCTGTTATTGCTCCTTTGATTAAAACCTCATAATTTCTTTTTATTGTTTCTTCTTTTCTTTTCTTTCTTAAGAATTCCAATATATTTTCCATTTTTTCTACATATTCTTTAGCAATTTGAATAAATTTGTCAAGTTTTTCCCCGCTCACATTTTTTATCTTTTTATGTTCAACATCTTTTCTAAACTTCAAAATCCTTTCAAAATATTTCAAATACTTTTTTTCGAGCATTTTTGTTTCAATAAGATACTCTTTTATATCCTTTAGAGTTTGCTTCGGTACAGGAGATTGTTTTCCCATGTACATCAAAACAGCCTGAGAAGCGTTCAAAACTGCATAATACAAATCTTCTGCTATCATAAAAAGCTTGATATTTTCAACTCGCGATATTTTTTTAGGAGCACTTTGCATCAAAAATTCAACAGCTTCTATTGTATGAGGAATTTTACCTCTTTCTAATAATTTTCTAACAGGTATGAAAAAGCCAGTGTCATATAATGCCCAACCATCTCTTACAATTGTGTAAAGAAGTGGGTGACCTATTCTTGCCATGTCCCAAAATTCTGTTAATGTCCATGCAGGTTGAACAGAAATAGATTCAGAAATACTTCTTGCAATATCTTGAAGTTTAAAGTCAAAAGCTTCTTTCATCTCAGGAGTAAATCTCGCTAATGTATCATCTATTATAACCAAAATATCTATATCACTTTTTTCAGTGAAATCGTTCCTTGTTAATGAACCAAAAACAACAACAGCCTTTATTATTTTTTTATATTTTTTCAAAACTGCATCACAAAATTCTTGTGCAACCTTTAGTTTTTTTCTTCTCAGCCTTTCAATTCTTTTAATCTCCTTTTCATCGATTTTCTTCTCTTCCAATTTGGTTTTTTCTTTTTTATTTTTTTCATTTTTCATTCTAATCTACTCCAAAATTATAACATCATCTATTATACTATCAGAGTTGACATCAACACCCTCTACAACTTTAGCTTTTATTTTATTATTATATTTATTCCCATTACAAATATCTTTGAAATATTTTAAAAATGATAATATTGCAGCTTTTGTACCGCTTGCTCTTCTTCCTGCAATTAAAAGGATATATTTATCTTTATTAAAAGGATTTTTTGCTTTTATAATAATTCCACATCTCTCTTCTTCATAAACATTTTTAGATATTTTAGAGTATATAGCAATGTATCTATTCTTTCTTTCTATAAAACTTATTGGCATTTTTTTGTTTAATATTTTAGCTACATAATTAACTCCAGGTCCGCCAATAACTATTAAATTATTATTTTTTATATCATCTTTCTTTATCTCTGTGTCAATCTTTACTTTTAATCCAGAATAATTTTCTAGAAAACATCCTAAAAACAAGCAAAACTCACAACCTTCTATTATATCTCTCGCTCTTACTCTTGTTGGACCGTGAGGATCAGGAGAGCCGAAAACAATTATAGAATTCATTTCTCCGTTTACTATAAATGGAAAGAAAAACTCTTCTTCAAATTCAATATTTTTTATTAATTTTTTAGACTTTACAATGAATGAAAAAGCATCTGAAGAAATTTTATAATACTTTGCCTCTATTCCACCTATATTCTTCTTTTCAGCAACTTCTATAAATCCATATTTCTTAAGATTTCTTATATGATAATATATGCTTTGCTCATCTAGATTTGTTTCTTTTGCAATTTCCTTAGGATATTTCGAACTTTCAGAAAGGGATTTTAATATCATTCTGCTTGTTTTACTAGAAGCATATCTAAAATTTTCAATATCTAATACTTTTGTTGGGATAAAAAATTTTTTATTTCCTTTAATTCTCAAAATAAAACTTTTCATAACCTCGTCTTTATTAAAAATATCATAACGATATTATAAATTTTTTAATAAAATATTTTAAAATTTATGGTATAAGTAAAGAAGTATGTGCGGTATAGTTGGATATATAACAAAAGATATTAGGAACAATTTTTCTGATATTCTTGTAAATCAACTTAAAAGATTAACTTATAGAGGGTATGATTCTTGGGGATTTGCATTTAAAGAAAAAGAAAAAATAAGTATAATAAAGAATGTCGGCGATATAGAAAATTTTAATTTTAATTTAAATTTATACTGTGATATAGGAATAGGACATACAAGATGGGCTACTCATGGGAAAGTATCAAAAGAAAATGCCCATCCGCATACTTCTTGCGATGAGAATATAGTTTTAGTGCATAATGGTATTATAGAAAATTATAAAGAACTTAAAGAATATCTTAAAAAATCTGGCCATGAATTTAAATCAGAAACTGATACTGAAGTTATTCCTCACCTCATAGAAGAAAATTATAAAAAACATAAAGACATTGTAAAAGCTTCAATCGAAGCTGCAAAATATTTAAAAGGATCTTTTGCATTTGCTTTAATATCATCATATTTTGATGGAATAATAGCTTTTAGAAATGGAGCTCCTTTAATAATAGGAGTTGGAAATGATGAGGCATTTGTTTCTTCAGATGTTATATCTTTTTTGGATAGAACAAAAAATGTTATATATCTAGAGGATGAAGAGTTTGCAATAATAAAAAAGGATAAAGATAAAATAGATGTAAAAATTTTTAATATAAAAACAAGAGAAGAAATAAAAAAACAAATAAAACATATAAATTGGAGTTTCGAAGAGGCCACGAAACAAGGATTTGAACATTTTATGATAAAAGAAATTTTTGAACAACCAAAAGTAATAGAAAATGCTTTACTTCAAGATAAAGATTTTATATTGAATATAGCAATGGAAATTCTGAGAGCAAAAAATATTGTAATAACAGCTTGTGGAACTTCAAGATACGCTGCTATAATTGGTAGATACTTGTTTTCCAAAATAGCAAAAAAGTTTTGTGATGTTATAATGGCTAGTGAGTTTCATTATTTTTCTGATTCTATTGATAAAAACACTTTAGTCATAGCTGTTTCTCAATCTGGAGAGACAGCAGATGTTTTGACAGGAGTTAAAAAGGCAAAGGAAAATGGAGCTAAGATAATCTCTATAGTTAATGTTATGGATTCTTCTCTAGCTAGATTAAGCGATTATGTAATATATATAAATGCTGGTCCAGAGATATGTGTGGCTGCAACAAAATCTTTTACGGCACAGTTAATAATTTTTTATTTGCTCGCTTTTTCCATGGTAAACAGTTTTGAATATGCTAAGAATAAATTGTTAGAAATATCAAAAATTTTAGAAGAGAATTTGAAGAAAAATAATAAAAACATAAAAGAAATTGCTAAGAAAATAAAAGACTTTAAAGATTTTTACTATATCGGAAGAGGAATAAATTTTGCTATGGCTAGTGAAGGAGCCCTAAAAATGAAAGAGATATCTTATATTCATGCTGAAGGTATGCCTGCCGGTGAATTAAAACATGGAACTATAGCATTAATAGAAAAAGATACTCCTGTAATTGCTGTATGTCCAAACGATTATACATTTTATGAAACAATAAGCAATGTAGAAGAAACTAAAGCTAGAGGAGCTTTGGTTATAGGTATTAGCGATAAAAAAGATAAGAGCTTTGATTATTGGATAGAAATACCAAGCGTAGAGGAAATATTTTATCCTCTAGTTACTATTATTCCATTACAATTGTTAGCTTATCATGTTGCTGTTGAGAAAGGTTTAAATCCAGACAAGCCAAGAAATCTTGCAAAATCTGTAACTGTAAAATAAAATTAAGTGGAATTTAAATCTAAATCAACAAAGATTATTTTATGTTTGTTCTTGGAATGGGTTATCTTATATTAGAAAGAATCATTAGAGTAGAAAAGATTCCGAAAAAAGGAGAAATAGGAAAAATAATTTCTATTGAAGAATATCCTGATGGATATGCAGCAAATGTTATTGCGAATCTTTCAAAACTTGATATAAATACAGGATTTATTGGAAAGATAGGAAGTGATGCAGAAGGAAGTTTATTAATAGAGGATATGATGTATCATTCTGTAGATACAAAAAATATAATTCTCTCAAAAGGTAAAAGTGGAGTTTCAATAAAAATCATAGATAATGATAAAAGATCAATTAAGTTTGAAAATCTTGGAGTAAATACAGAAATAAGATTAGAGGAGATTAAAGAAATTAAGGAACCCGATATTTTTTATACAACAACCCTTCATGGAGCATCATTTGAAACACAAAAAAAGCTATTAGAAATTTTTAAAGAGAAAAAAATATTTTTGAGTCTAGAAAAATATGAAAAAAGATATAAAGATTTATTAAATTACGCAGATTTTATTGTTTTTAATTCTCCTTCTTGGACTAGATATGAAAAAAGATTTTATGAAAAAATTTTGAGAGAAAACTTATTGAAAGATAAAAAGATTGTAATAAAAATAAAAAGCGGAATATATGGATCTGCTTTTTGGAATGATGAGGATTGGGTTTTAATTAAGAATAATATTTCAAATGTTTTTGATGAAAGTGGAATAGGAGAAGCTTTTGATACAGGAATTCTATTTGGAATAATAAAAAAAGAGGAAATAAAAAAATGTTGCGAAATAGGAAATCTTTTTGCAAAAGAGTGTGCTAAGTCAATAGGACCAAGAAACTGGTACCCTAAAGTTGTTCTAAAGGCTTTTTAATTTTAAAATAAAACTTAATAATATGAAAAAAACTTTCATTGTTTTTGTTTTGTTTTTATCTATCTTTTCTAATATATCTTTATCTTGTTTTACTCCAGATTCAAATTTTAAATTAAGAATTTATAATCTTAGTATAGATTTTGATAGACTTATAAAAATCTGTACAAAAGATACATGCAAAATAACTTCTGAATATATATCAACTAAATCTACTTATGATGAAAGAGTTGCTTTAATATTTTGGTTAGACGGAACATTAGAAGTAATAACCCCATTTTATCAAGATGAATCTGGAGAATTAAAGCCAATTGAAATAAATCCAGAAACTTATAACTGGAAGAATTCTGTAAAAAAAGACTTGGAAACATTAAGAGATGTTGATGTTATAAAGAAATTTACTATTACAAACATGGAAATAGATAGAATATCAAGTATTGCAAAAAATGGTAAAAATATTTATTATTGTGACAATTGGTGGAAAGAATTTGAGGCAAACTGCAGATGTCCAACAGAAGAAGAGAAAAGACTCGGAAACTTAGAAAAAATTTGTTTCAAATGCTTTAAAGATGAAATATCTTATTTTCAATTACCTTTAAAATCTATTCTTCAATCAGAAAAATTAGTAACAAAAAACGAAGAAAAGATACAAACAAATATAATGCTTCTCATAATTTTCCTTGTGGCTATTCTTTCAATAATTTTATTTATTGTAACTAGAGTGATGAAATTTTAAAATCATGAAAAACTTAAAAATATTCTATAAACAATCATTATTAAAGAAAGGTGAATCTCATATGAGATTTGTTTTAATGGCTATTTTAGCGATATGCATTTTTAGTTCAGTAACTTTTGCGGCAGAGTTTCAAAAACAGGAAATCATAGGAGAAGGAATAAGAACAATAGAAAGAGAAGGAATAAGAAATATAGAGCAAGAAAGAATAAGAAATCTAATACAAGAAAGAGAGATGAAAATAATCATAGAGAATATTAAGGAGATAGAAAAAACGATGCAACCAACTCAAAAAGGGGAAAAATGCTGTAGAGATTTTTGTGGTGATGGAATATGTCAAAGGATTGTTTGCATGGCTTGTGGATGTCCCTGCCCAGAAACAGAGGAAAATTGTCCAGAAGATTGCACCAATCCATTCAAAAATTTAAGTAGAGAAGAAATATGGTGCATAAGGAAAGGATACACATATGAAAAAAGAATTGATGAAAGTGGAAAGGAATATGGAGTATGTATATTTCCTGATGGAAGTGCTTGTACAGCCGAAGAATTCTTAAACGGAACATGCGGATCTTTGTTTAAAGAAAGAGAAGCTATTAATTTGAGAATTGTTAAAGAGGAAAGTTTAGAGATATCACCGAGAGAAGGAATAAAAATTAAAAACATCTCAATAGAAACTGCAGGAGGAAAGCCAATAATAGCTATGTCAATGAAGATTGAAAGAGTAATAGCCAATGTAGATAACGAAACAATAAAAAGTCTTTGCATAGAAATGATAAAAACTAAAAGATGTTTAGGAGAAAAATGTGATGAAGCAACAAAAGAAGAGATTAGAAGAAAATGCATAAACAAAACTATAGAAGAGGTTTCAAAGAGTGTTCAAGAACTCTCAGAAGAAATTCCTGTAAGTATTGAAGTAGACAATCAAACAAACACAACAATAATTCAAACAAATATGATAAAAGCTAGAGTAAGAGATAGACTTCATCTAATAAACCAAACAATAATGATAGAAACACCAAAAAGAAATATAACAATAAATGTTGTACCTTCTGTTGCAATACAAATAATTAAAAAAGTTATTGACGAACCGGAAAAAGAATTAGAGATAGAAACAAAGGAAGACTCGGTAGTATATAAAGCAGAGGGAATAAAAGAAGCAAGGCTTCTTGGATTTATTCCAGTAAAAATGAGAATACAAACAAGAATAAATGCAGAGAATGGTAGAATAATGGATATTAAGAAACCTTGGTGGGCATTCTTAGCAACAACTCCACAAAAAACAGAAGAGTAATTTTTTCAAATTTTTATTTTTTCAAAATATTTTTCTTTCAAAAAAGAAGAAAGCTCTTTATCATTTTTTACCGTTTTCCAAAATTCTTTGTGTTCGATTATTCTGAATTCTTTTTGAATACTTTTTGCTATATAGCTCGGAATACCTTCTTGAATTAATTCATTTTCATCTTTTGATAAAAAGTTTTTTAGTAAAGAAGAAGCATTATCAAATCTTCTTTCCTTTTCTATTACCCAACAATTATTTTCAACATAAGGCCCAAATTCAGCATCTTTATATTTAGAGAGAAAGTCATTGCTATTCTTAATTACAAAAATTGGCGGCCCAATCTTTTTTTCTATTTTAGGAGCTGTCCAAAACTCCAACTCAAAAATTAAATACACTTTGTTGCTTTCATCATTAACAAATTCACATTTTCTTATTAATCTAAAATCATGCGACTCCAAAAGCTTAGATAATCTTTCAGAAGCCTTTCTTACTTGAGGATATAGAATATCATTAATTATATCCGGCTTTTCAAATAAAATTCCTATAAATTTTGTTCCTCTAGACTTAATCTTTTTTAATTCTTCGTTTGTTAATTCTTTTTTCTTTTTGAAAAAGAAATCTATAGAAGGATTCTCTAGAAATTCTTTTGTTTTAGATACAATTTTAATAAAATTCTCACTTGAAAGAGATGCTGTAGTATTTCTGTTTTTATCTACAGGATCTATTAATATTAGAACTTCATTCTTAAATTTTTCTTTTACCTTTTTTACACTTTTCCAATACCTTTCAATATCAATTACTGTTCCGGGTTTCATTTTTGAAATAGCTTCTATAACATTTTCAAATTTCCCATACTTTATTACAAGAAGCTCGCAAGCATATCCAGAAATACCAAGATTTTTTAAATCAGAACCATAAACACCAATTCCTTTAAAAAATTGTTTTAATATTCTTACCTCATCTCTTAATGAAGGATCAAGCTTTGATAAAACATATTTGAGATGAAGAGGAGATCTATCAACAGCAGATATAATCCTTTCACCCTTTTTTATTTTATAGCAAGGTACAATATCCACATTCCTTTTCTTAATCTCTGCTCTTACATATGGATGCTCAGCATATTTTATCATATACTTACCTGAAAGTTCTTCTGTTATTTTCTTTCCATATTTCAATCCCTTTTCCTCAAGCTCTTCTCTTGAAATTCCTTTTGGAAATAAGAGAAACAGATCTATGTCATTATCTCCGCTTAGCCAGGTACCTCTTCCCATTGAACCAACAATTAAAGGCTCTGCATCCACAGCAATTATTTTCGAAACTCTTAATAAATCATTAAGAAAGTTTTTCATCTCTTCTGCTTCATTCTTTTTTGGTTTTATTTTTTCAAGAACAATCTTTTTTATTTCCAAGATTTTTGGGTTTGTTTTTTCTTTTTCATTACCAGAGTTCAAAAAACCACCTTTTAGAATTTTAGATTTCAAAATTTTAATTAAGTTTTATTGTAAAAATTTATAAAATTCAATTCGATAAATGACGAATAGTTATCTTTTTAATTTACGAAGAAAAATTTATTATAGGTGAAGAACATGGTATTTGGCACAGGATTAGATATTGCTATAGGAATCCTGCTCTGCACGGCTTTCATTCAGTACGCACAACTAATAGACAAAAAGAAATCAGGAAAGGCTTTGAGTTGGATAGTAGGAGGTGCAGTGTCCTTTATCTTGGCAGGGGTTTTTGAACTGACGCCATATGTTTCAGTTTGGGTAACACAGTATGGAATAAACTATGGGTATGCACTGTTTGCAATAATTGGCTGGCTTCTAATCTTGGTAGGAACACTGAAGCTTCTTTATGAACTAATTGCAGAATAAAATTTTTTCTTTTTAATTTTCTTCTTTTTTAATCAAAAATTTTCTTGTTTTTCTACTTTCTTCTTTACTTCATTTTAATAACCTTTACATCCTGTTTTAAACTTAAGAAATTGATTTTCAGTTAGCTAGATTCTTTTAAAAAGTCAAATTAAAAACAACGTCAAATTAAAAAACGGCCTTATAATCCAATTTGCTGAAAAATACTTTAAAGCCTTTTACTCCTTTGGATAATTTTCTGACTTTTAAGAATATTAAAAAAACAAAACAGAACAATAAAATCTACAACTTGAGTTAAAAAATTCTAAAACTCTAATTAACTAATGAAAAATATCTAGAAATAAGGTTTTAAATAGCTTTGAAACTATAATAAAAATATGGCGTATGCAATGAATATGGAAAAGATAGGTGAGTGGCTTTTT
>CAZSPP010000018.1:0-52439 GCA_964608845.1 uncultured archaeon | reverse complement strand
AACAGAAGCATATGGTGCCTTCGGTTCAGGAAAATCACAATTAGCAATGCAGCTTGCTGTTAATGTTCAATTACCTGAAAGCAGAGGAGGATTAAATGGCGGATGCATTTTTATAGATACAGAATCAACCTTTAGGCCAGAAAGAATTTTGCAAATTGCAGAGGCTTTAGGTTTGGATGGAGAGAGTGTTTTAAAAAATATTTATGTAGGAAAGGCATTTAATTCAGATCATCAAATGCTTCTTGTGGAAAAGGCAAAAGAGATGATTGAAACAAAAAACATAAAGCTGTTGGTTGTAGATTCTCTCACAAGCCATTTTAGGTCAGATTATACTGGAAGAGGAGAACTTGCTTCAAGGCAGCAAAAGCTTAATAGGCACTTGCATACATTACAAAGAATTGCAGATACATATAATATTGCAGTTTATGTTACAAATCAGGTAATGGCTAGACCAGATGTAATGTTTGGTGATCCTACGCAAGCAATAGGTGGCCATATTGTTGGACATGCAGCAATGTTTAGATTATATTTAAGAAAAGGTAAAGAAAATAAAAGAATAGCAAGGCTTATAGATTCTCCTTATCTTCCTGAAGGCGAGGCAGTTTTTAAGATAGATGAAAAAGGAATAGGAGATGTTTAAAAAAGGAATAATAGAGGCAGTTCCAGGATATTTTTACATTCTGATAGCTTTATTAATAGGAAGCATAATGATAATGTTTTTGCTTCAATTCTTAGGAGAAAAAGGTTTTATAATTTCACAAATACCAAAAAATATTGCAAAGCTTGCTCATGATTGCTGGAAGCTTAATAGATATGGAATGAATACAGAATCTTCTGTCTGTTTTGTTATAAATATATCAAATATCACAAATGAAAAAGAAATAACAAAATTTTTGAAATGTGAGGAATTGCCAAATAATTTATGTTATCCAGAGAATTGCAGCTTTTGTACATCAAAATATGCAATAAACAACGATTCATTAGAAGCTTTTATAGAAAATTCTGGATATATAAAAATAGCATATGTTGATAAAAAGATTGTTATCTCATCCTTAGAATGCGATAATTCTTGTGAATGTAAAAGAGATTGTATAAGAGAAGCAAATAGAAATTTGAAAGAAGGAAAAATAATTAATGAAGTTGATGAAGAATATAATGATTGTATTTTAAGCTGTGAAGCCTGAGTGAAAATAAATGAAAGGAGTAGAAACATGGATATTGGTTATTGGTGGAATAATTCTTGGTTCGATAATATTTTTTGCTGGTGTGCAAATAATTCTAAATAACATAATGATCACAGAAAAGCAAAATGCAATACAACAAATTGCAACACTTTATGATAAAATTCAAAGAACATGCTTGGTTGGAGGAATAGGTGAAACTTATTATTATACTATAACACTTCCAGAATATGTAAGAGCTGTTTATGTTGCAAAATATGATGAGGAAGAGCCGCCAGATAAAGTTTCTGTTTTTATTTCTGAGAAAAGGGTTGCAAACGGAACATATTTTTGTTATCAATTCTTTAATGAATTGCCAAAATGTAAAAAAATAGAATGCAATACAACAATGAGCTATATAGGTGCTCCTTCATTAAAAGATGATTTATTTAGCTTGCTTGGAAAAATTTTAGGGTCAACTCCAAAATATGAATACAAAATTTTAATAAACAAAACAGATTATCATAATGTTATTGCTGTAACTGATATAAAAGTTTTGGAAGAAAATGAAAATATAAGATAAAAAAGAGGAATAAACATGATACAAAATATGGCACTCAAAAATATCCTTTTTGCAATCGGCTTAATGTTTACAAATTTTATATTTCCGGATTTTGGAATTCAATTTATTGTAGCTTTATCAATAGGTCTTATTCTTCCAGAAAAAATAATAAATCCAATTAATAAGTTTATTTTAAAAATTCCTGGAGTTAAGAAGTTTGAAGAACTTTTATCAAAAAACAAAAGACTAAAAACAATAATCCCAAGAATTATTGCAGGCTATTTCTTTACCTATTTAATTGGAGGCATTTGCTTGTTTGTTGCGTATTTTGTTTTGTAATTTTTTTATATAATCTCCTTTTCACTTATTATTACAAAATCTCCGACCGACTTTACTGTTGAGAAAGGTACCATTAATCTTCCTTTTTCATCTTGTTCTAAGCCTATCTCTCTAGCGTATTTTGTAGGCTCTGAAAGCAATAATGTTAATAGTTCTCCTGATTCAACAATGAATTTGAAATCTCCAACTACACCAAACTTTCTTCCTGTTTCTTCGCTTATTACTATCTTATCTAGAAGCTCCGCTCCTCTTATTTTCAGCATAGTTAATAATAAATCTTCATATTTTTAAATATTTTTCTCATTAATTCTTATCTACATCCTTTCAGGAATTTCTATATTCAATAACTTTAAACCATTTTTTATTACAATATAAACACATTTTACCAGTAAAATCCTTTCTATTTCTTTTTCAGAACCTATTACTCTATTTCTTTCATAAAATTTGTTGAAAATATCTGCAAGCTCTAAAAGATATTGAGCTATAAAATGAGGTTTATAATTTTCTCCAGAAGTTTTAACAATTTTTGGAAACATGGAAAGTTGTTTTACAAGAGCCTTTTCATCTTCGTTTAAATCTTCAATATTAAATTTTTCAATTTTCTTTGAAAAACTATCTAAAATAGATTTTGCTCTAACTGCAGAATATTGTATATAAGGACAAGAATCTCCTTTTAGATTTAATGCCTTATTCCAATCAAAAATTATATCTTTTACTCTATCTTCTTTTAAATCGTTGAATATTATTGCTCCTATTCCTATTTTTCTCGCTATTTCCTTTTTTTCCTTTTCATTTAATTTCTCAGAGTCTTTTATCAAACCTTCTGCAAGCTCTATTGATTTATTTATTAGGTCTTCCAAAAAAACAACTCTTCCTTCTCTTGTGGAAATCTTTCCTTCAGGCAATCTCATCAATCCAAAATTTACATGAACGCACTCATTTTCTTTTATATAACCAAGCATTTCTGCTGCTCTAAAAACTTGCTTAAAATAAAGATTTTGTTCAGAACCAACAACATATAAACATTTGTAAAAGTTAAATCTCTCTTTTCTATATTTTATTGTTGCTAAGTCACGAGTTTGATATAAACTTGCTTTATCTGCTCTTTGTATAACTAAAGCAGGCAAATCATCAAATTTTATGACTAAAGCTCCTTCAGATTCTGTGGCAATCTTTTTGCAATCTTCAATAACCTCTTTTGTTTTATCAATATAGAAGCTTTCTCCGAGCTGAAGATCAAATCTAATATTTAACATTTTGTAAATTTTTTCAAACTCTTTTTTACTAATCTTAACAAACCACTTCCATAATTTTTTCGCTTCCTTATCTCCATCTTCCAATTTCTTTGACCAAATTCTTGCTTCTTCTTCAAGTGTCTCATCAGCTTCTTTATGAAATTTTACATAAAGATTCATCAATTCTTTTATTCCATTCTTTTCAACCTTTTCTTTATTACCCCATTTTTTGTATGCTACAATTAATTTTCCAAACTGTGTGCCAATATCTCCTAAATGATTATCTCCTATGCATTTGTATCCTAAAAATTTCAGAATGTTATAAATTGCTTGACCTATTATTGTTGATCTTAAATGACCAATATTCATAGGCTTTGCAATATTTGGAGAAGAGTAATCTATAACAATTACCTTATTTTTTCTTTTTTCACTACCATACTTTTCTTCCATTTCCAAAATTTCTTTTATGACAATCTCAGAAAAATTTTTGTAATTTATATGAATGTTTAAATATGGACCAATAGCTTCTGCTTTTTCAATAAGATTTTTATTTTCAAATGAATTGAAAAAATTTTCTAGATCTATTGCTATTTTTTTAATTTCTTTATTTTCATTTACAAATTGAAAGCAAGGTATAGATAAATCAGCCTTTATGTTTTTTGGCGGAATTTCTATTTTTAAATTTTCTATCTTTTCTTTTTCAATACCATATTTTTCCAAAATTTTTTTGCACTCATCAATTAATTTATTAAATGCATATTTTTCCATTTCTTTTCACTGAAAATTTTATGAAATTCTTTAAAATAAAATTATCTTGTAACAATTTTTATAATATCGTTATTTTTAAGCTCTTGATCATTTGATATTCTTTGTTTTGTTCTTGCATCTACAGCACAAATAAAATTATTTCCTATTTCCGTATGAATAGCATAAGCTAAATCAATAGGTTTTGATCCTTTCGGCAATAAAAATGCGTCAGGTAAAATATTTCCTTTTTTGTCTGAAAAACTGTTTTCATTTTCTACTGGATAAACTACAATATACTCCAACAATTCAAAAACTGTTTTATTCAAACATTCTTGTACTCCTGTTGATTTCCATTTTTTTAAAAATTCTTCTATTCTTTCTAATGCCTTCTTTTGAATTTCACTAATTTCTTTTTTTACAAAAAATTTTTGTTCCCCTGGAAAATAATCAATAATTTGATTTTTTTCAGCAAGTCTTAATGCAACTTCTAAATCAGCAGAACAAGGAACAATATATTTTACCTTTTCTTTCATTCTATTATAATTTTCCTCGGAGCTTGGAATATCCATTTTGTTTGCCGCTATCATTATAGGCTTTGATATCTTTCTTAGTAAAGAAGAAAATTCTCTAAGATTTTTTTCATTCAAGTTTTCTTTGAATAAAATCAAAGCTTTTTTTACCATACTTTCATTTATTCTCAATCCAGTTACCTGTTTTGTTAAAATATCTATAAGCTCATCTTCTGTACCCTTTCCGCCCTTTTGTTTACTTCTTAAAAATTTTTCTAATGCCTTTTTTAAAATTCCGTAAAACCATTCGTCTATCTCATTTTCTAAAAATTCTATATCCTTTAGAGGATCATAGCCCTTAGTAAAATTACCCTCCTCGTTTGTTGTTCCAGATGCATCTACAACATGAATTAATGCTTGAGATTTTCCTAAATCATCTAAGAATTTATTTCCTAAGCCTCTTCCCTCGTGTGCTCCAGGAACCAAACCAGCAACATCTATTAGTTTTATTGGAATGAATCTTTTTCCGCCAATACATTTACCACAATTTATATTCAACTCTTTGCATACACAATTAACAGTAACATAACCTACTGCTATATTCGGCTCTATTGTTGTAAAAGGATAGCTTGCTATCTTAACATCAGCTAAAGTTGCAGCTTTTAGAAAGGTGCTTTTTCCAGCATTAGGTTTTCCTACTATAGCTATTTCAATCATGATATAAAATTCAAAACAAAAATATTAATGAAGATTTTTATATTTTCGTCTATGAAAAATGAAAGATATTCAGTTTTTGTGGTTTTAAAAAGTGAGAAAAATGAAGAATTTTTATAGATTTGAATTTTTTAGGGCTTTGAGCTCAGGATTAATTTCACCGTTTATCTCAATATTTGCTTTAACCCTAGGAGCAAGCAATCTTATTATAGGTTATACCTCAGCATTTACTCAATTATGCTACATAAGCTTTCAATTGCTCATAAGCTTTATTCTTGTTAAAAAGAAAAAGGCATTAGGAAGCTCTGCACTATTTTTTGCAACATTTTTTTGGGCTTTAATGTGGCTTATAATAGGAAAGAGTAAAAACCCTTATGAGCTTTTGTTGTTTTTAGGAGTGCAAGCAATATTTACAGCAATAATAGCATTATCTTGGACAAATCTCATAGTTTCTTCTACACAATCACATAAGAGAGGAAGAATAATAAGCGAATTGAATAGAATGAATACAATAGGTTCAATAATTGCAACTTTATTATCAGGTTATATATTGAATAAATACGGATTTGCAAGTTTTGTATTCTTTGGGTCATTTTTCTTTGGCGTTTTAGCTTCAATAAACTTCTTTTCTTTGAAGAAAATAAAATCAATAATAATAAAAGCAAATTCGTTTCCTGAAGAAAAGAAAGGCGATGAAAACTTTAAGAAATTGTTAATAGGAAGAGCATTTCTAAATTTTTCTGTTGGAATAGCGGCACCATTTCTTGCTGTTTATGTTGTGAGGAATCTTGGAGGCAATACAATTGATATAGCTTTGATATCAATAGCAAGCTCTTTATTTACAATATTATTTTATAGACCGTGGGGATTTGTTGTTGATTTTGTCGGAAGAAAAATAACAATGCTTTCTTCAATAGTTTTATTATCTACTATTCCATTATTTTATGCTATTGCTCCTAATCCAAGATTTTTATATTTTTTAATCCCTTTAGGCTCAATAGGATGGGCAGGCTTTGATATTGCATCATTCGCATATTTTTCTGATGTTATTGAAAAAAGAAATGCATTCAAATCAACAGCATTATATAATGCATCAATAGAATTCTCCACAATTATAGGAAATTTTTTTGGTAGTTTTATTGCACAATTTTATGGAATATTTTATGTTTTGATAATTTCATTTATTTTAAGGCTTTTTAGCATACCATTGTTTATTAGATTAAGGAATATGAAAGGAGGTAGGGATATAAAAATTGGCTCAACAGAACCAATAAAGTTTATTGAAGAATCTATAACATTATATCTTATTCTATTTTCATCATTTGAAAAAAATGTAAGGAAAGATATATTCTCGAAAATAAGAAAAACTTTTAAGTTAATTGAAGAAGGAATAAGAAAAAGGTTATTTGAGTAATTTGAGTTTTAATTGATTTTTTTAAGAAATTTTAATTCTTATCTTTTTCAAAAATTAAAAAATAAAGGTCAATTAAAAGTCGTTTATATTTTGGTAAATAAAACTTTGTAGTTTCTTGAAATATTTCAGAATTTTAATTAAATTTTTAATTTTAAGTCCTTAACTTTTTCTTCCCCTCGCTTTAATGTTAGAAATCTTTTATCTTAATTTAATTTTAAACTTTTGACACCTGTGAAGATATCAGTATTTTTTTCAATTTCATCAACTTTTTTAATTTCATCTTAGTTTTGTATTTTTCTTGAATTACAATAAAAATACGTAATACAATTGTATTACTTACGTGATGGTAGTAAAACAATTTAAAGTTTATTTACTTGTTTCTATTTATGTGTAATGAAAATTTTTTGCTGAAAAGTTTTGAGAAGATCTTTGATATAAGCTTTCTAAAAAACTTATGCTCATCTCACCTCTCGAGAGATGGGAGCGCCGAGGAGGGGCGCTATAACAAGGCATCCGTTGGAGAGCCTTGCTTTTACCCATCAGAGAGCTTTATTTACTATAAGATAGTAACATTTTTAAAGCTTTCTGTTGGGTCAAAAGTAAATACCCAAATTAATATGGTGGAGAAATGAAAAAGTTTGCATTCTTTGCAATCCTAGCGAGCTTACTATTAGCAATACCAGCTTTTGCTTATGATGTTGAAGGTACAGTAGGAGTAAGTGCTCAGCCAGGAGATTTACCACCAATATTAAATTATATTTTATTATAACGGTACAGAGTGGTTGTCATATGATCCATCAAGGCCAGATTTTTTAAATACGCTAAAAACCTTTGAAGACGATAAAAGTTTACCATATTATATAAAAATGAAATAAGGTGATAAAATGATATTGAAAAACTTTTTGAAAATACTTTTTGTATTAAGTATATTTTCTACTATTTCTTATGCTGCTCTAGTTTCATATTGGGGAACTGTAGAAATAGATGGAAATCCTGCTCCAAGTGGAGTTGTTGTAAGTGTTCATGATGAAAATGGAAATTTAATAGCAAATAGAACAACATTCATCTATAATGGAAAGACATATTATGTATTAGATTTTATTGCTGAAGGTAAAATATATTTAAAAGTTGCTGGTATAAGAGCATCAGATCTTTTAGAGATAGGAAGTGGTGGAAGTATGGAGTTAAATCTTTCTGTTAATAGGTTTAATTTAGGAGAGCATTGTGAATATGATGTTGCATGCTTATCCGGATATTGTAAAAATGGAGTTTGCTCTGAAAGAACTGCTCCTGCTGGTGGAGGTGGTGGTGGAGCTGGTGGTGCAGTTTCTGGAGGAGGCTATTTTATGCCAACATGCGAATTAAATTATACAATTTCAACCCCATCAAAATTAATTGGATATGTTAATGAATCATTAAATCTTCCAATTAATATTAGCATTCTAAAAGCAACTTGTGAGCCTGTTGAAGTTTCAGTAGAATTAAAAACACCATGGGAGAATAAAACTGCTTCGCTAAAAAATCTTTATAAGGGAGATAAAAAAACCTTTTCCTTTGATATCTTTTTGAAAGAGGAAGGAAACTTCACTTTGATAGCGAAAAGCGGTAATTTAAGCTCTTCAATCTCTCTTGAAGTTATGAAAAAGGAAATAATCATAACCACAACAACAATTGAAATTCAAGAAAATGTAACCACAACAACAATACCAGCAGCACCTACTGGCTTGTTTGCCCTCTTTGTTAAAAATCCATTTATAATATTGTATATACTTTTTGCGATTGTAATTATTGTTGTTATAGTTTCAAGAATAAAGAAGAGAAAGAAAAAATGAGGTTGGTAAAATGAGAAAAGAGAATATAATATTAATATTAGGAATATTAACAACACTTGTGTTAGTTTCCATTATTCATACAAAAACATCTGTAGGAATAGAAGAAACATTAACAGCAGAAACTATAGAAAAAAATAGTCTAGTTGTTTTAGATAAAGATATTGAATATTCTGTGAAAAAATATATAACAAAAAATGGATTAGAGCTTGAAATAGGAAATGTTACAAACAAAGGAGAAAGTAAAAAAACAGAGGTTTATATAAATGCTAGAGGCGGAATTTGGATTACATTCAATCCATATATAAAAACAAATGAATCTTGGACTTATGCTAAGGTTGGAGGATTTTTAATACTTCCGGAAAGCTCTGGCCTTATAATATTGCCAGAAAATACAACATACTATAAAATTAATAAACAACTTAGGTTATATTTCTCAGGAAGCGGCGAAAGATTATTTATTTATTCACTAAAAAGACCAACAAGTGTATTTAGCTCAACAAATGTTTTCTGGAGTTATGATTCTAAAAAAGAAATGATTGAAATCTATCTAAAAGATGTAAACGGAAATATTGTTGTGGATTGGACAGAATATCCAGTATATGATATACTTTTTGTTGAGGATAGAACAAAAGAGGAAGAGCTTTTATACGAGATAAGCTTGTTAGAAGATCAATTATATAAAATAAAAGAAGAACATGAAATTACTTTGAGTGAGATAGAAAATACAAAAAATAAAATAGCAGAGCTGAATGAAAAAATAGAAGAGAAGAAGAAAGAAAAGTTAGAATTGGAAGCAAATATAAATCAAAAGGATAAAGAAAATAAAGAGTTGATAGAAAAAATAGAGAGCAACTTTTTGGTTTCTCCATTGAATATACAAATTTTTGTATTAATGTTTATTTTGTTAATAGTTTTGGTAATAATTTTAAGAGGAGGGGGTGAAAAAAATGAAGAATAGAATTTTTATTATAGCGTTATTATTTTTAGTTAGCTTTGCATACGCCTTTGATAAAGTAATATTTGTAAATGTAACAGATTTAAAAGATTTTAGAGTATTGTATCAAGAACAAATAAATATTAGATATGATGGAATGCAAAAGAGTATGAAAAGGATATATGTAGAAAATACTACAAGATTAAATGAATTAAGCAAAACAATTTCAGAAATGCATAAAACAATAATTTCAGGAAATGAAACTATTCAATTACTAAAATCTCAGTTAGAAGAATTAAAGAACGAAGAGAATGAGAAAAATTCGGAAATTTTGAAAATTGAGAATGAAATAAAATTACTAAAAGGAAACTTATCAGATATAGAGAAGTTAAAGATTAAGTTAGAAGAAGAGATAAAAAACAATGTTTTATTAACTCCAATTCAAGTTGCTGCTATAATAATTTTGTTCGGAGTAATATCTTTCTACATAATAATTTCAGAAATTTTGAAGCATTTTTCAAAAAAGTCGGAAAATAAATAAATTTTATTAAATAGTAGAAAAAAATTCTTTACAAATCTCAAAATTCTAAGGCACCATCTAAAGCACAATTTTAAAAATTTTCATATCACTTCCAAAATGAATTTTCTTTGGATAATAAAAATAAAATTATTAGCTCGACAAAGAATATGAGTAAAATCATCATATTAACCTAAAATAAAAATTTGGATATATAATGATAAAAGAGTAAAAAATATTACCAAATACAGGTTTAACAGCAAATTATTTTCTTTAAATAAATTTTTATTCTAATTAAAATTATGAAGAAAATATCTATAACAGTTTCAGGGCTTTCTGGGTCTGGAAAAACATACGTTGCAAGTTTTATTGCAAAAAAATTAAAACTAAAACATTACTCTGCTGGAAAATTATTTAGAGAATTTGCAAAAAATTCTGGAAAAAGTTTAGAGAATTTTTGTAAAACGAGAGAAAAGGAAATTGATTTAATGATAGAAAAAACAACAGAAAAAATTTTGAAAAAAGGTAATGTTGTGATAGATGGAAGATTAACAGGCTTTGTTGCAACTGAATTGATTAAAAAAAGAAAAATAAATTGCTTTAGAATTTATGTTGATTGCCCAATAGAAATTAGAGCAAAAAGGGTTGCGAAAAGGGATAATATAAAGTATGAAGAAGCTTTGAAAAAAATAAAAGAAAGAGATAAAAGTGATTTAAAAAAATATAAAAAGATATATAGAATAGATCCATCATCTAAAAAATTTTATGATGTTATTATTGATAATTCTAAAAATATAAAATCTCTCAATTCAAAACTTGAAAAAATGGTTTATGTTTTTAAAGCGTTTATGAAAGGAAGTATTTAGTTTTCTAAAGCTTGAAAATCTCGTCACCTTCCCTTACTCTTTCTAAAACCTTTAAACCAACAGATTCACCTTTTTTAGCACTTTTAATTTGTTCATGCTCTATTTGCATTGATTCAATTTTTTGTGTGAAGTTTGTTGTCTTTCCTTTTATTAAGATTTCATCTCCTACTGCTATATCATCCAAAACCTCCACAACAGCAACACTTATTTTTGGATAAAAGTGTGTTACCTTTCCTACTAATTTCATTCCATCACCAATAAAAATATATTTTCTAAATTTTTAAGTTTAATGAAATTATTGATATTATGTCAAAAGAGATATTTGAGAAAATAATTAGAATAGCTAAGAAAAGAGGATTTTTTTATCAATCTTGTGAAATATATAAACCTATAAGCGGATTTTGGCATTATGGTTCTGTTGGTGTGCTTTTAAAAAAGAAGATTGAAGAAGAGTGGAGAAGATTTTTTATTAAAAATGAAGGATTTTATGAAATAGAAGGCACAAACATAATGCCAAAAGATGTTTTTGTTGCTTCAGGACATCTAAAGGGATTTTCAGATCCTATTGTTCAGTGCAAAAAATGTAATTCTCTTTATAGAGCAGACAAATTAATTTATGAAACTCTTGGAATTTTTGTTCCTGAAAGAGCAAAAGAAGAAGAGTTTGACAAGATAATAAAAGAAAAAAATGTTAGATGTATAAAATGCCGAGGAGAGTTAATGAATACAAGATTCTTTAATATGATGTTTGAACTTGGAGTAGGAGCAAGTGAAAAAAGAGAAATAGCTTATTTAAGGCCAGAAACGTGTCAATCAATATTTGTGGATTTTTTGAATGTTTATAGAGCAATGAGAGCAAGACTTCCATTTGGAATAGCTCAGATAGGAAGATCTTTTAGAAATGAAATATCTCCTAGGCAAGGATTATTAAGACAAAGAGAATTCACACAAGCAGAAGCAGAAATATTTTTTGATCCATCTGTAAAAAATTTTGAAGGTTTTGAAAAAATTAAGAACACTGAGTTAAATATTTTGAGAGCTGGAAAAAATGAGACAGAAAAAATGAGTTTAGAAGAAATGATAAAAAATGGTATAATAGATAATGAGCTTTTTGGTTATTATTTAGCAAAGGTTCAGGAGTTTATAAATAGCTTAGGAATTCCTTTGAGTGCCATAAGATTTAGGGAGCAAGAAGAAGAAGAAAGACCGTTTTATGCTAAATTAGCTTTTGATTGCGAGGTTTATACTCCGATAGGATGGATAGAAATAGTTGCAAATCATTATAGATCAGATCATGATTTGAAATCACATTCTGAAATTAGTGGAAAAGACCTTAGTATTATAGTAAATAATAAAAAAATAATTCCTCATGTTTGGGAAATTTCCCAAGGGATTGATAGAACATTGTTTTGTGTTATGATGCATGCATTTAAAGAAGATGAAAGAGGATGGAGTTATTTTTCTTTCGAGCCGAAAATAGCTCCTTATAGCGTTGCAGTATTTCCACTTGTTTCTAAAGACGGATTGCCTGAAAAGGCTAAAGAAGTTTATAAGATTTTGAGAAAAGATTTTGATACATTATATGATGAGTCAGGAAGTATTGGAAAGAGATATGCAAGAGCAGATGAAATTGGTGTTCCATTTTGCATAACCATAGATTATCAAACATTAGAAGATAATACAGTAACAATAAGAGATGTAAATACAACAGAACAAGTAAGAATAAAAATTGATAATATTTCTGATTTCATAAAGAGAATGATAAGTTGATTTTATCAATTTTGGTAAATTTTTCTTTAAAAATAGTTTAAGGTATTGGTCTTATGTTATGCAGGATTTAACCATAGAAGCAGTTCAACCAAAATGTTAAAGAAAGAATAAAGAGGAGGATTATTTTTATAAATTTTTTAAAATGCAAACTTTTAATTTAAGTTAATTATTAAATTAATTATGTTTAGATTTATTAAAAAAATTTTAAACACACTTTCTTACACTTCCGTATGGGTTGCTCTTACTGGAGTTACTACAATCTACACAACTATTTCATTATTGCAACTTCCAGTATCATTGGAGTTGCTTTTATTGGCATTTTTTTCTGTACTTCCAGTATATAATTTAAACAAAATAGCAGATATAAAAGAAGATAGTGTAAATTATCCTGAAAGAGTTAAATTTTTAAAAAAGTATAGGAGAGAAATTATAGCATTTTCCATAATAAGTTATGTTACCGCTTTGATAATAGCATTTTTCATAAATTTTTTGGTTTTGCTTTTAATTATTTTATTACCAACTACAGTATTTTTTTATAGTACTTTTCCAAGATTAAAAAAGTTATTATTTATAAAAAATATATGGGTTTCATTTTTTTGGGCATTTTATGTTACTTTTTTGCCTCTATTTTTTTATAAAATTACTTTATCTATTTCTGCTATTTTCATTTTTTTATTTATCTTTACTAAAGGATTAGGAAACACTATAGCATTTGATGTTCGTGATATAAAAGGTGATAAAATGTATAAAATTAAAACAATACCTTCAAAACTTGATATAAAAAATACAAAAAGACTTCTTATTTTAATAAATGTTATATCTTTTATTATACTAGTTTTTATTACTTTTATAGGGGTTTTTCCGAAGATTGGATATTTTGTAAGTTTAGTAACATTTTATACATTTGCTTACATTTATTTTATAGATAAAACCGAACTTAAGTTTTTGACGGACATTTTAGCAGATGGAGAGTTTATAGTAATGGGTTTGCTTGCATTTTTAGGAAAAGTGCTAATGTAGATATGGTTTTGAGAGATAGATTAGTCCGTTGGCTTATTCAATATATAATATTACCAAAAGTAGCGAGAATAGATGATCCTGGATTTATCATTGCTATGTTTTCAAAGAAAAAAGTATTTTTTTATCTTAGACAGCTTTGTTTGCCTGAGATGCTTTTTTAAAATTAGAAAATGAAATAACAAAAGAAGAAAAGGAGAAAGGTAAAAAAATTTTATATAATATTGGAAAAAAATTTGGATATACATATGCAATTAATTCTGATATGCCAACATCTATAACATCTTCTGAAAAAGAGTTTGTCAATTTTGCTTATATGTTAGTTAGAAACATAGAATGTATATGGGCAGAAAGAATTGAACATACTTTAGATATAAAGAAACATATATTTAAGATGACCATAGACAACTACATCATCTGTTCCAAAAATGGTTTAGGTTATATTTTTTCTGAAGGTGGTATTGCTGGCATATGGGCTTATGCGTGTGAAGATTTAACCATCGAAGCAGTTCAGCCAAAATGTTAGAGAAAGAATAAAGAATGCTTAGTAATAGCAGTACCTCACTAATTGTTGTTCTAACAGACTCTACCTATATAGTATAACATTGAAAATTATTGTTTGTCAAATCGTTGCCTTATATATTGGACTAATTCCGCTAAAGGTTGTTCTACAGGCTCCGCACCTATAAAGCTGTCAACCTTTATAAGAACCAAATTCCTTGTAGTTGCATATACAATTAAGTATTTTCTATTAGTGAAGTATCGAATTATCTAAATTTAATTCTTTTAGATAAATATCTTGGGAGATAAGATTTTCTATATGGTTTATTTTTAATTTTATCAGTAACTTCTTCAATAAGTTGCTCATATGTCATATCTTTGATCACTCTCTCCGTTCTAACTCTTACTTTATAAATTCCACTGTTCACCTCATTATCACCAATAGCTAGTATGTAAGGAACCCAGCTTGTTTCTGCATCTCTTATCCTCTTTTCAACTGTTTCATTTCTATCATCTATATCCACTCTTATCCTATTAGATTCAATTTTATCAGATAGATTATCACAATAAGTTAAATGCTTATGAGAAACTGGAATTAGTCTAATCTGAGTTGGAGATAGCCACACAGGTAAGCTTGGTGGTAGGCCCTTTAACTTCATATTATGAGCTTCTTCAAGAAGGGCGTACATCCACCTTTCTAATGACCCCATTGAACTATGAATTATAATACACGGTTCTTTATTACCATCACTGTCTATATAGTTGATTCCATATCTTTTACCATCAATAACATCTAACTGTACTGTACTGAGTTGTGCATTTTTGCCTTGAGAATCGATATATTGAAATTCTTGTTTCAATATCCAGTAATGTTTCATTTTTCCTAAAAGTTCTATAAATGCTGGTTTGTCGCTTATCTTAACTAGTTCTAAAATAAACTGCTTATCTGTTCGCCAAAAATCCTCAGTTGTACGAAATGCAAGAGTATATGGTAAATTAACTGTATTTAAAAACTTATCATAATACCTATGTAATTCTCTGAATTCACATTTTCCTTGTTCAATATCTCTACAAAATGAGTGAATATCTGGCATTGTGAAAGCTCGAAGTCTTCTCAGTCCAGATACTTCACCGCTTTGTTCAAGCCTAAAAGAAGGTGCTATTTCATAGACTCTAACCGGTAACTGGTTATAAGAAATTTGTGCATCTTTCATCATTCTGAATAAACCAAAATCTCCAGCAAATTTTAATAAAAAAGTTTTTTCTTGCACTTGCAACTTATAGTCTTTTTCATGAAATGCAAGAGCTTGCTCTCGTATATCTGGTTCATCCAAATTATACAATATAGGTGTTTTAATTTTCATTGCTTTTAAATCTTCAACAGCAATTTGGTATGCTAAATCTTCTAGCAAGTCTTTAACCAAAGTTCCTGCCGGATAAAATCTCATGTGTCCCACATCCGATGCAGGTTCATAATCCACCATTTCCAATTTTTTCATATATTTTATATGAGGAGGTATTTGTTGTGTCGGAATAAGCTCTTTCTGGAATACCTCAGTAGCAGAAAATGTTCGTAGAAGTTTATCTTCAATTTTATTCAAACTTTCTAAAGAGTCGATATCGATTTCATTGCCGTTTGGATAAACTATCAAAAATCTTGAGCTGTCCATATTGCAATATTCCAAATAAAAGTTTAAAAAGTTGGCTTTGTGTGCTCTCTATTTTAATCCTACATTAGTCCAATTCCTAATTCTTTTTCACAGAGAGATAAAATTGTAACTCCTAGGAGATATTTTTATCTTTGATAATATCTGTAATAACAATTCTTAATGTTTTTAGCCATCTTTTAAACATTGACGGTTGCTCTTTAATAAAATTTTTCATAAACTTTCTAATATTGTTGTAATAGTAAAAATAATCTGTGAGAATTTCTTTAACAGCTTCCTTAACTTCACTAAGATTAGATATATTTTTTCCTAAACCTTTTCTTTCTATAATATCGAATTGATGAGGATCTTTTGATATACAAATAGGTATACAGCCATATAACATGCCATCTAAAATAGAATACTCTAAATAATCTCGAAGATACCCCTCAGAATAATGTATTAATATTTTACACTTTTCTAATAATTTATTTTTTCTTTTTTCGTCGATTTCGTTGAAAATTAAAATGCGGTTAGGTAAATTTTGCATGTGTTCCAAACAATCTCTGTTTGAAATAGAACCTACAATGTAAATCGGTAAATTAATTAATTTAGCTAATCTTATTAAAAATTTAAATTTTTCGTAAGATTCTATCCTTGAAATGGATATGCAAACATTCTCTTTGTTTTCAGGACTAATATATGGAAGTACAGCATCATAGAGAATATACCCATTTGGAATTAGATAAACTTTTAAACCAAGCTCTTTTCCGTAGTTATATACCCTTTTTCTATGGGTTATCCAATAAAAGCTTCTTATTATCTCAAATTTTTTTAAGTGCTCTATAGTACTCCCGCTATGTAAGAACTTTATGTGAAATTTTCCTGGAATTGAAATAGGTTTATATTTATTTACTACTACAGAAAAGATTATTTTTTCATTTGGTATTTTCCTAGTTGGTCTTATGTTCCAACACAAGGAAGGTTTTTTACTTTTTGTATTATCTATAAGGTAAAGTTTTTTCTTCAATTTCCTTGCTAAAATAGATGTAAGTCTTTGTGCACCACCATATCTCCACTCATACTCAATTGCTAGGGCCATTTGAGGAAATAATTCTCTAGAGCAAGTCATTTAAAACCTCCTTTATAGAATTCAACTCTATTTTTTTACCATATGTACCGTTGATTAAATTTTCAATGAATTCCTGTGGTGACATATATAAATCTATCTTTTTTCTTAATCCAATTTTTTCTTTCAAAAGGCAATTAATGTTTTGATTCATCTCTTCTTCTAATCTTTTTCTTATCTCAAAAGGTGAAAGTGGAAGAGTTATAAATTTGGTCCAGAAGTTATAGTAATAAGGTATAAGATGAGAATAATTAAAAAATAGACCATTAGTTTTCAAAAGATTTCTTATTAATTGTTTAATGCGGTATCCATGTAAGGTTCTAGAAGACGCAATATTATAACCCAGAATTAAGGTTAATGTCCTTATATGGTCAATTAACACATGTTTATCACAAAAAGATTCTAGAAACGGTCCTATTAAGTCAAAATATGATGGTGTTTGATTGACGGCCCAACCTATACGCTCTAGTCCAAATCCTATATCACTTAATTGTAACTTTCGACCTGAAACTTCATTTCTTTTAGAAAGAAAACCAGCATCACCTAATTCTAATCCTCCATAATTGAATTTCACATATAAACCATCAAATTGATTTACCCCCCATTTTGATAAACCTTTTTTTACTTTCAAGTCGATTTGATTAAGGTTTATGTTCAAAGAAAATAAAAGATTTAACCAAATATCTATTTGGTCTACAAAGCTTTCGAGAGTCGGATTTATTTCTTCTATGCAAACATTAATAAAAGATGTGGATATACCGTCAATTTTCCCTATATCGTGTATATATTTCATTCTAATCACCGGTTGCGCTACGAAATATTTAGTATAATTTGAATCATAGTAATTTCTTTCAGAAATAATATCCTCTAGTATTTGAACCCCAGCAACAGTAAATAAAGTATTTTTAAGTACTTTGCTATTTGAACTAACATTACGAATTATAGGTATCGGTTTAGCTATTTTAAAATTATAACTCTGCCACGCATCTGATAGCATTTTCGATAACTTAGTTAATGAAAGAAAATTATACTGCTTTGACAATTTATTAAAATATAGATAGGAATATCCTTCGCATCTATAACTTCCGCAGGTTTCTTTATTCAATACTTTCGTAAAAAATTTCTCACCACAACTTCTGCACTTTTTCCTGAAATACCCCTGAGATAAAAAATGTTCATCAAGCTTCTTTTCAACCTCTTTCATAGAATAGCTTTCCATACCCTATTTTAATTTTTAAACAAAGCTTTAAAAATATAAAGTTTTAAAAATAAAAGAGATGCCAAGGTGGAGTGTAATAGAATATATACGTAAATCTCCTATTGATTATAAAGTAATGCTAGAAAAAAGAGGGAAATCTACAGATTTATTAGAGAAGTTCTTAAAGTACGATAGCTTATATCGCAAAACTTTAACCGAATTAAACAAAAAAAGAGAAGAGTTAAATAAATTTTCCAGAGACAAAACATTAGCAATAAGCAAACGAGATCAATTACAGATATTAAAAAAAGAAATTAAGCTTTTAGAAAGCAAATACAGAGAGATTAAGAAGCAATACTCTGAAATTTTGTTTCTGCTTCCCAATTTAATTAGCAAAGATGTTCCAGATGGGTTAACAGAAGAAAATAACATGCCCCTCAAGTATTTTGGAAAACCTAAAGTATGGAGCGAAGATGTAGAAATTTTTCTTCATGAAACAAAATCAAAGGGATTTAATGTAGAATATGAAGAAATATCATTTAGACCTAAGGGTCACGCTGAACTTTTAGAAAATGTATTAAAATTGGGAAATACACAGCAAGCTTCTCGAGTAGCAGCATCCCGCTTTTACTATCTATTTGATGAAATAGCTTTGATTGATTTTGCCTTAACTCTTTATGCTATAGATAACTTAACTAAAAAAGGATATCATTTAGTAATTCCTCCATACCTTTTGAGAGAAAAAATATTACGAAGTGCTTTAGATTTTGATTCTTTTAAAGAGATGATATATAAAGTTGAAAAAGAAGACCTCTATTTAATAGGGACAGCAGAGCATCCATTACTAGCACTCTATTCAGGGCGAATCATAGAAGAGGATGATTTACCCATAAAACTTGTAGGATGGAGTCCATGTTTCCGAAAGGAAGCAGGAGCTCATGGAAAAGATACTAAAGGCATATTTCGCGTCCATCAATTTCATAAAGTAGAGCAATTTATCTTTTCACCACCTGATGAAGCTGAAAGCGAAAAATTGCACGAAGAATTAATTAGAAATGCGGAAGAGCTTTTTAAAGGTTTGGAATTGCCCATACGGACTGTAAATGTTTGTGCTGGTGAACTCGGCGATCATGCAAGTAAGAAGTATGATATCGAAGTGTGGTTTCCTTCTCAAGCCAAATATAGAGAAGTTGTATCAGCTTCTAACTGTTTAGATTGGCAAGCATTTAGAGGCAACATCTTTTATAGGGATAAAAAAATTGGGAGAATGAAATATGTATATACTTTAAACAGTACTGGAATACCAACTTCAAGAACAATCTGCGCAATTTTAGAGAATTATCAATTAGAAGATGGAAGCGTTCAATTGCCTAAAGTTCTTAGAAAGTATTTGGAACCTTTTGGTGTAGTACATACGGATATTTTATTACCAAAAAATCGACTTCTATGACAGTTGCCTAAAGTTTAAGATCCTTAAAAAGTTTTTGTTTACTTGAATCTTATTTTAACCATCCAAAAATTTCTTGCTTCAATCCACACCCTTTTCTTACTTTATTTGGCATTTTCAAGAAAACATAAAAACTAGAGTATAGGCTGTTGAAAGTAAATTTAGAAGTTAGCTAAATGTATTTGCTAGAACTTGAACAGGCTCATAGCTTAAGAAGATGAGCTACTTTTGCGTTATGGAAAACGGCTAAAATGATTATTTAACAGAATATTTCAAATCTCAAAAATAATCGAATATTTTGGAAAAGAAGAGTTTTTAAAACTTCTCAGCTTTTGCAAAAACTTAATATCTTTTTAACTAATTAATTGGCTTGTCTAAACTTAGTTTAAAAATCAAACTAAAATAGAGAAATCCTCCCTTTAATAATTTTCTTTGTTATTTCAGGGATTTTAGTTAATTCTTCTAAAATAATGCTTTTTATTCGTTTATCTTGAGAGTTATCAGAATTAGTTTTAACTATAATTTTCCACGGACATTCTAAAGGTTGTCCGGTTTGTGTTAAAATAAATACCTCTGTATACTTTTGAGTTATTTCGTAAACTTTTTCGGCAATAATTTTTGCTAAAACATTTCCAACTTTTCCAGCATGATACACAGGATTCTTACCACAAACACCCTCGATACTCATAGGTTTTCCAGGTGTGATCAGTCCATTAACTCTATTACCCCTACCAACAAGCCCTATATCTCCACTTTCAATAGATGATCCTATCGCAGTTAAGTATAATTCAGGGTACTCGAAGTTATCTCTCATGTTAATAAATAACTTAATATCCGAAACTGAATCCAGCTTCTTAAATAATATGTTCAATACAGTTTCTTTTATTGTCTCTAAATTCTCTTTATATTCGTTTATATCTGAAACATATTTAGCTATTTGCGGAACGCACATGGTTAATTCAACCTTCCCATTTATATAGACAGCTTGTAATTTAATGTCACTACCACACCACGGATATTTTCTTTTGTATTTTTTTGAATTAAGAAAACTTTCAACTTCTAAACAACATTTATCAGCGATCGTTAAAGGATAATATGAGCATGCAATTACAGAATCATTTGCTCTCAAAAGCTTTGTTTCTGGCAAATCTTCTAATCCTCGTGGAGAAAACCAAAATTTTCTCGGACTTTGTTGTTTTCCAATATTTATAAAGCCCGGGCTACTTTTCTGACTCACGTTAAAAATAATTTTTATATCCATTTTTCTAAGTAAAGGGAATTTTTGATAGAAGAAATTTAAAACAGTTTTTATTAAAAGTTCTTTTAATGGGATTTTTTTATCTCCAAAGCGTATTGATGCACGCCCATTTAACAAAACTTTTATTGGACGTGTAATTATTCCTTTTCCAAATGAAACAGAAGAAGAACCACCTACTATACCTAATTTGTCAAAATCGTGATGAAGAACCACTCCAAAATTAGAAAGGGTAAAAAGAGAATAAACTCTTGAAAGTTCTTCTGCAAGACTATCTGCTAAAGTATCCGGATGCCCTAGGCCTTTTCTCTCAGCAACATCGTATTTGAAAGTTTTATTTATCCTTTCTATTTGAATGTTGGGATGTGAATTATTTTCCATTTCAAAAATCAATAAGATGTTAATTTTTTTAAATTTATCCAATTAAACTAGTTATCCTGATTGTGCAAAAAGATTCTATAGCTTTAGATTAAGAATTCAAAAAGCCTCTCTAAAAATAAAACGTTTTTTACATTCATATAGCTATTAATGTCAGAAAATTGGACAGCAAGTGTTTTAAACGGATAAACTTGGTTGAAAACATTAAAAATTTTGGTATGGTGTAGATAAGAGATGGCACTTTAGAACTACTAAAAAAAGTTTGAGAAGCGCAATTTGATAAATTGTTCATTAGGTTTTTACAGGCTGAAGGAATTGCACAAGGAAATATAGTAGCGATTATTCTTTGTGCAAACATATGAACAGCAAGTTGGCAAGATAAAAATACGATAGGTTTAAAGTCCACGAATGGATCGAATTTAATCAACGAATATTCTGTTTCGATACCATTACAAAAAGTCTCATAAGGAGCTAATCAGAAAGTTCATAAAGCAAGATTTAATGAACTAATATGGAAAAATGAAAATTTTAAATTTTTTCGATCTTCTTAAGCAAAATATCGAATGTTGATTTTTAATACAATGTTTAAAAGTGTAGCGTAGGAAGAAATCAAACTTTGTTTCCAATATTTTTCATTTTAATAGTTGTTATGATGTTGCAGACAAAATTTTCGATTTTAAGAGAGGAAAATTTCCTTTCAGATAAATTTATTAATTATATTATTTCACTATTTATTATGAGTAGCAAAAATATTATAGATCCGTGGGGTTCGAAAGAAATTAAGATAAATGAAAGGTTAATCAAAGAATTTGGGTTAAAAAAATTTAAAGAATCCGAAATCCTTTGTAAGCACTATTTATTTACTAGGAAAATAATAGTAGCACACAGAGGTTTTGATGTTATTAAAGATGCTATGGATAATAATAAGCAGTTCATTCAGATAACAGGTATTGCTTCTTCAGGACCTTTGCATTTAGGTCATAAGGTAAGCATAGATGCCTATTTATTATTCAAATCTCTCGGAGCAAAAAGTTTCTTTGTTGTATCGGATATTGATGCTTATGTTTCACGTCCAGATTCTAAAGTTCCAAGTTTAGAAATTGCTAAAGAGTATGCAGTTAATATAATTGCTCATCTACTCGCTTTTGGAATACCAAAAGAAGAGATCTACCTTCAAAGTAAAAAAGAGCAAAGATATTATGAATTTGCTTTTGAAATTTCAAAAAAGATAACAGAAAATACTTTTAGAGCTATATATGGACATATTAACCCAGGAAAAATTTGTGCTAATCTATTACAATACGCCGACATTTTACATTTACAACTAAAAGAATATTTTGGGCCAACACCAACAATAACTGGTATCGGTATTGAGCAAGATCCTCATGCTAGAGCTTGTAGAGATTTGGCAAGGAGACTTCCTTATAACCTAAAACTGCCTTCATTTTTTTATTTTTTGCACCAATCTGGGTTACAAAAGGGAAGTAAAATGAGTGCTTCAATTCCAGATACTGCAATTTTCTTAGACGATCCTCCTGAAGAAATTAAAAGAAAGATTAATAAGGCTTTTTCAGGAGGAAGAGATTCTTTAGAGCTACATAGAAAACTAGGAGGTATTCCGGAAAATGATAAAGCTTATGAGATATTACTTTATCATTATCCAGATGATGAGTTTGTTAAAAATATATATGATAAATACAAAAGCGGAGAACTATTAAGTGGAGAACTTAAAGAGATTTGTATAGATTTTCTGACAACTTTTTTAAAAAAGCATCAAGAAAAAGTTGAAAAAAATACATCTATTGCTGAAGAGATGGTGTTTGGAAAATGAATAACTACATAGTTTGTTCTAAAACAGCTTAGGTTATATTTTTCTTCTGCTAGCATTGCCGGTATTTGGTCTTATGTTATGCAGGATTTAACCATCGAAGCAGTTCAGCCAAAATGTTAGAGAAAGAATAAGGAATGCTTAGTAATAGCTGCACCTTATGAAACTTTGATAAAAATGGGATATAAACCAATAAGATGTGAAGAGATTGAAAAAGTAGAAATTTATAATTATAAAAGTTAATATTGATTATATGAAAAACAATTTTTTAAAAAAGTTTTTTATTTTTTGGTTTTTTTCATCTATCCATATTTCTATAGCAGCTGTGCTTTGGGGAGTGATAACATTTATACTGTTAGGAATAAAATTTAATTCATCCTTGTTAATAATCTTCTGTATAACATTCTTTATCTATAATCTAAATAGAATGGGTATAGAGGAAAGTGACAAAGTAAATTATCCAGAAAGAGTTAAATTTGCATTAAAATATGGTAAGTTGCTTTTATGGATCTCAGCCATTTTATATGTTTTTGGAATTTTGCTGGCATTTTTTTATAATATTTTAGTAATGGTTTTAACACTACTACCTTTTATTGTTATTTTATTTTATAAAAAAGTTAAAAAGATTTTTTTAGCAAAGAGCTTAACAATAGGTATTTTGTGGGCATCGTCTGTCTTTCTTGTAGCAGCTTCAGTAAATACTTTTAATATGACAGTAGTTTCATTCTTTACATTCGTATTTTTAAGAGATTTTATAAATTCTATATTTTTTGATATTCGTGATGTAAGAGGAGATAAAATTAAAAACGTTAGAACATTACCAGTAAGAATAGGTGTTGAGAAAACTTTAACTTTGCTAAAAATTTTGAATGTATTTTCTGGTTTTTTGCTTGTAGTTTTTGTTATTTTTAAATTACTTCCAATAATCGCCTTATCTCTAACAGGACTTGTTTTTTACAATATGATTTATTATGAGTTGTACAAAAGAAAAATAAATAAAATTATGCTTTATGATGTTATTGCAGATTCTGAGATATACTTCGCGGCTTTTCTAATCATAGCCACAAAAATCTTTGTGATTTTATGAGAATAAGAGACAAAATTATAGATTGGTATATTAGAAATATTTATTTTCCAAAATTTGAGATAATAGACAAACCAGCATTTATTTGTGAGCGTGTTGGTCAACAAAAAGACAATTATTTGAGAGAGATAACACTAAACGAAAATTTCATAGTAAATCTAGAAAATTCTCTTAAAAAAGAAAATTCGACGCTTTATTATATAGGAAAGAAGTTTGGTTATAATTATTCTAATTTATCAAAATTTACTAACATAAAATCAGCAACTAAAAAAGATATATTGCGAGATGCATATTTTTTGGTTAGATATATAGAGGCCATTTCTTCATATGGTAAATTAACTCACAAAATCGATTATGATAAAAAAATTTTTACATTGAATATGAAAGATTACATAGTTTGTTCTAAAAACGGGTTAGGTTACATTTTTTCTTTTGGTAGTATCGGAGGTATTTGGTCTTATGTTATGCAGGATTTAACCATCGAAGCAGTTCAGCCAAAATGTCAAGGAAGAGGAGATAAGGAATGCTTAGTAATAGCTGCACCTTATGAAACTTTGATAAAAATGGGATATAAACCAATAAGATGTGAAGAGATTGAAAAAGTAGAAATGTCTCAAGAATATAAGAAATTTAATGAAATAAGGCCAACAAAATGGGCAACAAAATCACTAAAAAATTTAATAGATTCTGGAATCTTTGAATATAAGCATGGACAAGTAACTTATAAAGGAGAAAGATTTTTCCTTTGCGAAGCAAGCTTTATGTATATTTTAGAAAAAGAATTGAAAAAAATAAAAAATGGATTAAAAATTTTGTGGGATTGCTCATTTGAATTTGGAAAAAATCTTGCAAAAATATCTGGAAAACAAGATCCATGCAAATTTATTACAGACTTCTTTTCTGCATTAGGATTTGGAGATATTCTTGTATTGAAGAAAAAAGGAAAATATGAAATAACTGTGAAATATTTCCCTTGGTTTAATTATGAAAAAGAAATAGATTTTACAATGTTTAGAGGAATGCTTTCTGGTGTTATAAGCGGATTTACAGGAAAGGAAATAGTACTTAAAAAAATAGAAAAAGATACAAGAGAAGGAAATTTATCATTATACATTACAGAATAAAAATGAAGAAAGCCGTAAAACAAAGAAGAGGGGAAGATTACTCAACAATTTTAATTCCTCCTTTTCCAATCTCCATCCCAAGCCTTCCTGCTTTTATATTAGTTTTTCTCATCTTTGGAATAAAAATACTTCTCTGAACAATATTTCCAACAGCTTCATACTCAAGCTTTATTATCCCATCCACAACATATTCTGCAATTCCTGAGGGTGAGTATCTAGCATTATGAACCTCAGATGTTAATATTGCTGTTACTTCTAGAGATTTTATATGATGGATAAAATTGTATAAAAACCTTCTTATTATTGCTCTTTTTTCTGGAGCTACCTTATACCCTTCTCTTAACCTTATTAAAGAAATTCCTTTTCCAACAGATTCGAATGTTGAGCAAAGAGCTTCTAAGGAAGAAAGCGAATCAATCACAAGCCTCTTTGCTTTTAACTTTTTTATTTCTTCTTCAATTATTTTTTGAAGATCTGGATAATCTCTAATCTCAGAAGGTTTAATAATTTTGCAGTTTTTTAATTTATCAAAATCCATTCCCATCTTTTTTCCAGCTTCTTTTAAATCTTTCGGATCTTCTTCCAATGTTATATATAAACCAGGTTCATTGTTTTTTGCTCCATAATAAATATATTGAAGGCAAAAAATGCTCTTTCCCGATCCAGGGCTTCCTGAAACTATTATTAAAGAATTTTTTGGAAATCCACCTTCAATTATTTTATCCAGTCCAGGAATTCCTGTTTTTACCCTTTCTAAAAAATCTTTCATCTTCCCCTCAATATTTTTATATTTCTTTATTATTTAAAACTTTCACATTTATAATTACCCACTTTTAATTATATTGAGCAAAATGAAAGGAAGTTATTGTATTATTATAAAAATTTTGAGCCCATTTAATGCAAAAATATCAAACAAAAAAATTCATTTCAAAAAGGTTATTATGTTTATATAGGCTCTGCGTTAAATTCACTTGAAAAAAGAATAGAAAGACATTTAAAAATAAAAAAGAAAAAACATTGGCATATTGATTATCTTCTTGAAAAAAGAAATGTGAAAATAGAAAAAATATTCATAAAAAAATCAAAGATAAAAGAAGAATGTAAAATAGCAAGAAAGATTTTGGAAATTGGAAAACCAATAAAAAATTTTGGCTCTAGTGATTGCAGTTGTATTTCACATTTAATTAAAATAAACAAAATCAAAATAAAAAATATATTAAAAAAAGAAGGCTTTTCTGTTTTTCGATTTTAGTTTTTACATCTTCTCTAAGATCTTTACTAAGTCTGCAACCCTACATGCATATCCATATTCATTATCATACCATGCTAATACCTTTACCAAATTATTTCCTAAAACCATTGTTGACAATGCATCAAATATTGCTGAATGTGGATTCCCTATAATATCTGCTGAAACTATCGGCTCTTCTGTATATTCAATTATATTTTTCATTTCATTTTCCGCATATCTTTTTACTGTTTTATTTATTTCTTCTTTCGTCACATCTTTTTCAACCTCTGCAACAAAATCTACAATAGAACCGCAAGCCACAGGAACTCTAAAAGCAAGCCCGTTTAATTTTCCTTTTAGCTCTGGAATAACCTCCTCTACTGATTTGGTTGCTCCTGTTGTTGTTGGTATTATAGATAAAGCACAAGCCCTAGCTCTTCTTAAATCTTTATGTGTACCATCAAGAATTCTTTGGTCATTAGTATATGCATGTACTGTGCTCATGAAACCTCTTTTTATTTTGAATTCATTATGAAGAATCTTTGCTATTGGTGCTAAGCAGTTTGTGGTGCAGGACGCATTTGATATTATTTTATGTGTATCTTCAAGTTTCTCTTCATTAACACCAATCACAATAGTTATGTCAGGATTAGTTGCTGGAGCTGTTATTATAACCTTCTCTGCCCCTGCTTTTATATGCTTCGAAGCATTTTCTCTATCTGTGAAAACTCCTGTAGATTCTATAACCACATCTATTTCAAATTTTTTCCACGGAAGCTTTTCAGGATCTCTTTCACTAACAACCTTTATTTCCTTTTCTCCTATAATTATTGAATCTTCAGTAGCTTTTACTTCATCTTCAAATTTTCCATAAACAGAATCCCATTTGAAAAGATGTGCTGTTGCTCTTGTATCTACTGTGCTATTTATTGCAACCACATTTATTCCATTTCTTAAAGCAGCTCTTAAGAAGCATCTTCCTATCCTTCCAAAACCATTTATTGCAACATTCAATTTTTTCATATTTATAATTTTTTTATTTTCATTATTTAAAATTTGATTTTTTAAGCAATTCTTTAATTTTATCTTGAAGTGGAATATTTTTTGCATCAATATTTCTTTCATTAGCTATATGCAAGCTTAAAATATCTCCTAAATAGATTAAAGAAAAAATTTTTGCAAGCCTTCCTTTTCCCTCGGAAAAAATTTCATATATCTTTGCTCTTTTTTTCAAAATTTTTTTGATATATTCAAATCTTATTTTTATCTTTTTGTTCTCCTTCTTATCTCTTAATAGCAATACACAAAAATTACTTTTTCTTATTTCTTGCCATCCAGATATCTCATTATGCCCAATTTCAGGTATTACTCCAATCCAAGATAACATTTTAGAATTTTCATTTATCTGTGTTTTTATTCTTGTTGCAACACCTTTTAAAGAATCGTGGGAGTAAATTATTATTCCATCGCTTTTCTTAACATTTTTAGCAATTTTGTAAATATCTCCAGATTTTTTTATTTTGTTTTCAAAAGAATATTTTTTTCTTATCTTTTTTACAACATTAATAGTTTCTTTTATTTCCTCATCCACATTTTTCAATATCCCCATAGATTTCAAAGCAACAATGATAGAAAAGAACAAATAAGGCAGTGCAAATCTTGGCTGAAAACCTGAAGGAATTTTTATTAAAGGTAAGCTAAATTTTTCACAAATTTTTTCTAATTTTCCGTTTGAGGTTATTGCTATTATTACCGCATTCTTTTCCTTCGCTTCTTTAAAGCAAGAAAGAGTTTCTTCTGTATTTCCAGAATAGGAAATAATAAAAATCAAAGAATTTTCATTCACAAAACCAGGAAGATGATAATCTTTGCAAACATAAATAGGAATAGAAAGTTTTGAGGAAACAAAATCTATAAGTATATCCCCAGCTATAGCTGAGCCCCCCATTCCAGCTATTATTATATTTTTTGGTTTTTTGTTTATCTTAAAATTAAATTCATATTTTATAGCTTCTTCTATCATTTCGGGAAATTTTAATATTGATTTTTCAACATCTTCATTCATTCATTTCACCATATTTTTCAAAATATAAATTCTTTGCAATTCTTGCAGCACCAAAAGCAGGCTCTTTTACAATAATTAATCTATCTCCAAACCTTTCTTTTAAACCATAAAATATCATCTTTGACTTAAAAACGCTTCCAACCAAAGCTATCTTATAATTCCCTTTTAAACCAACATTTTTTGCAACAGCCTTTATTCCAATTTCATATTCCTTTATTGCATTCCTAATTATTTTCTTAGCTATATTGTCTCCCTTTTTTGCTGCAATTTCAGCAAGTGGTGCAAATTTTGCTACAATGGTTTTTAAATTTTTTGTATATACCAAATCTTTCAAATCCCTCATATTTTTTATTTTAGCTTTTTTCAAAACCATTTTTTCTAATATTGTTTTTTCTCCTCTTCCATCAAAAGAGCGCAAAGCAGCCCTTAAAACATTTTGCCCCAGGAAAAAAGCACTTCCTTCATCTGCAAGTATATATTCTAAACCACCTGCAAAAGATATTTTATTTCCATTCTTTCCTAAAAAATTAGAGCCAGTACCACCAATTACTGCAACTCCATTATCCAAATTTGCTGCTGGAAGTATAATCTCTGTATCATTAACAACAATTATTTCTTTAATAAGCTTTCCTATCTTACCATTTTTTATTTTATTATAAACAATTTTTTTATCATTCTCAGAATCTATTGATGCTAAGCCAAAGCATGCTGCACAAATATTTCCTATTTTCAAAAAATTTTTTACAATCTCCAAAAGATTTTTTTCCATTTCTTCAAGACCAACAACTTTATAATTACTTGCTTTACCCAAAAACTTTCCTACAATCTTTTCATTTTCATCTATTAAAATTCCTGTTGTTTTGCTTGCTCCTCCATCTATTCCCAAAAAATATTTCATTTTATTCTTCTTCAAAAATTTTTTCATACTTCATCAATCTTTCATATGTTTTTTCAAGATACTCCGGCATAACCTTTGTTTTCGAAACAACTTCAATAAAACCAAAATCTGTTTTAAATCTCGGAACTATATGAATATGTAAATGATTCTCTATAGATGCTCCACTAAATTTTCCTATGTTTAGACCAATGTTAAATCCGCTTGGTTTTAAAGCCTTTTTAAGAATTTTTACACATTTTTTAACAACAATAAAAATTTCTTTTATTTCTTCGTTGCCCAATTCATCAAAATCTGCAATGTGCTTTATAGGAGCAACAAGAAGATGACCAGTATTATAAGGGTAAGAATTCATCAAAACTAAAACATTTTTGTTTTTATAAAGAATCTTGAATTTTTTTGCACATTTTTTATTTTTTGCAGCTTCGCAAAAGAAACATTTTTTTACTTTTTTCTTTACCCATTTCATTCTATCTGTCCAAACCCAATATTCTATCATTTTTCTTCACTCAAAATTTTTCTAATCTCTTCTATAACAACATTACCTTCAGCTTTTTTTCCAACAATTTTCATTACCTCACTAACAATTCTTCCAAATTCTTTTTCTTTAGATTTTTCTACAACATCTTTTATTATTTTTCTAATCTCTTCTCTTGGAATAATTTTATAATCTTTTATTATTTCATCAAAATCCTCTCCTTTTAAAATTCTTTCTAATATTTCAGGAATTGATTTTTTTGAAATCCTCTCTTTTTTCAACAAATCAAAAATTCTCTCATAAATATCTTCAGAAATATTATTAACATCCAAACCTTTTCTTTTCAATTCTTTTAATGTTGAGGTAAATGTTACAGCTGCAATTTTCAAAATATTTTCATTTCCACAAGAAACTTTTTCAATAATATCAAAATATTTTGTAGTTATTATTTGATCAACCAAATCCTTTGACAAAATCTTTTCAAGCTCTTTTTTCTTTTCATTTAATGTTTTAATTTTCTTTAATTTTTTTGTTGGTATTATAGGAAGCAAATCAGTTTCAGGATACATTCTTGCAGATCCTGGTAAAGGTCTTGAATAGCTTGTTGTTGCATCTTCATTTGGCTTTCTTGTTTCTTCAGGTACTCCTATTGATAAAAATTTTATTCTTTTAAAAATTTCTTCAAAAGCCTTTTCAAAATTTTTTCCTTTTATTAGTAAGGCAAAATCACCTGATTTTATTCCAAAATTTTCAAAAATTTTTTCTTCTATATTTTCATCTAAATTTGTTAAAACATTTGCATAATAAACCTTTCCGTATTCAGCTATTTCATCTTTTAATTTTTTATTTCCTGATATTTCCTTCACTGCGATTTCTTTAAAATTAGGTATGATTATTATAAAGCTATCCTCGTCCTTTTTTGTAATAATGCTTTTTTCAATTTTTTTAAAAATTTCTTTTATCTCTAATAATTTTCTTTGCCTTTCTATTTCATTTTCTATTAGCTTGTTTAAAGATCTCAAGTTTTGCCAGCCTTTAATCTCAACCCTAGCCCCGCCAGAAATAGAAATATTTACATCTTGTCTTATGCTTCCTATTCCTCTCTTTACATCAAAGCTTCTTAAGAATAAACCAATACTTTTTGCAATTTCTTTTGCTTCCTCTGGATTTGAAATTATTGGTTCAGTAGAAATTTCTATTAATGGAATTCCTAATCTTGACAAAGAATAATAAACTAAATTTTTTTCTTCTTTCTCAAGCTTTGCCGCATCCTCTTCTAAACACAAAGATTTTATCTTTACTTTTTCAAAATCAGAAGAACCAATACCTATAAGAACTGTTCTCTGAAAGCTTGTTATTGCTGAACCATCTAAAACCAACTTTCTCATTATATGAAGTTCATCAGGAATGTATAAACCTAAATTATAAGCCATTTCCAAGGCTATTTTTAATGCATCTCTATTTATTTCATGTGGTGGCTCTTCATCTAAATCAACTAAGCAGCATTCATTTTCATAACCTCTATAAACAAATTCTCTATTTCTAAAAAACTCAAAAATTGCAGCTCTGTCAAACTCACCCAATTCAGATACAACGGGCCTCAATCTTCTTCTCACTTCATATATTAAATTTTTTTCATTCATTTCAGAAGAACAAGAACAAAAAAGTTTATTTGTATTTAATTGTTGATGTATTTCTAAACCAATCTTAATTTCTTCAAAATCATCAGAAACCATATTTATTTATTTTTTCCAAAGATATAAAAATAAGATGGGAGTACAACTTTCAGATATCCTAGAATCAAGAAAAATTGAATTAGAAAGTTTAAGAGGAAAAATAATAGCTATAGATGCATTTAATTGGTTGTATCAGTTTTTATCTTCGATAAGGCAATATGATGGTACTCCTCTAAAAGATTTGAAAGGGAGAATAACATCTCATCTTTCAGGTTTATTCTACAGAACAGCAAATCTTTTAGAAAATGGAATAAAACCAGTATATGTTTTTGATGGAGAAAAACCAAAATTCAAAAAATATGCAATAGAGAAAAGAAAAGAGGCTAAAGAAATAGCAATGGAAAAATGGAAAGATGCTTTGGAGAGAGGCGATTTAATTGAAGCTAAAAAACAAGCCCAGAGAACAGCAGAACTTAATGAAGAAATGATAAAAGAAAGCAAGGAGCTTTTATTAGCTATGGGTTTGCCAGTTATACAAGCAAAGAGTGAAGGAGAAGCACAATGCGCAGTTATGTGTAAAAATAAAGATGTAAATTTCTCAGCAAGTCAAGACTTCGATTCTTTATTATTTGGCTCGCCAGCAATGGTAAGAAATTTGAACATCACTGGAAAGAGAATCGTAAGAGGAAGAGAAATAAAGATTTTTCCAGAAATTGTTGAGCTTGAGGAAAATTTAAATAGACTAGGAATAACAAGAGAGCAGTTAATTATTGTGGGAATTCTTGTTGGTACAGATTATAATCTTGGTGGAGTAAAAGGAATAGGTCCTAAAAAGGCTTTGGAGCTTGTTAAAAGATATAAAACAATTGATAAAGTTTTGGAAAATGTTGAATGGGAGTTTGATGTTGATCCGAAAGAGATTTATGAATTCTTTTTAAATCCAGAATTTAACGATTATTCAGGAAAAATTATTTTTAAAAGCATAGATCCAGAAAAAATAAAAAAGATACTTTGTGATGAGCACGACTTTTCTGAAAAGAGAGTGAATCAAGTGATAGAAAGTTTATCATCTCCTATACAATCCTCTTTAAGTAGTTGGCTAAGATAAAAAATAGAAGTGAGAAAAAATGAAAAAAGTAAAGGCTTTAGGATTATTTTCAGGAGGTTTGGATTCTTTGTTAGCTTCTCTGTTATTAAAAGAGCAAGGAATAAAAGTATTTTGGATTAATTTCGTTTCTCCATTTTTTAATAATTATGAGAAATGCAAAAAATTCTCAAAAATTTTTAAAATACCTTTGAAAAAAGTAGATTTAACAAAAAAATTTTTGAAGATGATTATTAATCCGAAGTATGGTTATGGCTCTGCAATGAATCCTTGTATGGACTGTCATATATTAATGCTAAAAGAGGCAAAGAAGTACGCAAAAAAGATAAAAGCGGATTTTATATTTACAGGAGAGGTTTTGGGGGAAAGACCTTTTACTCAAAATAAAAAGCAATTGGAAATTATTGAAAAAGAAGCAGGCTTAGAAAGAAAAGTTTTAAGACCACTGTCTGCAAAACTTTTGCCAATAACAGAAGCAGAGGAAAAAGGTTTAGTAGATAGAGAAAAATTATATGCTATAAAAGGAAGAAGGAGAAAAATGCAAATAGAATTAGCTAAAAATTTTGGTTTAAAAGAATATCCCACTCCGGGAGGAGGTTGCATATTAACACAAAAAGAATTTGCATCAAAGCTTAGTGATTTAATAACCTTTAACAAAAAAATTACTAAAGAGGACATAGAACTTCTCAAAATAGGAAGACATTTCAGATTTGGAGAAAATAAGATTATTGTAGGAAGAAATGAAAAGGAAAACAAAATTTTAGAAAAAAATAAAGGAATAAAACTAAAGGTCCCTAATTTCGGAAGCCCTATAACATTACTCCGAGGAAAATTTAATAAAGAGGCTTTGATAATTGCAGCAAGATTAACTGCAAGGTATTCAGATTGTAAAAAAGAAAATGTTCTTGTTGAATGGAAGCATAAAAAGAAAAAAGGTAAATTGATTGTAAATCCTATAAGTGAAGAGGAAAAGGAAAAAATAAGAATAAAATGGTTGGAATAAGTGAGTAAAATGAGATGCGAAAAGATTGCAAAAATCTTACCAACAATAAGAGCAAATATAGCAAAAGAATTAATAAAAAATTATGCTTTTTCTCAAGAAAAAGTGGCTGAAATTCTTGGTGTAACGCAAAGCGCCATTTCGCAATATATGAAAAATATTAGAGGAAAAGAATTTCTAGAGAGGAGAGAGGAATTTAAAAAGGCATTTAAAGAAATGTGTGAAGAGATTATGAAGGGAGAATCTTTTGAATCGGTAGTTTGCAAATTTTGTAAAAGATTTTTTTAGTCTACTTTCCAATTATTACCTTATTTTTTCCTCTAAATTTAGAATTAAGCTTTGTTCTTTTAGGTTTATATCCAATTTTTAACAATAAAGCTTCTGTTGCTTTTAATTTTTTTCTTTTTGTTTTTCTTCTATTTTTTAGAATTTTTTTATTCTTCTTTCTTATATACATAAATTAAAATTGTTTAAGAGATTATTAAACTTTTGATATTTTAATCGTGATAAAATGGAGAAAGAGATTTTAGAGAAGTATAAAGAAGCAGGCAAAATTGCTGCTAGAGTTAGAGAGGAATCAAAAAGGATTATTAAAGTAGGAGCTAATATTTTAGAAATTGCGGAATGGATAGAAAAGAGAATAAAAGAGCTTGGAGGAGATATAGCCTTTCCTCCAAACATCTCAATAAACAATATAGCAGCTCATTTCACTCCTAATAAAAATGAAAATATTTTTGTTAATGAAAATGATGTAATAAAGATAGATATCGGTGTACATGTAGATGGTTATATAGGAGATACTGCATATACAATTTGTTTTAAAGATTATTTTGATTTGTTGAAAGCAAGTGAGGAAGCGCTTCAAGAAGCTATAAAAATAGTTTCTCCAGGAACAAAAATAAAGGAAATCGGAGAAATTATTGAAAATACTATAACTAAATATGGTTTCAAACCAGTAAAAAATCTTACTGGTCACGGTTTAGAGAGATTTAATATTCATGCAGAACCGCAAATATTAAATGTAAAAAATAATGATGAAACTGAATTAAAAGAAGGAAGTGTAATAGCCATAGAACCTTTTGCAACTAATGGAGAAGGGTTTGTAATAGATTCTGATGATATTAGAATATTCTCTGTAATAAAAAGCATAGAAGAAGCAAAGATAAGAAATTCTGACGCAAGATATATCTTTAATTTTGGTTTTAAAAGGAATGGATTGCCCTTTGCTAAAAGATGGTTAAGTTTGCCTGAAATAAAATTTAGAATAGCAGCAAAAGAGCTTTTATATAAGGAGATTTTATATCCTTATCCTATACTTTTTGAAAAAAAGGATTGTAAAATATCTCAATTTGAGCATACTATTATTGTTTTAGATAAACCAATAGTTACAACATTGTATTCAGAATAGCTTTTAAATAAATCTTGATATATTTTTATTGATGCAAAAAGGAATTTCAGACATAGTTTTACCTATCATAATATTTTCTTTAACCTTTTTAGGAGATACAATTCTAACAATCTTTTATGAAAATATCGCAACAACTCATATTTTATTTGATATATGTGTAATCTTTTTGTTTACAATATCTTCCATTCAGTACAAAAAAGAAATCGAAGAAAATAAAAAATATTATATAATCACATTTTGGATTGTTGCAATAATATTTCTAATTAGATTTATTGCAAGAACTTTTTGGATAGGAATGTTTTAAGATTTTGTTTTATAATTTTTTAAAAGGTTCATCCTATATATTCAAGATCCTTTTTTTCTTCTTCTGGAGTTAATATTTTCTCAAGCATTTTTCTTTGCATTTCTTCTGTTTTTATAAGTTTCTTCTCAAGCTCTTTTGCATCTCTAGTTAATTCAGAAAGATCTATTTCTATATCAAGAATCTTTGAAAGTGTTTTTAGCAAAGCCTCTGCGCCTATCGGATCTGCAATAACTATTGGAAATCCAGCAGTTTCAGCAAGCAAGCATATTGCATCAATATTTTTTATTTTTGCCATTCCGATCAAAAGTCCAGATACACCAACAATTGTGTTAAGTATATTTCCATCAAATATTATATCATATTTTTTAAATTTCTTTATCAGTTTCTCATCGTTAACAGCCCCAATAATTCTTGGAGATTTTGTAACATCTTCCCTACCCAAACCACCGAGAGTTATTATCATTTTTACATTAAATTTTTTCGCAACCTCCAAAATACCTTCTGATATATTGTAATAACCTTCAGGGGTCATTGCTTGAGAATCACCAACAACTATTATTATATCATTCTTCCCCTTATAATAATAAAATTCTATTTTCATAAGCCTTGCTACTCCATCTTTATTAACAATCACAGAAGGAAAAAATTCACTTGAATAAAACTCTGCAAACTTTTTTGCTTTTAATTTGTCAACTAAATAACTAGCAGATATTCTTCCAACATTTCCTATTCCAGGAAGACCTTCAACCAATATAGGGCTTTTTAACTTAGGCTTTTCGATATATTTTATTACTTTCATTTTTCATCTTATTTTTATTTTCTTTTTTATATTTTAATCCTTTTAAGAATTCGGAATTTTAATAGATGATATTTTCTCTACATACTTTTTTAATCTTTTAGTTTCTTTTTCCAAAACCTTTATTGCTTTTAAAGTCTTCTTATCCTTTACTTTCTTTTTATAATATTCTAATTCATTTATCACATCTTCTGCATTCTTATCTATTTTTAAAATTATCGCATTTTTTAATCCAATCAATAAATCACCGGTTAATTTAACAAAGACCTTTCTTTCTCCACTTTTTTTGAATTTTTTTATTATTCCGAAAAATTCCAAAAGATCTAAAGAAAGCGAAATAGAGCCAAGAGAATATCTTGTTCTTTTGCTTATTTCTTGAAGAGAGAGAGGTTTTCCTTCAATCATCAAAATTCCAATAATTTTTCCATGAACCTGAGAATATCCTAATGAGCTTGTTATTCTTGAAAATAGAGACAACATCTTATTTTCTATTTCTTTTTCAATCATAATAGAATAATTAATTTTTAAAACTTTTAAAATATATTAAAAGTTGTATGAATAGACTAAACAAAAAAATCTTAGAAAAAACATATAGTATTTGCCCAGAATGCTTTAAAAAAGGAAAAATAAAAAAGATAAAAGCGGTGGTTGTAGAAGAAGATGGAAAAATCTGGATAGAAAAAAAATGTAACAAACATGGATATTTTAAATCAATAGTTTTCAATGATTCTAAGCTCTATTACAAATGGATAAAATATAAAAAGGATGGAAAAGAGCATAGATACATATCATTTTCAAACAAAATTAAGAAAATTGATTCAAATCCATTTGGAAAGGAAAAGCTTTATAAAAAACATATTTCTCAAAGTGTTCTTACAAATCTTCTTGTTACAAATAGATGTAATTTGAGATGTTCATATTGTTTTATGAATGCCGGAGCAGCAGGATATGTTTATGACCCGCCATTAAAAGATTTAATAAAAATAATGAAACAAGCAAGAAGCATGAAGCCGGTACCTTCAAAAGCAATTCAAATAACAGGAGGAGAACCAACAGTAAGAGAGGATTTGGTGGATATAATAAAAGTTGCTAGAGAGCTTGGTTTTAGGCATATTCAACTAAATACAAACGGAATAAAACTTTCAGAATCAATTGAATATTGTGATGAAATTGTAGAAGCTGGAGTAAATACAATATATATGAGCTTTGATGGAGTTTCTGAGAAATATAATCCTTGGATAGAACAAAATAAAAAGGCAATAGAAAATTTAAGAAAAGTAGATTTTCATAGCGTGGTTTTGGTCCCGGTCATAACAAAATCAAATTTATCGGAAGCACCAAAAATAATAAAATTTGCAGCTAAAAATATTGATGTTGTTAGAGGAGTTAATTTTCAACCAATATCTTTTTGTGGAAGATTGCAAAATGCTTCTCAAGATTTTATTGAAAATCAAAGGGTAGACTATTATGATCTTTTTAAAACTATAGAAGAGGGATTAAATAAAGAGATAACTGTAGATGATTTTTATCCAGTGCCTTTTGTATATCCAATTTCAAAACTTATAGAAAAATTAAAAGGAAAACCACAAGTTGAATTTACTGCACATCCTTCTTGTGGTGGGGCTACTTATGTATTTGTTTCAAAGGAAAATGGAAAATTCAAATTTACACCAATAACAAAAATTGTTGATGTAGAAGGTCTAATGGAATTTATTGAAAAGAAGTCAAAAGAAAAAAGTATTTTTGGAAAATTAGGAATAGCTTTATCATTTCTAAGAAATATTAACAAATATATAAAGAAAGAAGGAAAAGATCTGAAAAATTTAATATTAAAAGCTATTATAAGCGGAAGTTATGAAGGATTGAAAGAATTTCATTATAAAACTCTTTATATTGGTTCAATGTGGTTTCAAGATGCTTGGAATTTGAATATTGAAAGATTAAGAAGATGCGTAATACATTATGCAACTTATGAAGGCATGATTCCATTTTGTGCTTATAATGGCTTAGGGATTGGAGAGATTGAAAGAAAAAAATATTCTATACCAATAGAAGAATGGGAAAAGATAACAGGAAAAAGAATGAAAGATGATTTGTGGAAAAATGGTCCAATAACACAATTTTGAGCTTTTAAAATCTTTTAAAAATTTTCAAAAAAGCACTAAGTATGAAAAATCTTTTCAACATTAAAATTACTTTTAAAAAAACATTTTTATTGACTTTATTTCTATTTATTAGTCTAGGATATACTAATTCCATAAAGCTTTTAGAAAACGATTTTCTCGTTCCTTTAGGTAAAGATGTATGCTTTTCATATTTTTCAACTTGCAATATTAATGAAATTTACGTTAATGGAATAAATGTATTTAATGAGAGCAATAGAAATATATGCATATCTAATCTTAAAGAAGGAAGGTATGAAATAAAAATATCTTGTGAAAATACTTATATTAATTTTTTTGTCGATATAATAAAAAAAGAATGTGAAAAAGATGAAAGTATTGTTTTTAATTTCACTACAAAAGAAAACATTTCTCAATATGAAGAGTTTAATCCAAAAATCTCAATAAAAAATAATTATTGTAAAGGAAAAATTTTTTTGTTAAGAATTTTTGTTAATAATGAAAGTATTGAAGAGTTGAGAATAAAACTATTGCCAAATGAAACAAAAAATTTATCTGAAAGAATAATATTTACAAAAGGAGGATATAATGTTTTAAGATTTGAAATTGAAAATCAAACATTCGAAAAAAAGATTTATGTAAAAAATAGAGAAATTTCATATTTTCCAATATTGTTTTTAATTTTTATTATTATATTTTTGTTTTCCTTTAGAAATTTTAGTTCTTTTCACATGATCATTCCAATATTATTTTCTCTGATTATAATTTTTGGATTCTTTATAGATTTCATTTCTCATTTATTTTCAAACATTTTTTCTTTAATTTTATTCTCATCTCTTTTGCTTACTTTGAAAGAAAAGAATAAAATAAAAAGCGAAGCACTAAACAAAATAGACTTGAAAATATTTTTTGCAAGTTTTGTCACAATTTTCTTATTTCTTCTTCCTTTAAAAATTATTCCACCAACACAAAATACATATTGGAATGTTTTTTATGAAAGGCAAGTGAGAGAAACATTTTATAATAATAATGTACCAAAATTAGATGAGCTAAGCTATTTAGGAAGGGAGATGAATTATCCTAAAGGATATTTCTTATTAAAATCTTATCTTCTTTGGCTTTTTAATCTCGGCTATAATTCAATTTCAGATTTAATTTTAGAATTAGTTTTCAACATATTTTTAATATTTTCTTTAGTTCATCTCTCAAAATATTTAAGCAAAAATTTTTATTCAAGATTTTTGTTTGTATTATCCTTCTGCTCCTTTCCTTTTGTTTTCACACTATTATCAGCACATCTTTTGCATATTCCATCTTTGCTACTTCTTTTTTATTCTTTGGCATTTGCATTAAGAAAAAATATCTTCCTCTCTTCTATTATGCTTTTTTCATCTTCCTTAATTCATCCTTATTCAATTATTTTATACTCAATTTTCATTTTTTCTTTTCTATTGATCAAAAAAATAAAATTTGATTGGAAACTTTTTGTGCCAATATTAATAGCTTATATTCCATTTTTCGGATTAGAATATTCTTCAAAAACAGTTGCTCTACCAGAAAAATGGGGATGGTTTTTAAAAGGGGAATTGCAAGGAATATTTCAAGAATTTTCATTTGTTTTATTAGCAGTTTTATTTATAATTTTATTCAACCTAAAAAATAGAAAAAACATTTTATTATCAATATTAACAATAATTTTAATTTTCGTTTATGCTTTTATTTCATTTCGTGTAAATCTCATAATTTTCTTTTTATCTTCACTACTAATTCTCGATTTCTTAGAAAATGCAAAATTTAAAGAAAGCAAGAAAATTTTAGCAATTCTTTTTTCACTCTTGCTAATCTTTGCTAATTTTATTTATTCATTATACACTTTATCACAAACATTTAATTTAGGAGGATATATCGATTTCTATACCTTAGATGCAATTTTTAATCTCGGTTCAAAAGGAGATTATGTTAAAAGTTGTTTGAGTGTAGCTTCAGACCCATTTTTAGGTCATGCAATAGCTTTTATTTCAGGAAAAAAAGTGTTAGCTGATCTTTATGTGGAATATGCAGATGAAGAAAAGTTGAGAAAAGCAGAAGAGTTTTTTGTTACAGAGAATTTTTCATTAATTGAAAAATATGACATAAGTTTAACAATAGTTAGAAATAATTGTAAAGATTGGAATACAATATATGATAATAGATTTTACAAAATATGTGAAAATATAAAAATAACTACTAAAACATAACAAAAAATTAGCTTTAATGTAGCTACCAAAAGGTTTAAATATTTTTTTATAAATGTATTTAGTTTAGTCTTTATTATATATAATTGGTTTAGAGAGTGATGCTTATTGATTGATATATTTAAAAGCGAATTAGTTCCGAAGCATGAAATTCTTACAAAAGAGGAAGAGGAAGAACTTCTAAAAAAATATAGAATAACAAAAAAGCAGTTGCCAAGGATACTATCAACAGATCCAGCAGTAAAAGCTATAGGAGCAAAAAAAGGAGATATAATTAGAATAACAAGAAAAAGCCCTACTGCAGGGGAAACATATTATTATAGAGTTGTTGTTTGAAGTGGGTTTTTATGAGTAAAGATTTTTTAAATAAAGATTTATCTCAAACAACCAATTTTGAAATACTTGTTAATGCTTTTAAAGAAGATTTTGGATTTGTTAGTCATCAAATAGATTCTTTTAATGAGTTTGTTAACTATAGATTACAAAACATAATAGATGAAATAGGAGAAATACAATTAGAAGCAGAAGCAGGAGAATTCAAAATAAGACTAGGAAAGGTGAGGGTTGAAAAGCCTTGTGTAAAAGAAGCGGATGGTGCAATAAGATTCATAACACCAAACGAAGCTAGAATAAGAAACCTAACATATAGCTCTCCAATAATTGTTGAAATGATTCCAGTAATAAATGGTATTGAGCAAGATAAACAAGAAGTAAAAATAGGAGAATTGCCGATAATGGTTAAAAGTGAAAAATGTGTTTTGCATAATCTTAGTGAAGAAGAATTAATAAAATTAGGAGAAGATCCTAAAGATCCAGGAGGATATTTCATAATAAATGGAACAGAAAGGGTTATAGTTATGAGTGAACAAATCCTTTCTAATTATCCTGTTATAGAAATTAGAAGAGACGAAGAAATTGCAAGAATAAATTCTGAACGTTCTGGCTTTGTTCAAATGCACCTAATAGAAAGAAAAGATGGAATATTATATATTTCATTTGCAAATGTAAAAAGGCTTCCTTTAATAATTCTTTTAAGAGCTCTTGGTTTAGAGTCTGATAAAGAAATAATTGAAACAATATCACCATCACCGAAAATGGAAGAAGATCTTTATTACAACATTGGAGAGTTTGAGATAAAATCAAAAGAAGAAGCAAAAGATTATATTGCAAAAAAATTGCATATAACACAAGAAAGAACCACCAGAGTAAATGAAATACTTGATAAATATTTATTACCTCATATCGGTCAAGATAAAAAATATAGAAAAGAAAAGGCAATATATCTTTGTTTAGTTGCAAGAAAGCTATTGGCTTTAGGAAATGGAGAAATAGAAAAACAAGATATAGATCACTATGGAAACAAAAGAATAAAATGTGTAGGAGACTTTTTAGAAACTCTTATTAGATCCATTCTCTTAGGAAAATACGGATTAATAACAAGAATAGTCTACAGATATCAAAGAATGTCAAAAAGAGGTAAGCTTCCATCTTTGCAGTCTATTGTTGAAGGAGGATATCTAACAAGCAGAATAATATCTCATATGGCAACAGGCCAATGGATAGGTGGTTTAACAGGAATATGCCAAAGATTAGAGAGAACGAATTGGATGCGAATGATAGATCATTTAAGAACAATCTCATCTCCTTTATCTTCTTCTCAAGAACATTTTAAAGCAAGAGCTCTACATCCTACTCAATTTGGAAGGCTTTGCGCAGAAGAAACTCCTGAAGGTGTTAATATCGGATTAAGAAAATATCTTGCAATATTTGCTAGAATGTCTAAGAAAGCTAAAAAAGAGGATATAAATGCAATCCTTGATTTAATATCATCAGAATCAGGAAATACTCCGATATTTTTGAACGGAAGATTAATAGGAAGTACCAACAAACCAGAAGAGCTTGTTGAAAAACTTAGACAGAAAAGAAGAATGGGATTGTTAAGTTATGACATAGGAATATCGTGGTTGGAAGAATTAAATGAAATAAGAATAAATTGCGATTCTGGTAGATTATTAAGACCTCTTGTAATAGTTGAGGATGGAAAACCAAAACTTACTCAAAAGCATATTGAAATGCTTAAAGAGAAAAAGATAAGGTTTTTAGATTTGATAAAGAATGGTATAATAGAGTTTATAGATGCTGAAGAAGAGGATAATGCTTTGGTTGCCATTTATCCAGAAGATATAACAAAGGAGCATACTCACTTAGAAATAAATCCTGCTTCAATTTTAGGATTATCAGCAAATATAATACCATATCCAAATCATAATAGGGGAGATAGGGTTAACATAGGAGCAAAAATGACAGGCCAAGCTCTAGGAATTTATTGTACAAATTTCTTGGTAAGAGCAGATACTAAGGCTGATATCTTAATATATCCTCAGTTACCTCTTGTAAAAACATCTGTTGTCAAAAATATAGAACTAGACTCTCATCCGCAAGGTATGAATGTTATAGTTGCTATTATGAGCTTTTATGGTTATAACATGGAAGATGCTATAATAATAAATAAAGCATCATTAGAAAGAGGATTGTTTAGATCAATATTCTTCAGAACTTATGAGACAGAGGAAAGAAAATATTGGGCAATTGAAAGAGATGAGATAAGAATACCTCCCAAAGGTATAAGAGGCTATAGACAAGAAGAAAGCTATAGATGGCTAGATGCCGATGGAATAATTCATCCAGAAACAAAGGTTAATGAAGATGAAGTATTAATAGGAAAGGTTTCTCCACTAAGATTTTTTGGACCAGCAGAAAGCTTCTTACTAGAAACACAGAATAGATATGAAACTTCAGAAACAGTTAGGCACGGAGAATGTGGAATTGTAGATAAGGTTTTGATAACAGAGACAACAGATGGTAATAAACTTGTTAAAGTTACTGTAAGGGATTTGAGAATTCCTGAACTAGGTGACAAATTTGCTACAAGACACGGACAAAAAGGTGTTATTGGATTAATAGTTCCCCAGGAGGAAATGCCTTTTACAGAAAATGGGATAATTCCAGATATTATAATAAATCCTCATTCAATACCATCAAGAATGACAATAGGTCAGCTTTTAGAGATATTAGGAGCAAAGGTTTCTGCCATATATTGTGAAGAGGTTAGTGGAGATGTTTTTAATGAAACTCCGGAAGATTATTTAAGAAATAAGCTGAAAGAGGCTGGATATAATGATGATTGTACTGAAACTATGTATAATCCAATATCTTGTGAAAAATTTGAAAATAAAATAACAATAGGTCCGATATACTATCAAAAGCTTCATCATATGGTTGCTAATAAGATACAAGTGAGAGCAAGAGGACCTGTAACATTATTAACAAAACAACCAACAGAAGGAAGATCAAAGCAAGGTGGACTAAGATTAGGAGAAATGGAAAAAGATTGTTTAATAGCGCACGGAGCAGCATTGCTATTAAAAGAAAGATTTTCATCAGACAAAACAACAATTCCAGTTTGTTCAGAATGTGGCCTAGTGGCAATACAAGATTTTGCAAAAGGAAGGAAATATTGTCCAGTATGCAAAAAGAGTAAGATTGTTGATGTAGAAATAAGTTACTCTTTCCATTTAATGTTGAATGAGCTAAAATGCATGGGAATATATCCAAAAATAATTGTTGAATAGGTGAAAAAAATGATAAAAGGAATAGAGTTTGGTTTGTTATCGCCAACTTTAATAAAGAAGATGGCTAGCTGTGAAATTACAAAACCAGAGCTTTATGATGCAGATGGCTTTCCTGTAGAAAACGGATTAAGAGATTTGAGACTTGGTGTTATAGATCCTGGAATGAGATGTAGGGTATGTAATGGAAGGATAGGTCAATGCTTAGGTCATTTTGGTTATATGGAGCTTGCAAAGCCTGTTATCCATCCTTTATATGCAAAAAGAATATATAAACTGCTTCAATTAACATGCAGAAAATGTGGAAGATTGTTATTTAAAGAAAAAGAAGAAATAAAAGAAAAGGCAAATATATCAAAATGTCCACATTGTGGAGAAAAACAAAAAGAATTGATATTTGAAAAACCGACAACTATAATAGAAGGTGGAAAGAAGTTAAATCCTGAAGAAATAAGAGAAAGACTAGAAAAGATTCCTGATGAGGATTTGGAAGCTCTTAAAATAAAGGGAGGAAGGCCAGAATGGCTTGTTCTTACTGTATTGCCAATTCCGCCTGTAACAGTTAGACCATCAATAACATTTGAGACAGGAGGAAAAAGCGAAGATGATTTAACTCATAAACTTGTTGATATTGTAAGAATAAATGACAGGCTTAAGAAAAATATTGAATTAGGAGCACCGGAATTTATTATAAATGATATATGGGAGCTTTTGCAATATCATGTTTCAACCTACATAGATAATGAATTACCAGGAATACCTCCAGCAAGACACAGAAGTGGAAGAGCACTAAAAACTCTTGTACAAAGACTTGAGAAAAAAGAAGGAAGATTCAGAGGAAATCTTACTGGAAAAAGGGTTAACTTTGCTGCAAGAAGTGTTATTTCACCAGATCCGATGTTATCTTTAAATGAGGTTGGTGTACCTCTCGTTGTTGCAAAGGAGCTTACAATTCCAGTAATAGTTAATAAAGATAATATTGAAGAAATGAGAAAATATATTTTAAATGGAAGCAATTATCCTGGAGCAAATTATGTGATAAGGCCAGATGGATTAAGAAAAAAGATAACAGAAGAAAATAAAGAAGAGATAGCTAAAGAGATAACAGAAGGTTATATAGTTGAAAGACATTTATTGAACGGAGATATAGCAATATTTAATAGACAACCTTCTTTACACAGAATGTCAATGATGGCTCATAGAATTAGGATAACACCATATAGAACATTCACTTTAAACCTAGCAGCAACTATACCATACAATGCTGATTTTGACGGAGACGAAATGAATCTACATATACCGCAAACAGAAGAAGCTAGAGTAGAAGCAGAGGAGCTTATGCTTGTTGAAAAGAATATAATCTCTCCAAGATATGGAAAGCCAGTAATAGCTTTAAAACATGATCATATTTCTGGTTGTTATCTTTTAACAAAAGAAAAGATGTTAAATGAAAAAGAGGTTTTGAGATTGCTTTTAGCATCTCTTGGTCCAGAAGCTTTAGAAAAGATTAAAAAAGATGATATAAGACCAATGTCTGGTAAAGAACTATTTTCATTCTTTTTACCAAAAGGTTTAAATATTGAGTTTAAATCTTCTGCAGGAGTAGGAACAGAGGATGAGATTGTTGTTATAAAGGATGGAAAGCTTTTAAAAGGAGTGATTGATGAAAATGCTATAGGAGAGCAAAAAGGTAAGCTTTTAGGAAGAATTGCCTTGTTATATGGAGACGAAGAAGCTAGAAAATTTATTGATGCGGTTACAAAATTGGGTTTAGAATATTTAATGATGAAAGGATTTTCTATTTCATTAAGTGATTCTGATATTCCTGAAACTGCTAACAAGAAGATCAAAAATATTTCAGATGAAAAACTTAAAGAATTCAATAACATGAAAACAAAAGACAGTGACACAATTCTTTCTATAGGAAGTGAAATAGTAAACTCTATAAATCAAATAATAAGAGCAGAAATGAAAGAAAATAATGTTGTTTCTATGGCTAAATGTGGTGCAAGAGGAAGTTATGTTACAATTACTCAAATCTCTGGAATAATTGGTCAAAAGGCTATAGAAGGTAAGTTGATTGATAGAGGATATACAAAAAGAATAACAAGCCACTTTAAAAAAGGTAAAATTGATATGAAGGAATATGGTTTCATTTTTGGAAACTATAAAAAAGGTTTGGATCCTATAGAATTTTTCTTTGATGCAGCATCTTCAAGAGAAAACTTAATGGATAAATCTTTACAAACAAGGCATAGCGGTTATATGGAAAGAAGGTTGGTAAATGCATTGCAAGACCTTTATGTTGAAGAGGATTTAACTGTGAGAGATTCTAATGGTATGATTATACAATTCTTAGCAGGAGAGGATGGTCTAGATCCTTCAAAAACAGAAGGAGGGGAATTACCACCAGAGTTATGTATTTATGAATCAGATGATGAGGCAGATAAAATAGAGATAGATGATAAAGATATTCCTATAAAAATAATGAATAACTTTGAAAAGATGTTAAAAGATAATGAGAAAATATTTAAAGATAGTAAAGAGGAGTTTATAAAAAAGCTGAAGAAAGCATATATAAAAAGAAGATATCATCCAGGAGAAGCAATAGGAATAGTTGCTGCTCAAAGCATTTCTGAACCAGCAACCCAAATGACTATGCGTTCTTATACCTTAGCATCACTTGTTGGAAGATTGGTAAAAGTTGTGCAAGGTTTGCCAAGATTAATAGAAAACTTTGATTTAAGAAAATCATTTGAAAAATCAATGACAATTTATTTGAAGGATGGAAAAAATGAACATCTTGCAACAAAATTAGCAAAGGAAATAGAAGAAAGAAGAGTGGATGATATAGCGAAGAGTATAGAGATAGATCTTTTCAATGGAGAAATAGGTTTAGAGTTTGAAAGTGTTAATCAAGCAGAGAAAGTAAAATCATTATTATCAAAATACGGAGATGTTTCAAGAAGAGAAAACAAACTATTTATAAAAATAAGCAACGCAGACATAAAGGTTCTAAGAAAGATAAAAAACAAAATATTAAATACAAAGATCGGAGGAATAGAAGGAGTAAAAAGAGCTGTTGTAGTAAAGTCTGGTGACGAATGGATAATAGAAACAGAAGGTTCAAATTTAAAAGAAGTATTTGAAAAATTTTCTGATTATATAGATGAAAAAAGAACGACAACAGATGATATCTATGAAATTTATGAAATATTTGGTATAGAGGCTGCAAGAAATGCTATTATAAGAGAGGTTAAAAATACATTAGATGAACAAGGTCTTGATGTTGATATTAGGCATATACTACTTGTTGCAGATACAATGACATTTAGCGGAACCCCCGAACCGATTGGAAGATATGGTGTTGCTGGGCTAAAGTCAAGTGTTTTGGCAAGAGCCAATTTCGAGGAAACTAAGAAACATCTATCTTCGGCAGGATTTTATGGATTAAAGGATGAATTAAAAGGTGTGGTAGAAAATGTGATGATAGGAAATGTTGTACCTGTTGGTACCGGGTTTGTCAATCTAGTTTTTGATTTTGAAAAATTAAAGAAAAAGGAAAAATGATTTTTTGAATAAAAAATTAAATTATTGTAAATATACTGTATCCTAATATTAAAAGAATTAAAGAATGCTTAAATCCAGCGAATATACTACCTTCAGACATTTTTCCTATTGCTAATCCACTAAATATAGCCTGAATTATTACCATATTTCTGAAAATTGTTACAAAGGTTTCTTGTATTTCAGCTTCTGGCAATCCACCAAGCATAGGTAATAAGAATTTAGATAACGCAAATATCACACCCAAAAAAACTAAGAATATTACATATCCGTTTATCATTTGACCATAGATTGCGGTTCTTCTCTCCTTTTTTATATTTTCTATTAGTTGTTGAGATTCTGCAACAGCTGTTAGTGCATCGCCTATCTTTCCTCCTGATCTATGAGTTTCTATAATTGCCATTACTGATCTCTTTATAGTTTTGCTTTTAACCTTTTCTGCAAAATCTAGTAATACAGTCTCAAAATCTATTCCCCAATCAAGCTTTGCATAGATATCTTTTACATATTTTGATAATGGCCCATAATTATTATCTTTTACAGCTCTTATTGCCTGAGGAAGGCTCATCCCTGTTTTTATATTGTTTGTTATATCATTTAGAAATATTGGAAATCTTCTTTCTATTTCATTCATAGTTTTTGTTTTTTGATATTTGATGGAAAAAGGTATGCCAAAACCTGTAAGAAGTGCAACAACATTTAAGAGTCCAAATAATTGCTGATTGTTTAAAAAATAAGAAATGTTAATGTAAACTAAAAAGAATGCTGCAATTATGCATGCTCCATATATCAAATTATCCCTTTCTATTTTCAAGATATCACCTTATACTGAAGGCTGAGTAAGATGTAAAAATAGTATAAATACAAAATTTAAAAGGGGTAGGAATATATAAATTCCAGCCTGAATTAAAAGAGATGCCGGCAAACCCATTAAAGTTCCACCAAGCATAGAAACTATTGACAAAATAGAAACAAAAAATAATGGAGCAGCTATTAAAAGTGCTGTATAAAAATCTGCATATGTAGAAAGAAGTTGAACATATCTTTCTCTTTTTAACCTATAATCCATTATAGCTTCTCTTGAAGCCCCTTCTAAAAATCTTTTTAAATCTCCACCAGATTCTATTGTTGAGATAAAAGAATACAAAAATTCCCTAAATTGCTCAGAAGGCGTTCTTTCAGCAACTTGTTTTACTGCTGTTATAAAATCCATACCAAAAGCAGTAGCATTTCTTAATATTAGCCTCACTTCATCTGCCAATTTTCCATATTCTTCCACTTCCGCTACAAGACGAAACATTGTTAATGGAGGTATCCCACTAGCTGCAATTGCTGCCATATGATTTATAGCAAAAGGAAGATTTGCTTCTATAGATGATTTTCTGGTTGATAATACCCTATAAGGATATGAATGAAATATAGTAAGGACAATAAAAGCTATACTAAGACCAAATATTAAAGAGCCTATAAGAGAAAAGATAATAGGCAGTTTTAAAATTATTATAGAGCCAATAAAAATAGAAATAAAGGTAATAAGAAAACCAAGAAGAGAAACAAAAATCATCAATCCGACATAAACCTCAAATAATATTCCTATATTAGCTAATCTTATAATTTCTTCAAGTGGCTTGAAATAGCTTGGGAATCTTTTTAAACCAAAATCAGAAAGCTTTATTATAAGTTTTTTCAGCATAATAAAGATTTATCTCTTTTTATTTATAAAATATTCATTACTTAGCCTACCAAATAACTTAAAAAATTTCTTTAAAAATTGTTATTGTGGTTGAGATGATAAGAACACATTATAGCTTTCAAATCCCCAAGAAAAATGAAGAGATTGTAAAGGTTGCAGGATTTGTAGAAACGGTTAGAGATATAGGGAAGGTAACCTTTTTAATTATTAGAGACAGGTATGGAAAAGTTCAAGTAACATCAAAAGACGAAAAGCTATGCTCTATAATAAGAAAATTATCTAATGAATCATTTGTTTCTGTTGAAGGTAAAGTATCATTAAACAAAGAAGCAAGAAATGGATTTGAGATTTTGCCTATAAATATTGAAATTTTAAATGAAGCAGCAAAACCTTTACCTTTAGATATTTCTGGAAAGATAGAATCATTACTTGAAAAAAGGATTGATTGGAGATTTATTGATATGAAGAATTTGAAAAATATGAGTATATTTATTTTGCAGAGTGAAATAGTAAGAGCTTTTACAGAGTTTATGCATGAAAATAATTTTGTAAGAATATTTGCCTCAAGATTAACAGATGCAGCAACAGAAGGAGGAGCAGATTATTTTTCTGTAAATTATTTTGATAAAAAGGCTTATCTCGCTCAATCTCCACAACTATATAAAGAGGCTATTCTTGTTTCTGGAATTGATAGGGTTTATGATATTGGCTTTGTTTATAGAGCAGAGCCTCATCACACCCCAAGACATCTTTGTGAATATGCATCGTTTGATATAGAAATGGTTTGTGATAGTTTAGAAGAAATATTAGATATGGGAGAAAGATTGATTAAATATACATTTGAAAAATTAAACGAAAGGTGTAGAGAAATATTGGAAATGTATAATGTTGAACTAAAAATTCCTAAAAAAATTCCAAGATTAAGTTTTCAAGAAGCTAATAAAATACTTTCAGAATTAGAGATAAAGATTGATAAATATGATCTTACTCCCGAAGGTGAAAAAAAGATATGTGAATATTGTAAAGAGAATTTTGATTCTAGCTTAGTTTTTATTACAGAGTTTCCTTTTGCTAAAAAGCCTTTTTATTTGATGAGAAAAGGAGAAGATTTAACATATTCTTTTGATATGCTTTTTAATGGTTTGGAATTAAGTTCTGGAGGATTAAGAGAGCATAGATATGAAGAAAGGGTAAAGAATATTGTGTTAAAAGGATTAAAACCAGAGGATTATGATCATTTAAGATTTTGGAAATATGGAATGCCTCCCCATGGAGGGTTTGCAATAGGAATAGAAAGATTAACTATGCAAATCCTTGGATTAAAAAATGTTAGAGAAGCTACATTATTACCAAGAGATCCAGAAAGGTTAAATCCTTAAAGGATTAAAAATTTAGCGTGGTGATTAAAATCTTATGGCAACAAAAAATAGAAAGATAAGAAAAATGAGAGGAAGTAAAACTTGTGGTTATGGCTCTAAGAAAAAACATAGAGGAAAAGGAAGCAAAGGAGGAAAAGGATATGCTGGCTCTCATAAGCATAAATGGACATATATAGTAAAATACGAACCAGATCATTTTGGAAAACACGGCTTTACTCCCATTAAAAGAAAAGAGGCAAAAACAATAAATGTTGGCGAATTGGAAAAGGTTTTGAAAAAAATTAACCTAGAAAAAAATGAAATTGATCTATCTGAGCTAGGATATGAGAAGCTATTAGGAAAAGGAAAGGTAACAAAGCCTTTTATAATAAAGGTCAAGGAATTTTCTGAGATAGCTAAAAATAAGATAGAAAGTGTAGGAGGAAAGGTAATTAAAGAATAATAATTACTTCAGCTTTTCTAATATTTCTTTGTCAATCGAAGGAACTCTTACAGAATTTAATAAAATTTCTATTCTATTTACCTTTTCTTCAAGGTTTTTTATTCTTTCTATTAATAATGAATCTATTGGTTGGGAATAAACCTTTCCAGAAGAATATATTTCAGTTATTCTCTTTTCCAAGGCATCTATCTTTTCTGAAAGACTTCTTATGTTTTCTTCTTGCTTCTTAAATTTTTCTGCAATTAGTAACACAGCTTCTCTTGTGAATGCATCAATAAGAATTTCTTTTTTCTGATTCTCCATTTTTTCACCTTATATTTTTATATTTTTTATCTTTTTATGCTTTGGTTTTCTGATTGCTTTGCTTGTAGTGCAGTATATAAATATTTTTCTTTTTTCTCCTTTTTTATAAGTTCATTAAAAATATACATAATAATTAATCCGGAAAATAAACCAAAGAGAAACAAAATAGCTTTTTCTGATGTATTTAAAATTGCATAACCTGTTCCTATTTCTGTTTTTATTTTTTCTTTCATTTCTTCTATTTTTTCAGAAAACTCTTTTTGAAATTCCTCTTTTGTTTTGCTAGCGCTTTCGTTAATTTTCCTTTTCAATTCTTCTGTATTTTCATTTATAATATTTATTATTCTTTTTTCTATTTCTTTTACTTCTTCGCTTTTTTCAGCTATAGAATACAATTTCATTATTTCTTTTTGATCCTTTGTGGTTTCTATTGTTATACTATTTAGCTTTTTTCCATTACCAAATAGCTCGATATAATATGTTGAAAGTCCTTGAGGAACATTTATCTCAATAGGAAGAAATGCATAATAATATTGTGGTATCTCTTTCTTTGTCCATGAAAGATTTATTATGTCACAATCTCCAATACAACTTATTTCAATACTTCTTGTTTCTCCTTCATTATTTATTAAAAATAGTAAATATTTTGTTGTAGAATTTTCTTTCAAAATTATTTTTATGTTTTCTTGATCCTTTGGAACCTGAAAAGAATAAGAGCTGGAGATTAAAAATAGAAAAAGGACTATTAAAGCTTTTTTAAGATTTTTGTAAGACATAATAAAATTTATTTACAAAAATATAAAAAAGGTTTTAGAACAATCTATTTCAACTTACCCCATTTTTTTATCGCTTCTCTTAACTCTTTATATTTTTTAGCAGCTTCTTCTAAAGAAATATTTTTTTCA
>CAZSPP010000017.1:0-20952 GCA_964608845.1 uncultured archaeon | reverse complement strand
AAATTTTAAAATGATGTAAAAAATAGCCATTTTTTATATTTCTATTTCAAGTTTTTCAATTAATTTCTCATTAGAAATTTCCTTTGAACTTTCTATAAAATTATTTTCAAATTAATAAATTATAAGTCGATATAAAAAGTTCTATATTAAGATGTGGCAAAATAAAATCCTTAATTTTTGAATAAGGAATATTATAGAAAAAAATTTCAAAAAAAGGACTAGAAAAAGATAGAATTATCGAAACATTATAGTCGGTATGTTTCTTTTTACTAGAGGTATTCCTATAATAAGCAGGTCGATCATAACAACTTTTCTTTATATATTTGGTTTGTCGTATTGTTTCCATAAAACTGTGATTAAAAAAGAAGCACTAACTAAAATTGATTGGGTTGGCTGTCATTATTTTTGCTTTTTTAGTTTAGGTTTATCCTCTAATTCATCTTTCCCTGTTATAAAGATCTTTTTCCATAATCAAAACAACCATTTCTTTGCTTAAATACCCGACGTATAGGCGTATAGAAAGTTAATCACGCCGGAGGCAGGATTTTCGAAGATTTCGAACCTGCAAGTCCATAAAGGACACGTGGTCTCGAGCCACGCGCGTTACCTGGTTCCGCCACTCCGGCTTATGAATTAATAATAAGCAAATTCATTTAAAATAATAGCAGATTAATAAAAATTATGCCGTCTTTTCTTGAAAAATATAAGCCAAAAAGAATTTCTGAGGTAATAGGTAATAGAAAGCAAATGGAAGATGCATTAAATTTTATAAAAAACTTTAAGAAAGGAAAGGCTTTATTTTTGTATGGTCCACCAGGATGTGGAAAGTCTTTGAGCATAGAGCTAATAGCAAAAGAATTATCTTATGAGGTAATTGAGCTTTCTCCATCTGATTTCAGAGATTATAATACAATCAAACAAAAAATATTCGAAGCAGGAAAACAGTTAAGCTTGTTTGGAAAAGGTAGAATAATTTTGATTGATGATGTAGAGGTAAAGGACAAAGGAATGGAAAAAGCTATATTAGAATTAATAAAAAATTCTTCTTATCCAGTTGTGCTTACTGCCAATAATCCTTTTGAAAAAAGTTTAGCCACGATAAGAAAATTTTCAGAAATGATAAAATTTGACAAAATACATTTAAACAATCTAAAGGCTTTCTTAGAAAGGATTGCAAAAAAAGAAGGAAAGAAGTATGAAGAAAAGGCAATAGCTCAATTAGCAAGAATGGCTAATGGAGATGTAAGAGCAGCTCTTATTGATTTTGAAACATTGGAGGAAATTACTGAAGAAAGTATAAAAAAATTATCTACAAGAGAAGTAGAGCAAACAATATTTGATACTTTAAAGATCATCTTCAAAACAAGAAACATAAATAATGCATTATTTGCTATAAATCAATCAGAAAAAACACCAGAAGAGATATTTTGGTGGATAGAAGAAAATTTAATTAAAGAATACAAAAAACCAGAGGATTTAGCAAAAGGTTATGAGTATTTAGCAAAAGCAGATTTTTTTCAAAGAATGATAATAAAAAGACAATCCTGGCAATTGCAAAAATATTTTTTGGATTTTATGGCTTTTGTGAGTATAGCAAAAACAGAGCCTTATTCAGGATTCACAATGTATAGCTCTCCAATAATATATCAAGAAAAGAAGATTCCTAAGGATCTTAAAAGTCTATGCCTAAAAATAGGTTCTTTAACTCATTGCTCTTCAAAAAAGGCAACTCAATATATTCCAATCTTTAAATATCTTATTGAAAAAAATAAGAGCGCAAAATCCCTTTTCACAAAAGAAGAGATAGATGCAATAAAAGCATTTAAAGGAAGGGTTTAAAAGAGGATTTTAAAAAATCTATTTCGGCAATTCTAATGTTTTGGTTATATTTACATTGTTGCTAATTAATATTATCTTAAATCTTGTTTTTGCAGGTGGCATTGATAAAATACTTTCATTTACTATTTCAACATAATATCCCAATCTTCCTATCCTATCTTTCACAAAATTTATAAAATGCTTTAAATTATTTTCAAGATCTTCATAATCTCTTGATAAAAGTAATGTTTTGCCAAGCTCTTCTTCAATATTAAAAAGAATAAAATCTTCATCCATTTTAACTATATAAGAATAATCTTGGGTGTAACTTCTTAAAAGATTTGAAATTATTAGAAGTGCGCCAGAAATAATAATAGCAGATATTATAAACCACTGCCCTTTCATTTTAAACACTCATATCTTTTTTACGCTTCTTTCTGCTCCGCATGCTTCACATTTTAAATAGAATATATTATTTATTTTTTTAAGTGTGGTATCACCTTTTCCACATTCCTTACAAAATATATACTCTTTGCAATATTCTCTTATTTTTTCATCTATCTTTTCCTTTCCAAAATTTTTTTGTAAAATAAGTTTGTTTTCTTCTATTTTTCCAGGTATTGCTAATTCTTTAAACAAAAATTTCGCAAAATGTTGAGGATCTCTCCTAAGCATATCACATATCTGAGAGAAATTTTTTATTATTGTAAATTTTCCACTATATGTTATTTCTGCTTCAGGAATTTTGAATCTATCTGATAAATTACCTTCTTGAGGAATCTCTTTTCTTGCTCTTTTCAACATTTCTTCATAAGATATCATTTTTCTTCCTCACCAAATTTTTCAAAATTGCTAAGATCAGTAAAGCCAAGGTATTTTCTTTTAGCAGAGCTTATTGTACCCGTAATTCCTAAAACTTTTATTATTGCATTCTTTTCTCCGATTTTTGTAATTAAAGATAAAGCTGCTCTTACATGCTCTGTTGCATCATTTCTACATCTTATTACTCCTTGTTGAGTTCTCGGATTAAAAAGATTTCTTATTATCTTTACTTCACTCTCTGATGTTTTAAGCTCTCCTAAAAAAGATAAGCAAGCAAGCCAGACAGATTTTGAAAAGTCTTCATATTCTATTGGACCCTCTGAAATAATTTCAAAAACAATATATCTATGCTTTTCTCTCAATGTTGGTGGCAATATTTTAGGCTTTTCCATAAAATCACCTAAAATTCTTCTACAATCCTAACATTTCCAATTATATTTCCTTTTAGCTTTTCTCTATTCTCATTTATTTTTGTTTCTGGATTTATTGAAACAGCATCTATTGCATCTTTTAAATCCAAACCTAAAACATATCCTATGGATGCCAACTCCCTTGGAGCTCGCATTTCCCATTTTTCAGTTGCTCCACTTGTTATTATAATTTTTGCTTCATATTTTTTACAAAGTTTTATATTTTTTCTCATAAATGAGAGAATTTTTGGTCTATTTTTAGATTTTAATATTTCATTAAAATTTATTTCTATCGCGACATTATTTTCAGCCGCAGATTTTATGCATATATGATCTAAGCCAGAATCATTTCTTCCAAGCTCAGGATGATATAAAATATCAACTCTATTATCTTCACAAGCAAGTCTATTTATTTCATAATCTCCTCCATAAACAGCTATTATTTCAACCTTTCTTCTATATTTTTCTATCTGTGCTTTTAATTCCTCTTTATTTTTCGCCTTTATTATAACTCCTCTAATCAATTCTATTTCATTATTTTTTTCAGGGTTTAGAAATTGTTTTAGGTTTTCGTTTAATCTTCTTTCTTCAATATTTTGAACATTAACAAATATTCCAGAAAATCCTAAGAGCTTGGCCATTTCTATAATTTCCTCTAATTTTTCAGAATCTATGTGCAAATCGTAATATTTCATAATTAAAAATTATCTTCATAATATTTTAAGCACTTTTATTTAAGGCCACGGACCTTTTTTCCAGCGCTTGTTAGCCCTCTAAAAACTCTTCCTCTTTGCTTAGCAATCCAATTAATCTTTTTATCAGAAAGAATTACAGGATGATGAGGATCGACCATTATAACCTCAAAATATTTATAAACACCATCATCTGCAACTAAATAACTATTCAAAACCTCTAAATTTGGATATTTTCTTGCAGCTTTTTCTTCAGCTATCAATCTTAAGCTTTTCTTAGGAGTAAAATGAATCAATCCTGCTTTACTCGGCTTTCTACCTGCTCCTGGTTTTGGTCTTCTTCTTCCACCTTTTTTTACTCTTACTCTAACTACAACAAAACCCTGTTTTGCTTTATAGCCTAAAGACCTAGCCCTTTTTATGTTAAAAGGCTTTTCAACCCTTTCTATACTTTTCGACTTTCTCCATTTTCTTAATGTCTCTTTTGATACTTCAATCATTTCCTTCAACTCTAAAAAGATATATAAAGCATTTAAAATAAAGATTTTAATTCGTATTGAATATTTTAAATATTTACTTAAAAATGTAAAAATCTAAGTTGATATAGGTTGAGAATAAAATGCCTACTCTAAGAAGACCAAGAAGAGGATCACTTCAATATTGGCCAAGAAAAAGGGCTAGAAGAATTTATCCTCGAATAAATTGGGTTAAAGTTGAGAGCAAAGAAGCTAAGCCGTTGGGATTTGCTGGATATAAGGTTGGTATGACGCATGTTCAATATCTTCATAAAAATAAGCTTATTGTAGAACCAGCAACTATTTTAGAAGTGCCACCATTATTTGTTTGTGGTTTGAGATTTTATGGAAAGGGAGAAAACAATGAGCTTAAAGTTTTAACTGAGCTATGGACTAAAAATCTTCCAAAGGGAATTGAAAGAAAGATTGGAAAGAGAAAAAACTTTAAGGAGTTTGATGAGAAGATTTTGGAGAAAGTAAAAGAAATAAGAATTATTGTATGCACGCAACCAACAAAATCTGGAATGCATAAAATAAAGCCAGAGATTTTTGAAATAGGTTTAACAGGAAATATAGAAGAGCAATATAAATATGGTAAAGAGGTTTTGGGAAAGGAAATAAATATAACAGATGTTTTCAGACCAGGAGAGTTCTGTGATGTAAGTGCTATAACAAAAGGTCATGGTTTTACTGGTGCAGTAAAAAGATTTGGAATTAAGATACAAGGAAGAAAGGATGAGCAACATCATAGACATCCTGGAAGCATAGGACCAACAACCCCAAGAAAAATTGACTGGAGAGTACCAATGCCAGGCCAGTATGGATTTTTCCAAAGAACAGAATATAATAAAAAGATTTTGCTAATAGAAAAAGACAAAGAAAAAATAAATCCTAAGAGTGGATTTAAAGGTTATGGAGTTATAAAATCCACAGCTGTTTTAATTTCTGGTTCTGTCCCAGGACCAAGAAAAAGATTAATAATATTATCAAAACCAAGAAGAACAGAAAAATATGAGCCCGTGGAAATAAAGTATATACATATTAAAAGGTGAGCAAGATGGAAGAAAAACTAAAGGTTTATGATATTGATGGGAATGTTTTGGAAGAAATAAATGTACCAGAATTTTTGAAAACAGAATATAAGCCAGAGGTTATAAAAAAGGCAGTAGTTTTTTCACAATCCTCTAAAAGGCAACCATATGGAGCAGATCCTCTAGCAGGAAAAAGAACATCTGCCCATTATCATGGACGAAGAAGGAGAGAAAGATGGAGTATGATGGGTAGAGGAATGAGTAGAATGGCAAGGATTCATGGAAAGGTAGGATATCTTTTATGGAGGGCAAGATTTGTTCCACAAGCTGTTAAAGGTAGGAGGGCTCATCCACCAAAAGCTGAAAAGAATTGGGTTAAAAAGATAAATAAAAAGGAGCTTTTGCTTGCTATAAAATCTGCTTTGAGCGCAATAAGAAATGTTAATTTGGTGAAGAAAAGAGGGCATAAAGTTAAAGATGATATGACACTTCCGATAATAATTGATGATAAAATTGAAGAAATCAAAAAAACAAAAGATGTTGTAAACATTTTGAATAAGCTTGGTTTAGCAGATGAAATAGAGAGATGTAAAAAGAAAAAGGTTAGAAGTGGAAAAGGAAAAATGAGAGGAAGAAGATATAAGAAAAAGAAAGGAATACTCTTTATCGTTTCTCAGGAATGTGAACTAAAAAAATCCGCGAGAAAGATTCCTGGAGTTGATATAATCGAAGCTGAAAAAATAAAAGAAAGCATAGAGGAGCTTGCTCCTGGAGCGGTAGCAGGAAGACTTACAATAATTACAAAGTCAGCATTGCAAAAGCTTTCAAGTTTATTGAGGTAATCTTTATGAGAAATCTTAGAAGTTATTTAGAAAAAGAAAATGAAAGGGCAAATGAACTTAAAAATATTATAAACTCGTTAAATTCAGAAATTGATGTGATTATAGTTGAAGGAGAAAAAGATAGAAAGGCTTTAATAAAGGCTGGATTTAAAAAAGATATTATTAAATGTTCATCATTAAGCTTAGCAGAAATAGAAAATAAGATGTCTGAAATATCAAAGAATAAGAAATTAAGAGTTGCAATATTTACTGATTTTGATGAAAAAGGAAAGGAAATGAATAAACTTTTTGTTTCACATTTTCAAGGAATTGGAATAAAAATAAATTCATTTTACAGAAATAAAATAAAAGAAATAATGGGAGAAAGAAAAACGATTGAGTCATTAATAAAGATTTTGTAAAAGTGAGAAAGATGGTAGAAATAGAGGAAAAAACAAAAAAAGAAGAATTTAAAGAAAAAACAGAAAAAAAAGAAATGGAGGATAGTCCGTGGGATATATTGCTATTTCCTCATACGTCTGAAAAATCTATTAGCTTAATAGAAAAGGAAAATACGATCGTTTTTATTGTAGATAGAAGGGCTAATAAGCCAATGATAAAAAAGGCTTTCGAAAAGGCATTTAATGTTAAGGTCGATAAAGTTAGAACTCTAATAACAAGAAAGAATGAAAAAAAGGCATTTATAAAAATAAATAAAAAATATTCTGCAGGAGATATTGCAATAAGATTAGGGATAATATGAGTTGGTTATAATGGGAAAAAGATTGAGACAACAAAGAAGGGGAAAAGGAAGTCCAACTTATAGAGCAAGAAGCCACAAATTTATTACAGATTCTAAATATAAAGTTACTGATAAAGAAGGAATTGTTATAGACATAATTCATGATCCAGCAAGATATTGTCCTGTAATGGTTGTGGATTTTTCTGGAGAAAAGCAATATTTGATCGCACCTTTTGGAATAAAAACAGGAGATAAAATTGTTTATGGTGGGGAGCCAAAGATTGGAAATATTTTAGAGATAGGAAATATTCCTGAAGGAGCAAAAATTTGTAATATTGAATTAAATCCAGGAGATGGAGGAAAGTTATGTAGAGCACCAGGAACATTTGCAACTGTTCTTACACATGAAAAGGATAAAACTTCTATTATGTTAAGGTCGGGAGTTGTAAAAACTATTTCTAATAAATGCATGGCAACGATTGGTGAAGTGAGCGGATCAGGATTTAGGGATAGACCTTTTATGAAGGCTGGAAATAAATACTATGCAATGAAGGCTAAAGGAAGATATTATCCAATAGTTTCTGCTAGTGCAAAATCAGCTGTTTATCATCCATTTGGAGGACAAACATCTCCAGGAAAGCCAAGAACTGTTTCTAGACATATGCCTCCTGGTAAGAAAGTAGGAAGTATATCCCCAAGAAGAACAGGAAGAAGAAAGAAGTAATAAGAATAAAAATTTTGGTTAAAATTTCAATTCATGGAATATGTAAAGGATTTTAAGTGGAAGCCAGGAATAAAGGTTTTTGATATTATTGAGCAATTTAAATCTGTTGGATTTCAAAGCATAGAGCTTGCTAAGGCAGCTGAAATTATATATAAAATGAAAAAAGAAGGGGCAAAGATTATTTTAACATTCAGTTCAAATTTAGGAACTTCTGGTCTTCGTGGATTGTTTGCTCAATTAATAAAGTTGGATATGGTAGATGCTATTGTAACAACAGCTGGAGCGATTGAAGAGGATATAATGAAAGCCATAGGTGAAAAATTTTTGATATCGAGATTTGACGCTGATGATATAGAGTTGCATGAAAAAGGAATGAATAGAGTAGGAAATTTAATAATCACCAATGACTCATATGTAAGATTTGAAGGGTTTATGAATATTTTTTTAAAGAAACTTCTGAATGAAAAAAGTGTAATAAGCGGGACAGAATTTTTAAATAGGATAGGAAAAGAGCTTAATGATGAGGATTCTTTTCTTTACCAAGCAGCTAAAAAGAATATTCCTGTTTATTGTCCAGCAATTACAGATGGTTCTATTGGCTTTCAACTATTTTTAGCAAAAGAGGAATATAAAAATTTTGTTATAGATGTAGTGGAAGATTTTAAGAATTTTGTAATTTCTTTTAGCTACGATGAAAAGAAGGGATTAATTGCTCTAGGCGGGGGAACATCAAAGCATTTCGCTTTGCTTGGAGCATTAATTAGCGGAGGCTTTGACTATGCTGTATATATCACAACTTCTATGCCAACATCAGGAAGCATGAGCGGAGCAACAACAAAAGAAGCTAAAAGTTGGGGAAAGGTTAGAGATGATTCTGATTCTATTACAGTTATAGGAGATGCTACAATTTTATTTCCTTTAGCAATCTCTTATGCATTAGAAAAATTGTATAATGAAAAGATAATAAAGGTTGAATAAGATGGCAAGATTTATATTAAGCAGAAAAAAGGTTTTAGAGCAATATAACATCCTTAAAAATTTTGCAGATATTGTAGGATACAATTTTAAGGCAAATAAAGAGGTTGGAAGGATTATTGAAAAAGAAACAGAAGCGCCAATAATAATAAGTTCTCAAAATAGTTTGAATGAAATAGAAGATAAGAAAAGAATAATATATATTGTTCAAGGAGATGATAAAGAATTTTTAAAATTTTGTATAATGAGTGGAGTAAATAATTTTATAGTGGATAATGAGAATGATTTAAAAAGATTACTTTCTTTGGAAGAAGAAATCAATTTATTAGTTAGAATGAAGGTAAGAGAGCATACTGTATATACAGGAAAATATTATGTTTATGGAATTCATTGGAAAAAAATACAAGAAATAATTCCAGAATTAAGGAAGAATAAGAATATAAAAACATTGGGGATACATTTCCATAGAAAAACTCAAAATGTAGGAGAATGGTTTTTGAAAGAGGAATTTTTGGATGTTTTAAATGAAGATGTAATAAATTCTATTGATTTAATAAACATAGGAGGAGGAATTCCTGTAGAGTATGCAAATTCAAAACCTAATATAAATGTGATATTAAATCAAATAAAAGAATTTAAAGAGTTTGTTAATGAGTTTGGATTAAAGCTAGCAATTGAGCCAGGAAGGTTTATTGCTGCTCCTCCTGTAAAGCTTGAAACAAATGTAATAAATTCATATGAAAATAATTTGATTTTAGATTGTTCTGTTTATAATACATGCATTGACATAATATTAATGAATGTAAAGCTTTTGGTAGAAGGAGAAAAAAGATTTGGAAAATATAAATATTTATTAAAAGGCTTTACCCCAGATTCTATGGATATATTTAGATATAGAGTGTTTTTTGATGAAGAGAAAAGGATTGGAGATAAAATAATTTTTTTAAATGCAGGAGCATATAACTTTTATACAGAATTTAATAATTTGCCAAGAATAGAAACAATAATAGTTCCTTAAATTTTTAATCATCTCAAAAAAGCATCTTTATAAAAATCCTCTAAGATGATTTTGTTCGTTTTTCCATATTTTTCTTTCTTCACAATTCCCTTTCTTTTTAAAGATTCTACTGTTCTAAAAGCAACAACCTTTCCAAATAAAGAGGAAAGCCTTGCTTGGGTAATTTCTCCTTTATTCTTTATTATAACTTCTAAGATTTGTTTTTCTTTATTGTCAAGCAAATTCAAAAACATTTTTGGATCTAGTTTATTTTTTGTATAATTTTTGTTATAAGATTCTAACCTTTTTGAAATTCTATGAATATATTCTTTTTGTTTGGAATAACCAATAAAATAATATACTAAAGCACCAACAATAACTCCAAAAGAAGAGAATGTTGGAATTAATAATGGTATTGGTAATGTGCAGCCGCAAGCAGTACCTTCTATTATATGGGTTTGCGCATATAAAGTACCAAAAGAAACGAGAAAAATAAAGGCAGAAAGAATTATAATCAGTCCTAAAATCTTTTTTTCATGAACAATCATTCTTTTCACCAAAAATTTTAATTATTTCTAGTTTCATATTTTGAAACCAAAGCTTAAAAAAGGTTTCTTATAATTATTTTTTATCTGTTAGGTAATAATTGATAGTTTGATTAAAGTGATATTATGAGAATAAATATTGAAAGTTGGAATATAAAAGTTGCACAAAAAATCTTTGCAAATAAAATATTTTTAATAACTTTATTGTTGCTTATATCTATATCTTTCTGTAGCAGTTTTGGAGTAAACATAGAAAATTATGTAAAATTTTCAGAGATTCAAGAAAAAGAATATAAAGCAGAATTAATTCTTTTTTATAGCTTAAGATGTCCACATTGTGAAAAAGAGCTAGAATTTTTAAAAGAGATAGAAGGAAATTACCCAGAAGTTAAATTTTTGAAGTATGTAATAGAAGATCCAAAAAATATTGAGTTACGAGACAATTTATGTAGAATAAATGAAATAAAAGAGTGTATTTATGTTCCATTAACGATAATAAGAAGCTCAGGAAAGGAAAAAGGAGATTATATTATCGGCTTTGATAAAAAAGAAACTACAGGAAAAGTAATAATTGAAATGATAGAAAAGCACTTGAAAAATGAAACAATCGAACCAAAAAATATTCAACCAAATATTCCATTTATAGGAGATGTAAATAAATATTCCTTACCAGTTTTATCAATTTTGTTAGGATTTATAGATGGTTTTAATGTTTGTTCATTAGGTGCTTTGATTATAATCTTAGGTTTAGTTATTGGATTGAAATCAAGAAAGCTTGTATTAGCAATGGGAGGTACATATATTTTAGTAACTGCAATTGTTTACGGAGCTTTAATGTTTTTTTGGTATGGAGTTTTCGAAATACTAGGAAAATATATAGGAACATTAGAAATTTTGGTTGGAATTATTGGAATAATTGGAGGAATATACTTTCTAAAAGAATTTTGGAGGTTCAAAAAGCATGGACCGCAATGCGAAATGAAATATGGAAATAAGCTTCTCAAAAGATTTTCTGAGAAATTTTCTGAAATGCAAAAAACAGGAGCAAAGGTTATTTTGCTTATTTTATCAATTTTAGTTTTTTCAATTATTATTACAGTAGTTGAATTTCCCTGCTCTGCTGTTGTACCATTATTTTATACAGGAATATTGGCAACTAAGAATTTACCATTTTTATATGAATTCTTCTTAATGGCATTATATATTTTCTTTTACATGCTTGATGAAATTTTAATATTTTTGATAGCATTTTTTACACTTAAAATAAAATTAACATCAGGAAAAGTAACTACATGGATATATTTCTTTGCAGGAATAACATTCATAATATGGGGAGCTTCATATCTCTTAAAATTTATTATTCATTTTTAGAAGGTTTTAATACTTTTTAACTATTCTCTATCTCAAATGCATACTCAACAAACTTTAGAAGATTGAGAAATTTATTTCAGATAATATTCATAAGCCTCTTTTTAACATTTTTAAAATCTATGGTTTGCTGACTTTAATCAATTTTATTATTCAATTCTTCAGATGAGAAACAAAATCTTCAATAATTTTCTATTGTGCTTGTGTCACCAATTTCTAATCCAAGCTCTTTTGCTTTTAATATACGCCTTGCAATCTTTCCGCTTCTTGTTTTTGGTAAAGAATCAACAAACTCTATTTCTCTAGGATAGGCATGACCCGCAAGTTTTTTCTTTATAAATTGTTTTATTTCTTCTTCCAATTCCTTACTTGGTTGATAGCCTTTCTTTAAAATTATAAAGGCTTTTATTATTTCTCCTCTTAAAGGATCTGGTTTTCCAATAACAGCAGCCTCAGCTACAGCATGATGTGATGTTAAAGCAGATTCTACTTCAAAAGGCCCGACTCTTTCACCAGATGTTTTTATAACATCATCTGCCCTACCTACAAACCAAAAATAACCATCTTTATCCTTATATGCTAAATCACCTGTTATGTACCAACCATTAACAAAATAACTTTTATATTTTTCAGGATTTTTCCATATCTCTTTCATCATCGATGGCCATCCTGGTTTTATTGCAAGATTTCCTAATTGATAGTTTTTCAAAACATTTCCTTTATCATCTACAATCTCAGCAATTATTCCAGGAATTGGTTTACCCATACTACCAAGCTTTATTGGCATGCATGGATAATTTGCTATTAATATTGCTCCTGTTTCTGTTTGCCACCAAGTATCATGGAAAGGCAAACCAAAGGCTTTAATACCCCATTTTATTGGTTCTGGATTTAAAGGCTCTCCAACACTGCATAAATGTCTTAAAGAAGAGAAATCATAATTTTTGTATAATTCTCCTTCCTTAGCTAACATTCTTATTGCTGTGGGAGCAGTATACCATACATTTACCCTATGCTTTTCTATCAAAGAATACCATTTATCTGCTGCAAACCTTCCTTCATAGATTAATTGTGTTGCTCCTAAGCATGCGCTACTCAAAATTCCATACATTGTGCCTGTTACCCAGCCATGATCAGCTGTACACCAAAATATATCTTCATCCTTCAAATCCAAAACCCATTTTGCTGTTGTTGCTCCTACAACCAATGCTTTATGACTATGCACTATGCCTTTGGGCTTTCCTGTAGTTCCGGATGTATATAGCATAAAACAAGAATCTTCAAGCTTTACATTTTTTGTATTATATTTATCAGATTTTGTTTTCATTTCAGCTTTATAATCTATTTCATGATATTTGCTATTTTTGTTTATATCTCCGTCAATATCTATGATAAATTCAAGTTTTTTCAAATCAGCGTCATAAATTCTTTTCTTTAATTCACTATTTGTTACAACAAGCCTTGCTTCACTATTTTCTAATCTATCCCTCAAACCTTCAGGACCAAATGCTGCAAATATATTGCCAGCAATTGCTCCCGTTTTTATAATTCCAAAAAATGATATGTTTACCTCAGGAACCCTTGGTAAAAAGATAAAGCATCTATCATTTTTTCTTATTCCAAGATCTTCAAGAAGGTTTGCAAATTTATTTGAGTATCTATATAAATCAAAATAGCTTAGCTTTTTTTCTTCTCCGTTTTCATTCTCCCATATTATTGCAACCTTATTCTTTTTCCATGTTGAAATATGCTTATCCAAAGCAATATAAGCAGCATTTTTGTTTTTTTCTTTAAAGAAATCTTTTATCGCTTTATTCCAAGAAAATTTCTTATATGTTTTTTCATAATCTTCTAAATTTGGTTTATATTTGAGCCTCTTTTTTATTTTAACCTCTTTCATTCTTTTTTTCTCGTTTTTCATATAGGTTTTAACCTTTCAAAAATTTCTTCTGCAATTTTATTTTTCATTTCCTCTCTTTTATCTATTATTATTTTTATCCTCTCTTTTAAAGAGTTTTCTTGACCTTCTAAATAATACCATATTGAATATTCTTTGAATATCCGAGGAAGTTTGTATCTCTTTATTTTAAAACCTCTGCTTATTGCTGAATTATACAATTCAGAATGTTTTGGAAAATTATTTCTTATTATAGCCAATGGTGAGGGACCGTTTTTAGAAAGGAATTCATAAAACAAAGTGATTTTATCTTTCTTAGGTTCTTTGCTCTTTTTTATCCATTGATAAACAGCTGAATAGCTTACACCAAGAATATTTGCAATCTCTTTTATAGAATAATTCTTTTCAGCAAGTTTTTTTGCTTCTTCATATTTTTCAATATAAGAGCTTTTTCCTTTTCTGATATGATTTTTAAAAAATTCCATAAATTTTAATATACTTCAGAGATAATTAAAATATGCTAGAATTTTTATCATTTTCTTTTAACATTCAAAATATTTTAAGCATATTAATAGCATCTTTATTAGGAGCTTTTATAGGTTTTGAAAGGGAAATATCTCATAAACCAGCTGGTCTAAGAACTCACATGATAGTTTGCATAACTTCTTGCTTATTAACAATAATCTCTTTAAACAAGTTTTCAACAGATTTTACAAGAATATTGGCTTCCATAGTAACAGGAATAGGATTTATTGTTGGTGGTTCAATAATAGCTCATGGAAGGCATGTTCAAGGATTAACTACTGCTTCATCAATATGGTTTTGCGCTATTCTTGGAATTGTAGTTGGATTAAAAGAATACGAATTAGCAATATTTTCCTCTGTTCTAGTTTTTCTAATATTAAAATACCTAAAAATAGCTGAAAAGAAGATTGTGAAAAAGTGAAAAGCGAAATAATTTAAATGATCCTGTTATTTACTTATTTTTATGAGCAATAAATCAGATTTCCATTTTGAAGCAGATGAAATAGGTCCAGAGCTTGTTGTTGAAGTGTATAATAAAAAGATAGGGTTGAAAGGGGTTTTGGTAATAGATAACACAAAAAGAGGACCTGCAAAAGGAGGAATAAGGATGACTTCTAATGTTACTCCCGAGGAAGTATTTAGACTTGCTAGAGCAATGACTTTTAAAAATGCTATTGCAGATTTGCCTTTTGGTGGCGGAAAATCAGGAATAGCTTCTTCAACAAAAGATAAGGAAGAAAAGAAGAGATTGATACAAGCCTTTTCAAAAGCTTTGAAACCACTATGTCCTAGCTTGTATATTGCAGGCCCTGATGTAAATACAGGAGAAGAAGAGATGAGATGGTTTGCAGAAGCTAATGGAAACTTAGATTCATGTACTGGAAAGCCTGCTGATATGGGTGGATTACCACACGAATTTGGCTCAACAGGTTATGGAGTAGCTATTGCTACATTAATAGCCTTAGATTTTAGGAATTTAGAAGCTGAAAATGTAAGAGTAGCAATAGATGGTTTTGGAAATGTCGGAAGCTTTGCAGCAAAATTTTTGTATGAAAATAAAGCAAAAATAATAGCTGTAAGTGATAGTAAAGGTGCTGCATATTATTCAGAGGGATTTGATGTTGAAAAGTTGCTTGATATTAAGAAAACAACAGGATCTGTAATAAATTACCCAGGAGCAAAGGTTTTGGATAGTAGTAAAATATTTGAAATAGATACAGATATTTTAATTCCAGCATCTGTTTCAGATGTGATTAATGAGGAAAATTATGAAAAAATAAAGGCAAAGATAATTGTTGAAGGTGCAAATATCCCGATAAAAGAAAACATTGAAAGAAAACTTTATGAAAAAGGAATATTAATAGTTCCAGATATAATTGCAAATGCTGGTGGAGTAATTTCATCTTATGCAGAATATAAGCACATGAGTAAAAATGAAATGTTTTCTTTGGTTAAAGAAAAGATAACAAAAAACACAAAGCTTATTCTTGAGAAAAGCGAATCCTTAGGAAAATTTACAAGAGATGTTGCAATAGAGATAGCAAAAGAAAGGATAGGAATTTAAAATTATGAATCCAAATTATAATTTTTAGAGAAAGGTGAGCAAATGGAAATAGAATATGATGTTAATGATAAAAATTTTGAGGAAAAGGTCATAAAGAAATCTTATGAAAAGCCTGTAGTTGTGGACTTTTGGGCAAGTTGGTGTATGCCATGTTTAATTCTTAAACCAACCTTAGAAAAAATTGCAAAGGAATATAAAGGAAAATTTATTTTAGCAAAGGCAAATGTAGATGAAGCAGAAAAAATGGCAAGAGTGTATAATATTTCATCTGTGCCAAATGTTAAACTTTTTAGGAATGGGAAGGTTGTTGATGAATTTGTTGGAGCGATTCCAGAAGGAATGATAAAAAGATGGATAGAAAAGAATTTAGGTTAAGAGAATAATAGATTAAGGTGAAAGACTTGGAAAAAAATAAATATGATTTAATAATTTTGGGTGCTGGGGTTGCTGGTTTATCTGCAGGAATATATGCAGCAAGATATAAAATAAAAACATTAATAATAGGAAAAGATATGGGAATGGCTTCTGAAGCTCCAGAAATAGAAAATTATCCAGGATTTTTAAGAATTTCTGGTTTAAAGCTTCTTCAAAAGTTTACAAAGCATGCTGAAAAAATGGGGGCAGAGATAATTTATGATGAAATAAAAAAGGTTGAAAAAGTAGGAAATGAATTTAAGGTCATAACCTCAGGAAATGAGTTTGTATCAGATGCAATAATTTATGCATTAGGAGGTAAGAAAAGAAGGCTCGGAATTGAAAATGAGGAAAAATATGTTGGAAAGGGAATAAGCTATTGCTCAACATGCGATGCGAATTTTTTTAAGGATAAGGTTGTTGGTGTCTTGGGAGGGGCAAATTCAGCTGCAGCCACAGCTATACTATTATCAAAAATTGCTAAAAAGGTTTACATTATATATAGAGGAGATAAATTGAAATCTGAGCCTATTCTTATTTCTAAGATTCAGAAAGCAAAAAATATTGAAATAATTTATAATATGATTGTTTGTAATCTTATTGGAGAAGAAAAGTTAGAAGAAGTTGTTTTAGAGAATACAAAAACAGGAGAAAAAACAAGATTAAAATTGGATGGAATATTTGTAGAATTTGGTTATGTTCCAAATTCTTTATTTGCAGAAGAGCTTGGTGCAGAAATCTCTGAAGATGGAAGGGTTGTAGTAAAAGAAGATATGTCAACAAATGTTGAAGGATTATTTGCTGCAGGTGATATAACTACAGGAAGTAATAGATTAGATCAAATAATAACTGCTGCTGCAGAAGGTGCTATTGCTGCTAACTCTGTGTATAAATATCTTGCAAGAAAGCATAAAGATTAGTATGATTATTTGTGTTTTTGGTAGGGATAGTGAAACCATAAAAAATTTAATAAAAAAATTCTCAAGAAATTTTGAGGAAGATATAATTTTTTATAATTCAAAAATTAAAGAGAAAAAGCCAGATTTCGCGATTTGTGTTGGAGGGGATGGGACATTATTCTATGCAGAAAGAAAGCTTCCAGAAGTTCCTAAAATTTTTATTAAATGGAAAGGAGATTTGAGAAAAATAAGGTTTGATAGATTGATTGAAAAAATCTTGGATAAAGAATATAATATTTTACAAATACCTAAGATTGCTGCATTTTTGAATAAAAATAAGAAAAGCATTAAAATAGGAATAAATGACATAAACATTCATTATAAGCCACCATATGCATTAAGATTTTCTCTAAAAATAAACAGCAAGATAAAAAAGAATGTAATAGGGGATGGAATTGTTGTTTCAACGCCATATGGTTCTTCTGGTTATTTCAAATCTATAACAGGAAAAGTTTTTAGAGAAGGAATTGGAATAGCTTTTAACAATCCAACAGAAAGAATACAACCAATATTTATTAATGAATTCTTTAAGAGAAACATGAAAATAAAGGTTTATATCTCAAGAGGTAATGGTTTTCTTACTGCTGATAATGATACAAATATTTTGAAGATTAAGGAAGGGGATATAATAACAATAAAAAAATATAATAGAAATGCAAAACTTGTTAAAATAAAAGGAAAAATTATTGAGGATTGAATAAAATTCTTCTAAAAATTATCTTCCAAATCTTCTTTCTCTGTTTTCAAACTCTTTTATTGCATTTATGAAATCTTCCTTTGTTAATTCTGGCCAAAGTGGCTTGAGAAATATAAGCTCTGAATATACTGTTTGCCACGGCAAAAATCCTGATAGTCTATATTCTCCTGAAGTCCTTATTATTAACTCAGGATCAGGAATTCCATTCGTATATAAAAATTTTCTGAAATTATTTATGTTGACTCTTTTTATTCCAGATTTGATAATTTTATTACAAGCATCTATAATTTCTTGTCTACCACCATATCCTATTGCAACATTTAAATTAAATTTTTTGTATTTTTCTGTTTTTTCTTCAATCTTTTTAAGAATTTTTGTTAACGATGAAGGAAGCAAAGAAAGCTTTCCTATAAATCTGCATCTTATTTCATTTTTTTCAAATTCATCAGAATTTAAAGCCTCTTCAGCTTTCTTTTTCAGCAATGAAAAAAAGATTCTTTTTTCAAAAAAATTTCTATTTATATTTTCAGTAGAGAAGCTCCAAACAGTTAATATTTTTATTCCAATCTCTTTGCTCCATTCCATAACCTCTTTTAATTTGTTTATTCCACATTCATAAGCTTCTGCTAGGCTTAGATTATATTTTTTTCCAAACCTTCTGTTTCCGTCAGGAATTATCCCTATATGCACCGGTACCATCTTATTCACTTTGGATTTCGCAGTTAATAAATTCTTAATATTTATAGTATTAAATTTTTTCCAAGCCCTTAAATTACTTTAAATCAATAAAATATTTAATGTGAATATTATGCAAGATGCATTTTTGTTTTTCAACCAAGCAATTTCTTTAATCGGATCTTTAATAGCAGGTTTATGGGATTTAAAAACAACTGAAATTCCAGACGAAATACCATTTTTAATAGCTTCCTTAGGAATTTTTTCTTGGTTTGTTTACATGCTTTCTTTTGGAGATTCTTATCCTTTTATTCTTTCTATTTTTTTAGGAAGTTTATTTTCAGTTTTTGGGTTTATTCTTTACAAATTAGGTCAATGGGGAGGTGGAGATGCAGCTCTTCTCGGAGCTATAGGATATTCCATGCCATTTTTTGGAATAAGCCAGGCAATAAATTTTATATTTAATCTTTTTGTTTTCGGAGCCGTTTGGGTAATAATCTATGTTATTTTTATAACCATTTTGAATAAAAGGGTTTTGTTAGAGTTTAAGAAAAAGGTAGAAGAAGATTTTTTTGTTAAGATGCTTATTTTTTTCATGATTTTTAGTTTCTCTCTTTCAATTATAAATCTAATCTTCTTTCTTTTCGGTTTATATGCTTTATTATTTCTTTTTGTTGTTTATGCTAAGGTTTTAGAAAAGACGGTTTTCATAAAAAGAATACCAACATCAAAACTAAAAGTTGGTGATGTATTACTAAAATCAAAAGTTTGGGTTGGGATTACACAAGAAGAATTAGAAAAGATAAGGAAAGAGAAGAAGTATGTTTTAATAAAAGAAGGTGTAAGGTTTGGAATAGCATTTTTCATAGCTTTGGTTTTTACTTTATTTTTTGAAAATTTTTCGATTATTGATTTATATTTAATGATCTTAAGATAAGTATTTTTGGTGGGAAGATGCTTGTAAACCTTCCATACAAAATACTTATAGAAGAAAATATTTTTCCTCATTTAGATGAATTTTTAAAGAGCTTGAAAATAGGAGAAAGATTTAGTATAATTTGCGGAAAAACGGTAAAAAATATTTTGGGAAATAAGATAGAAGATAATATATCAAGCGATTTTGATTTTAATTATATTTTAGTAGATGATTCTTCAAAAGAAGAGGACATTATCAAAAAAATAAGCAATGAAATAAATGAAAAAGATTTTGTTATTGGTTTGGGGGGAGGAAGAAGTATTGATATAGCTAAATATTCTGCATTTCTTTCAAAAAAGCCATGGATAGCTTTTCCTACAGTTTTATCTCATGATGGTGTAGTTTCTTCTCGAGCATCAATAAGCTCAAATGGAAAAAGGATATCAAAAGAAGCATCTGAACCAATAGCAATCATAGGAGATTTACAAACAATAAAAAAAGCACCTTATAGACATATTGCATCTGGATACGGAGATTTAATTTCAAATATAACTGCTGTTGAAGATTGGAAGATTGCTTCTAAGAAAATAAATGAAAGGTTTCATACAACAGTTGCAGAGCTTTCTCTTTTATCAGCGAGAAGCGTAATGGCTCATACAAAAGAAATAAGAGAAAAAACATCTCATGGAATGGAAATTTTATTATGGAGTTTGATATGCTCAGGATTTGCAATGAATATTTATGGCTCCTCAAGACCATGCTCAGGGAGCGAGCATAATTTTTCTCATGCATTAGATGAGCTTGGATCAAATGCTTTGCATGGCGAACAGTGTGCTTTAGGATCAATAATAATGGGCTATCTTCAAGGGATTGATTGGAAATTAATAAAAGAAAAAATGATTGAAATAGGATTGCCAACAAATTCAAAAGAAATAGGAATAGAAGAAGATATTTTGGTTAAGGCATTGGTAAATGCAAAAAATGTAAGAGATAGATATACAATATTAAATGAAATAGAAATAGATGAGAAAAAGGCGAGGGAAATATTAAAAGAGGTTGAGATTATATAAAAGCTAAAAGCTTTTTACAGCTTCTATAATTTTTGTTGCCTTTTCCAAATCCTTTTCTATTATATTTCCTGTTACAATAATATCTGCTCCTGCTTCTAAGCATTCTATAGCTTGTTCTTCACTTTTAATTCCACCACCTACTATAAGAGGTATTTCAATGTTATTTTTTACCTTAGAAATCATTTCTTTTGGCACATGCTCATAAGCTCCAGAGCCGGCTTCTAAATAAACCAATCTCATTCCCATGTATTGTGAAGCTAATGCATAGCTTAAAGCTTTGTCTATTTCGTTTCTTTTTATTAAATTTGCATTTTCTCCAACTTTCATTCCTGGTTCTATGATAATATATCCTGTTGGAATTGGCTCTATGTTATATTCTTTTACAAGCATAGCACCCATTGCTTGCATCTTTGTAGTAAAAGTAACATCTTTTGCATTCATTAAACAAAGAAATAGAATAGCATCTGCATATCTTGATATTCCTGTCGATGCATTTCCTGGAAACAATATCACTGGAATAGAGCAAGTCTCTTTTATAATTTTTATGGCTTCATCCAAAAAGCTATTTTTTACTCCGCTTGATCCACCTACTAATATTGCATCTGTTTTTGTGTTTTTCAATGCTTCGCATATATCTTTTATTTTTTCTTTTGTGATCTTTTCTGGATCAGGATCTATTAATGAAAAATGAAGCTTTTCTTTTTCTAGCTTCTTTCTAATGTAATCCTCCACTTTCCCCATATTTAAAGATAGTTTGGAAAGGTATTTAATGGTT